>NZ_JBIUVJ010000004.1:0-162542 GCF_044742875.1 Pseudomonas sp. NPDC087817
GGTATTAGCGTTCCTTTCGAAACGTTGTCCCCCACTACCAGGCAGATTCCTAGGCATTACTCACCCGTCCGCCGCTGAATCCAGGAGCAAGCTCCCTTCATCCGCTCGACTTGCATGTGTTAGGCCTGCCGCCAGCGTTCAATCTGAGCCATGATCAAACTCTTCAGTTCAAACATCTTTGGGTTTTTAAGAAACCCTAAACTTGGCTCAGCAATCGTTGGTTACATCTTTGATTTCTCGCGGAGTAACTTGTGATGCTGATAATCTTGTTGACTATCAGTCTGACTCCACAAGCACCCACACGAATTGCTTGATTCAGTTGTTAAAGAGCGGTTGGTTAAGATCTTTCGTCTCAACCGAGGCGCGCATTCTACAGCAGCCTCATTTATTGTCAAGTGATTATTTTCATTTAAATCAATCACTTGCGCTAACCAGTTTCAAAGTCCTCGTCAGCGGGAGGCGAATAATACAGGACTGGAATTCGTGGTCAACCCCCCTCTGAAAATTCTTTTGCCTGACGAGAAAACCCCATCGAATACAGCGCTTCTTGCGCCGACTATATATAGACGGCGCTCAGCGCAACCCTGGCCAACCGTCACAATCCTGTTATCCCCACCTGCTAACGTCCCCCTCCCGACCTCAACCCAAGCGCCCACTAAAGGAACCGACCGAGTTGTTCCCATCCCCGTCCCGTCAGAAAATCATCCTCCGCTCCGAAGGTCTGCGCAGCGACGACTTCGGCGCCCTCTTCTCGACTATGTTTGGTAATCGCTATAGCGACACACCGCCACCGCCCTCAAACATCATCATCGGCGGCGTCTATGGTCGACATGAAGGAGTCAGCTTCCGCCGCATGCATTACTGCGGCGACTTCTCGGTGTCCTTCCCCAACCCGCAAGACGAAATCACCTTCGTCATCCCTACTTCCGGCAAGGTCGTTTTCCATCACACCACCGAGTCCGTCGGCGCTGCGCACATCGGCCTGGCCATCGACAAAGCCGAAATTCGCTCAATGCACTTTCTCGACAACCATGCCCAGCACGGCATTTCGATCAATCGCAATCAACTCACCGAACGGTTGTCGATCTTGTTGGGCAAACCGATTCTGCAAAAGATCGCCTTCGAACCGGTGGTCGATCTGAACACGGCAGCATTTCAGGGCATCAAGGCGTTGATCGATCTGGCGACGGGCAGCGAGTTCGATCTGTTGATCAACACCGGCACACTCATGCCGTCACGTCTGCGGGAAATGCTGATCGATGCGGTGCTGGAGGCGTGGCCGCACAATTTCACTCAAGCACTACGCCGTCCAGCGCCCCTGATTGCGCCACGGCATGTGAAGTTGGCGGTGGATTTTATTCAGGCACATCCGGAGCAGTTGGTCAGCGGCGTGTATCTGGCGCGGTTGAGCAATGTCAGTCAGCGGGCGCTTCAGGAAGGGTTTCGTCGGTTTGTCGGGACGTCGATTGTGGCGTATCAGCGTCAGGTGAGGTTGCAGCGGGCTTATGAGGCGCTGGCACAGCGGCACGCGAATTCGGTGACTGAGGTGGCGTTGCGGTTTGGCTTCAGCAATGTCGGGCGGTTTTGCCAGTACTTCCAGAATGCTTATGGCGTCAGCCCGGCAGACTTGAAATCCCGGTCGGGCCGCTAAGCGTCCGGCCGCCAAACCGGGGCGGCCGGAGTCCATGACAGTTAGAACGAATAACTGGCCTTGAGGCTCCCGGCGAAGCCGTGACTGTCGCCACCACCGCTGGCCCCCACTTCTGCCCCCACGCTGACCGGGCCAAGGCTGGCCATGAGATTGACGCCACCGCTGAACTGATCGCGATTGTCGAACGCAGCGCGTTGTTCGATATCCAGTCCCAACAAGTGACCTTCGCTATCGACCTGATGCTCGCCGAGTACATGTTCGTAACCCACGCGCGCACCCGGCACCAGTTGCCAATTGCCCACCGCCATCGGGGCGAAAGACACGTCGAGATTGGCCACAGCGCTGCGACGGGTTTGCGTGTTGTCATCGACATCCAGAGAAAGCTCGCTGCCCTTCTCCTTGAAGCCGGCAAGATCGAGATGGCTGACGCGCACCCCGAGGCTCGGCTCCAGCGTCATGCCGCTCACCGGCACGCGATAGCCCAATGCCAAAGTCGCCCCCGTCAGATTGCCGTGAGTGCTGCCCTTGGCTGAACCGAGACCACCGCCGAGGTCACGTTTGCTGTCGTAGTCGGTGTAACCGGCACTGGCGTTGGCATCTATATAGAAGCCGCGCTCCAGACTGGCGAAGCCATAACGGGCGCCAATGTTGAAGAAGGTGAAATCAGTATCCGCTTCGCCACCCGCCCCTCCCACCGAGCCCTTGCTATAACCGAAGCCACCACGGGCGCTGAGTTGTTCGCTGAAACGCTGGGTGATGCCGACCATCAGGCCCTGGCTGTGTTCGTTGCTGCTGTCAGCGTGCGCGGAACCGTCGGTGCCCAAATAGCCGGCGAGCGCGGTCGCCCACAAACGATATTGGCCGACTCGCAGATCGCTGCCGCTGGCGAACGGGGCGGCAGCCTGTTCGATCAGCGCGTTCTGGCGCAGCAGGTAGCTGGCCGCATCGGCATGAACCTGGCCGCCGACCGAGGACTCGACACCACCGAGAGTGCCGACGTCGATGGCCGACTGCAGATAATAGTTGTAGGCACTGTAGGTGCCGGACAGGTTGGTGTTCTGCAACTGGCGCAACAACTCGGCACCCGCGGCCGCATTGCCGACCAGTCCCGCCTGCCCCGGCAGACTGTTGTACTCGACCAGTTTGCCGCGCAGCACATAGATCGTTTCCTGCGACAGCCCCAGACCTTGCTTGAGGTAGTTGTCCATGCTGCCGTATTGCGCGCTGACTTCATCGAGACCGGCCTGCAAGTAGCTGGCCTCCACACCGAGCAGCGGCGCGTAAATGGCGGCCATGCCTGGCGGCATGGCTTTGAGGGTCGCGGCGACGCGGGCGGCAGTGTAATCGTTGGTCGCCAAGTAGTTGGCCATGATCGTCGCGTTATCGAGCCCGGCGATGCTCTGCAATACCGCCGCAGTCCAGCCCGTGCGGTCTTTGCCGGCAGTGCAGTGGAACAGTTGAGCAGCGTCGACACTGGCCAGCTCATTGAACAGTTTGGCGAACTGACCGCGCATCCCCGCGTCGCTGACGAACGCGCGGTTGGTCTGTTCCATCATGGCGATCGCGTCGGCGGCGCTGTTGAATGAGATGTTGGTGATGTTCGAGCCGGAGGTGGTGCTGCCGATGATGTCGATGTTTTCGTAGGTCGCACCGCTGAGCATCGTGTCCGGTGTTGCGGCGATTTCGCTGGGGGTGCGCAGGTCGTAAACGGCTTTGATGCCAAGGCTGTTGAGCGTCGCCAGATCCGCCGTCGACGGCGTCAGCGCATTCGAACGGTAGAACACGCTACTGCGCATCGTACCGTCATGGGCCGTGGAGTAGGCCGTGGTGAGGCCGGCGATATCACGGAAGTTGTCGATGCTTGTCAGGCGCGGCGTATCGAGAGCAACAGGCTCGGCGGCATGGGCAGCGGCGATGGACAGACTCAGAACGGACAGCGAACACAGAATACGTTGGAACACAGTGCAGCCTCATGGAATAAGCATTGGGCTGGCTACTATCTGCAATGAAGTGATACCGAATATGACAGATTGACTCTGGATCGAAATGGCTGCGCGATTGGTCCATGGCACGCGTGTATCGGCCATATCGATACCTTTTTATAGATTTCCCACGTGGGGGACTTGGGTGACGGGGAACAGCTGTTTGACTGGATTTCCAGAACCGGCACAATTGCCGACCTTTTGCGACAGGATGTCTCCATGCACCGGATTGAAAATGCGCAGGCTGCCACACGTGGCACATCGGCGTGTCTGAACGGCAGGTCCGTGAAAGGTCCGCGAACATGACCAAACCTTCCCGACAAATCCTTGCGGCGCTTTTCTTCTGCGTTGGTTCATGGGCCGCGTTGTGGGCCGCTTCCCAATGGTGGGAAAAAGCCCTGGCAACGCCTTCGGGCGCAGCGCGCATCAGTCCCAACGGTTGCTACCGGGTTCAGGATTTCAAACCCTTCTGGGTACTGCCCGGCATTTTTCACCCTCGCCCCCATCCGGACGAAACGGTGCCGCTTGCCTGGTTTCCCCGGTGGGAGATACCGGCGTTTTTTCGTCTGTACGACCAGCGCAACGGGCAACTGCTGGGTGAAAGTGAAATTTACGATCTGGTGGCTGATGGCGGGCCTTTGAGCTGGGGTTTCAGAGAGTTGCCCCGGGTCTCCGCCGCCATGATCGACATCGGCCCGAATGCACCCGACTGCATAGGGGATGAGCCGGAGTCCACTGTCTTACCCTGACTTTGATTGCGAAGGTGGCGTTTCAGCGTGAATTAGTCCTTGCTGATACGGCCCCTTCGCGAGCAAACCCACTCCCTCAGGGACAGGTGTTAGCCTTCGACCCGAATCTGCGTGATGCCTCGATTCTCGGCTTGCGCAAGGATCTCTGGCGGCGTGGAATCTGCCGTGGGCATGAGCAGACTGTTTTCCGCATCGCCATAATGCAATTCCAGAAGATGCATCGCGGCCTCGTGATCGGCGAGTCGTGGCTGTTTGAGTTCGAGTGAATGTTCACGAGGCTCGCCGTTGAACTGGTATTTCAGAAGATAGGTGTGCATGGTTTCATCCGCGTTGGAAAGAAGAGGTACTGACTATCCTGACTGACCAGTCAGCTCTTGGTTCAACCTCATCACGAACAGCAGATGCTTCAATAAATGTCATTGTTCAATGCAAACTTTTCGCGCCACGGGGCGTCCTTTGTTTACACCCCCGTTAAGCTGACCACAGCTAAGGACTGGCAATGACCTTTTTCATTTTCCTTCTGGCCTGCGCGGCTGCCGCGAGCACGGGCATCATTTTCAAACCGGGCCAGTGGTACGAATCGCTGGCCAAACCCGGCTTCACCCCACCCAACTGGGCGTTTCCGGTGGCCTGGACGGTGATCTATCTGTTGCTGGCCTGGGCTGGCTATCGTTTGAGCCTGATTCCCGGGAGCCAGACGGTGCTGGCTTTATGGGCCGCGCAGATTGCGCTGAATACCTTGTGGACGCCGGTGTTCTTTGGCGCGCATCACATTGTTGCCGGGATGGTGATCCTGACGCTGCTCTGGCTGGTGGTCGCAGCAATGGTGGTGATGGCTGTGCAGCTTGATTTGATCACTGGCCTGATTTTGTTCCCGTATCTGGCGTGGCTGTGTGTTGCCGCAGCCTTGAATTTTTCCATTCTGGTCAAGAATCGCTGATGCCCCACTCCCCCGGTAAAGCACCATGGCCCGAAGGCGAGCGCGAGTTGGCGCAAGTGCGCGATTTCAACAAGAAACTCGCGTGGTTGCCGCGCTTTAAAATCCGCAATCGTGTCGTGCCACGCCTGATTCAGGCGTTGCTGCGTGTCAGTCAGATTGGCGGCGAAGGCAAGTTGCGCAAGCATGGCCTCCTGGCTGAGCGAAAGAGGATTGACCACAGTGGCGCGGCCGTGCGGATCATTCGGCCCAAGGGTCGAGCCAAAGGCGTGGTGCTGGATTTCCACGGCGGCGGCTGGGTGATCGGCAATGCGCAGATGAATGACAACTTCAACATCGCCATCGTCAATACGTGCAACGTGGCGGTCGTCTCGGTGGACTACCGTCTGGCGGTATCGACGCCCATCGAAGGGGTGATGGATGACTGCGTGGCAGCCGCCCGCTGGCTGCTCAGCCAGAACGAATTTGCCGGTCTGCCGGTGATCGTCGTCGGTGAATCGGCCGGCGCTCATCTGGCAGCGGCGACGCTATTGGCGCTGAAAAACTCGCCCGGGTTGCTGCAACGGGTGAACGGCGCACTGCTGTATTACGGCGTTTACGATATGACCGGAACGCCGAGCGTGCGCGAAGCACCGCCAGAAACCCTGCTGCTGGACGGACCGGGAATGATTGAAGCACTGCGCAAGCTCACGCCGGACTTGAATGACGAGCAGCGCCGCCAACCGCCGCTGTCCCCGCTGTACGGCGATTTCAGCGGCTTTCCGCCGGCCCTGATGTTTGCCGGTGAGCTGGATCCGTTGCGTGACGACACCCTCGATATCGCCGAGCGCTGGATGAATTCAGCACCCGTCGAGGTGTATCTGTTGCCCTCCTCCCCACACGGCTTCATCCACTTTCCGACAGCCATCGCTGAAAGCGTGCTGGCTTACAGCCGTGAGTGGATTTCGGCGCAGGTCGAAGCGCCAGCGTCGATCACTCGTTCAAGTCCTTGATTAGGTCGCTGCCGACAATCGGTGAGACGCCGGCCAACATAACCGCGCGGCTAAACCCTGCTCTCAGAAGCGCTCATCGAATATCGCCGGCAAGGTCAGGTCCTTGACGTAGCTTGCCGAGGACAGACTCAAGATCATCCGCACCACCTGCACGACGTCGTGCACGGGAATGGCGTTGCCCTCGCCGCGCTGTTCGGCAAGCGCTCTGGGCGTGCTGAGGTGATCTTCGGTATTCAGGTAGCCGAGGTTCAGACAGGTCACACCCAGGCGTTGCTGCCTGTAGCCTTCGCGTAATGCATCGGCAATGCCCCGTAGTGCGAACTTGGAAGCGCCGAAAGTGACTTCGGGTCGTCCACTTTGCGCCAAGCCAGAGGTCGAGCCGGTCAGAATGATTCTTGGGTTTGCGCTTTTCAGCAGCACCGGCAGCAAGCGTTTTATCAACACAATGGTCGACGTAATGTTGCAGTTGACGATCGCCTGCACCTGATCGTCGTGATCAGCCAGGAAGTCGTACGCGGGGTCGAAAGCCAAGTCCTCCCAGATGCCCAGGTTGTAGATCAGCGTATCCAGCCCGCCTTCGGCAACCGCTCGCTCAATCACCGACACAGCTTTCATGGGTTCAGCCAGATCGGCCTCTACCCACCGCACCTCGATCCCGGGCCTGGAGGGCAGCGTTTCGGGACGGCTACGCGAAACCCCAATCAACGTATCGCCCTGCTCACCCAGTCCATCGATAAAGGCTTTGCCCAACCCTTTGCTTGCACCAACCACCATGGTTTTCACTGACCGTCTCCTTGACCTTCATGCTTATGTGGACGGGCATGCAAACAGGCGATTTACAGATTGGCAATCAACAGGTTGTTTCCAGATGTTCGAGGCAAAAAAAAGCCCGGCTGATAAGGCCGGGCTCTTGTCGAGTGCTGCGGTCAAACCCTGCATTCACGCGGCACGGCGTTCGAGCAAACGGTCTGCACCACCTTCGGCAACCAGATTACCTTTGAGGCGATCCGAACCATCGGCAGCGACGGCATCACTGAACAGTGGATCGGTTTGAGTTGCGGCGGCGACAGCGTCGCTGAACAGTGGGTCGGTCTGGGTGGCTGCAGCGACCGCGTCGCTGAACAGTGGATCAGTCTGAGTGGCTGCGGCAACCGCGTTCAGTGCGAAGAGCGAGAAGGCAATGCCGAGAAGAGTTTGGCGTTTCATGTTGATGTGCTCCGATGTGCAGTGGTTGGGAATGGAGCCGATCTTACGCCGAGGTGCTGATATGAGAACCTGATTGCGTTAATGGTTGTTATTGATGCAGTCAATGATCCTGGCAAACCCAACGCAACGAGGTTTCCAAGGGTAATTCAAGGCTTGAAAAAGGCGCACCTGGCTCCTTCCTCACGGCCCTGTCCTACCTGTTCGGCGCTGAGACTGGCTTGATGTGCGGTGTACGAGGAATTAAGGTCTGGCAGCGCCATCAGGTGCGTCGCAGAACATTTCTCGCAAAATTGAGATAAGGACTTCTCGCCGTGAACCAGCCTCAGACAACGCTGTTGAAATTAGCTCGTGATAAACAACTTCCCCATCCGGCCATGCTGGCCGAATTCAAGCTATCCAGTTGGCTTCAAGCTTATGAGTGGACAAGGGGTCCAGGAAACGAGGAACGCGGTTTCCTCAATGGTGTGGCCTGGCTAAATGACCATTTCCAGCGCGTGCAAAATACGCGCAAGCAGTTCACCTTCAGCCGCGACAATCCACTGAGTGCGAACGAGCTGATTCAGGCGCACCTGGGTGCCGCCAATCATGCGTTCTACCGGATTTCCGTGGAGCAGATGGAACTTATGGCCGAGCGGCCCGACGCGTCGCTGGAACAGCACCTCGCCCTTAAGTCCACCTTGACCTACGGCAACGTCGAGGTCGATCCCAACACCTTGAACATGCATCGTCTGGACAGCCTGTGCGGAGCGTTCTGGGAGCTGCTCAAGCACCGGGAGGACCTCGACCGGCTCTTTCCTGAAGCTCGCCCGCACCAACTGGACAAGTTCACCCTTCTTGAGAATGAAACCTCGATGGTGCAGTTGTTTCACAACTTCTCGCGCATCTGGCAGGACTTGCTCTACGGGGAATCGCGGTTTTTCCCGCACCCCCAGGGCGTGGTTCTCGCTTCCACAACACCGGACCCGCATCTGATCAAAGCTATTTCCGAGTACCGCCGGGATCACCACAATGCCACCAATGCCATGCAGATCGTCCGCGACATGAGAAGTCGGCGCCTGATCACTGAAGCACGGCTGGATCAAGGTCAATACCTGCATTACCAGAGCTCCGACAGCAGCTTGTCCAGCACCCATTGGCGAGGCCTGTCAGAAGAGGCGCAGACGTCGGCTGCCTACCATCGAGCCGCGCCGTACTACATGATCGATCAGCACTTGCATCCCATCCTGGACCCGGCATCCAGCAACGCCAGGGACCAGACAATGCGCAATGTCTTGAAAGTCTGGTTTCACCTGACCGTTCTTGCCGCTCAGATAAGAGAAGCGGACCTCTCAAAACCTTCGCCGAGGCAGTGGGACGAGGTGCTCGCCTTTGCTCCGAGGTTCCGGATGGACGAGTTGATCGCACACCTGGCGCACTGCACGAATATGCTGGTCGAAGACGTGAGGATCGTTATCGACATGCTCTCCTATAACGCCAGCAGCCTTCAGCACGACCTCTGGAGCCAGCCCCTGCTGGTGCTCGATGAACAGGTAAGTTTTCCGGTAAGTGCCCTGCTCACCGCCAGCATCGGACGCAACTTCGACACTTGGCTGAAGCGCGTCGATCCTAAAGCCAAGCGCCGTGGCAAGTTGTTCGAGCAAGACATCCTCAATGTCCTGCAAGAGTGTCGATCGAATAACCCCATTCTGGCCGAGCACCTCTGTTGGACAGCGGCGCTAAAGTTCAGATACGCGCCGAAAAAATTCGAAGAAATCGACATGACGTTCGCTTTTGGCAACCTGATCGTCATTGCCGAACTCAGAAGCCGGCGCACGCCTGTCACTGCGCTGGACTATCACAACGAAATATTCGACAACAATGGAATAGAAACCAAAACGGCTCAGGCCAGCCGAAAAGCAGAGCGGGTTCGCGAGAATCTGCAAGCGTTTTGCGCAGCGTACTACCCCGCACTCGCCGGACGCGAAGATCTTAAGGTAATGCCCTTGGTGATCATCAACGGCCAGTTTCACGCAGGTTACCCACGCAATGGCATACCTGTGCTTGACCCCCACCTGCTCAAGCACTTCCTGAAAGATGCGCAAGGGCGATTTCACGGCAGCGTCGAGGAAAACGAAGGGCATATGTACAGCATCCCGCTGTATGACTGCCTGGACGAAGCTGTCCGCGTTTTCCCCGAATACGCAGGCTGCCCGACACTGATCAACCTTTACAACACTCTGATCACGCAAGTCTCGGCAAAGTACGAGGTCCCCGGCAAAGACTTTCCACCCGTATTCACCACCGCCTACGACATGTCTGGCGTCACACCTGAGCGTTACATGGAGGTCTTGGAACAAATCGCCAAAGGCAATCTCCGGAAAAATTTCTGACCTCGGTTTATTCAATGCTTTCGGAGTGCCAGAAACAACACGAATGACCTTTTCAACGCCATAGGCACTCCCTCAGGAGTCATCGACCAAAACCGGTGGCCCCTGAGCAAACTCACATCAGCCGACCCGCATCGACAACTCAATGTCATCTGCAAACGGGACCGATAGGGAAGCAGACGCCAACCGTCCCCACGGTTATGATCCCGTTACCCCCAACCCAATGGACCCACACCATGCCAACCGCGCAACCCCGCCCTACCCCCGCGCCACTGCTCAAGCCTGGCGAAACGGTGGTGCTGTTCGACGGTGTGTGCAAACTGTGCAATGGCTGGGCGCGGTTCCTGATTCGGCATGATCATCAGCGGCGTGTGCGCCTGGCGGCGGTGCAGTCGCCCGAGGGTCAGGCGCTGCTCGCGTGGGCGGGGTTGCCGCTGGATCAGTTCGACACCATGGCGGTGATTCGTGACCGGCATTACTGGGAACGTTCAGATGCTTTTCTCGAAGTCATCAAGCAGTTGCCCGGCCGCTGGCAGCCTTTGCGACTGCTGCGCATCTTCCCGCGCATGTTGCGCGACTGGGGCTATGACCGCATTGCGCTGAATCGTTATCGACTGTTCGGCAAATACGATACCTGTCTGCTGCCCAATCCAGACCACGAACAGCGCTTTCTGAAAATGGCGGCGCCGTCTGCCGCTGACTCCGACAGCTGACCAGCGAGGTCAGCAGCCAGATAGTGTCTGTTCAGCGCTGCCCGTCAGAAAATTGCACGGACAGGCTCAGGTTGGCCGGATCGTTGATCGCCGCCAGGTATTCCTCGACGCTGATTTCCCCTACACATGGACGGGCGCCGGGTGACGGCACGTAGCCCTGAGCCATTTTTGCCGCCAGCGCCACAGCGGCGCAGCTTGGGATTTCCGGTCCCTTGTCATTCAGGGCGGTCAGTTGCGCGGTCATCGACAGCGGTTTGCCGTCAACGCCCACGCCCTGAACATCGATGTACATCGCACTTTTGCCATCGCCGAAACGTTCGAACCGAGTGCCCAGTCGATGCAGGCGCGCCGCCCAGATCGCGTGGTCGCGCACCAGCCCGACTTTCAATGCCTGCGCCAACAGACCATTGGCAATACCGCCGAGCTTCAGTCCGGCGCCAGCCTTGAAACTGAGGGTGTGTGCGCCATAACGACCGGCAAAGATATCCATGTCCGGCACGTCGACGTTCGCCAGCAACCGGGTGCCCAGTTGCGGCATCTTGCGCAAGGTCAGGTCCAGCCAGCCCGACACTTCCTGCACCTGGCCATTCTTCAATTGCCGGATCGGTTTGCCGGCGTAGGCCAGCACGCCTTCGATGGTCGACAGCCCCGGCATCTTCGCCGAGGAGGAAATGCCGTGCTCGATGACGTCGATACGGGAGAAGCGATGACGCTGCTGATCAATGATCGCCGAAGACAGCGTTGGCACCGAACTGCAGCCACTGAGAATCGCCACACCTGCCGCTTTCGCCCGCTCATCGAGCAGGCCCACGCCATTGACGAAGGTTCGGCAGTCAGCCAGGTCGCAGTAATTCACCGAGGCGGCGATGCAGCTCTCGGCAACCGCATAGGATTGTCCTTGAAACGGGCCACCGGTATGCACCACCAGGTGGATATTCAGCAAACGCAGCGCCGCGCTGAACTCGGGGCCCATGGCATCGCCGCACCAACCTTCGGCGACAGCCCCCGACTGGCTGTTCAGCTCATCGAGCTTGCCTTGCAACTTGTCCGGATTGCGCCCGGAGAGCACCAGCTCCACACCCGGCATGACCGCCAGATGCCGGCAAACAATGCTGCCGAAATTACCGTAGCCACCGACCACCATCACCCTGAACGACATTTCCACTTCCCTACTGACCGGCTGCTGTTTTTCCCGATTGCGCACATCCGCACACGGAGCGTGAAGGATATCGGGCCCGGCGCCGGCAAGCCAATGCCATGACATCAAACGCTCAACGACCCGGTGTTATCGCGCCTGCGTGCCGTGCGCAAGAACCGCATGATCGACATTCCATTCACCCATTTACAGCCGACGGTCAACAGCGGTGCGGTCGCCCTGCATCTGGCCCGGCAACTCAAGGCACTCAACGAAAATTAAATGAACCCGCCGCACCACACGCCACCTAACAAAGACCATCAGGAGGTAGCCAATGCAAATCGAAACCGTGTGGATCGTACTGGCGGCAGTTCTTCTGCTTATTGAACTGTGGGCCATCAATCGGGTGCGTAAAAGCGAGGGCAAATCGAGTAACAAGGGGGTATGGATTGTGCTGATCGTGTTTGTGCCGCTGTTCGGACTGATCGCCTGGGCAATCGCCGGGCCTAAACACATCAGCCAGAATACGGCGTCGCATCCGGGTCGTTAAGGGAACAGTAGCGCGCCGGCTTCACGCATGAAAATCTCGACGGTCTTCGGGCCGATCCCGTCAAATTCCGCCAGGCGTTGCTCGAACGCCTGGCGATCGGCACTTGCGGCAACGATATTGCCGATCTTCCCCGCGTATTCATCATTGAGCTTGTGAGCCAACGCCAGAAGCCGCTTTGCTGTGGTTTCGTCGTAACGCACGTAATGTGCCTCGCCGAGCATCGCCACCAGTTCCCGATGGCTGCAATTGGCCAACTTGCGCGGTGTATCGCGCTGCCGTTTTTCCATGATCACTCGATAAGCCTGTGCAGCAATGTCGGCCTGAATGCGTTTGCCCATCAGAAAACTGGCGATCAACCATTTGAACAGCGGCGTCTCATCGCCGTGGCCGAAGTGGATATGCAGGTCCTGCGCGGTGATCGTTTTACTCATTGAGCACTCCGCAATTGTAAAAAAGAATTTCAAAGGTTTGCCGGGGTCTATGCCCTACCTTCCTCAAGAGCTCGTCCATTCATGAAATTTGCGTCTTTCTGTCAGGCCCTGTCCAATTGGGCCGGCAGCTCGAAAACCTTTGTCGCCGCGATCGTCCTGATCATCATCTGGGCACTGACTGGCCCGTACTTTCACTACAACGACACCTGGCAACTGATCATCAACACGTCGACCACGATCATCACGTTCCTGATGGTGTTCCTGATCCAGAACACACAAAACCGCGACAACGATATCTTGCACCTGAAGATCGATGAGCTGATCCGGGCCACCACCGACGCACAGAATGCAACGCTGTGCCTGGACAAAATGGGCACCCGGGAACTGCGCAAACTGCGTGCGCATTACAGCTCCCTCGGGGAAAACGACGAGATCAATGTCGACTCGACCGCAGACTGAACGACTGAAAGTGGAGTGCATGGGGCACTCCACTTTCTGCTCTATCAACCGATCAAGTTGCTGGCACTAAAGCGGGTGTCTCAATCGTCTCCGCCAGCGGTACATCACTGCCGCCCGGCGTGAGGATCACCTTGCGGCAGTTTTGCTCTTTCTTGTCGAAGATCTTGTAGCCCTCGGCGGCTTGTTCCAGAGACATCCGGTGGGTGATGATCGCCTCTGGCTGCAAGCGCCCGGTCTCGATATGGCCGAGCAGTTCGGGCAGGAAGCGCTGCACGTGGGTCTGGCCCATCTTGAACGTCAGGCCTTTATCGAATGCATCGCCAAACAGGAAACCGTGGATCGGTCCGGAATACACGCCGGGCACACTCACCACCCCGCCCCGGCGCACCGCCGCAATGCATTGGCGCAACGCCTTGCCGCTACCGCCCTCGATTTTCAGCGTGGCCATGATGGTTTCCGTGGTACTGCCCTTGGCTTCGAAGCCCACTGCGTCGATCACCGCATCGACACCACGACTGCCGGGCGTCTGGCGAATGATGGTGTCGGCCGGATCATCGTCGTCATCGAAGTTGATCGGGATCACGCCGTAGGTGCGCTGGGCATACTCCAGCCGATAGGCGTGGTGATCGACCATGAAAATGCGTTCGGCACCGAGCATTCGCGCGCAGGCAGCGCTGAGCAAGCCGACTGGCCCCGCGCCGTAGATCGCGATGCTTGAACCTTGGCCGATACCGGTGTTGGTCACGGCTTGCCACGCGGTCGGCAGGATGTCGGAGAGGAACAACACTTTCTCGTCCGACAACGTCCCCGGCACTTTGAACGGCCCGGTATTGGCCTTTGGCACCCTCACCAGTTCTGCCTGGCCACCAGGAATGCCGCCATACAAACGGCTATAACCGAACAGTGCAGCCGGCGGCGGAATGACCTTTTTGTTCAGCGCCCCGCCCGGGCCCGAGTTGGTCGTTTCGCAAGCAGCGTACTGTTGCAGTTGGCAGAAGAAGCAATCACCACAGGCGATCACGAACGGAATCACCACCCGATCGCCACGCTGTACCGCCGTCACCGCCGCCCCCGTTTCCTCGACGATGCCCATGAACTCATGGCCGAAGATATCGCCATGCTCGACCGTGGGAATCTTGCCGCGATACAGGTGCAGGTCCGAGCCGCAAATGGCCGTGGCCGTGACCCGCAGAATGATATCGTCCGGGGCTTCGATGATCGGGTCCGGCACGGTTTCGACTCTGACATCATGGGCGCCGTGGTAAGTCATTGCTCGCATGGGGGTGTCCTCGTACGTTCGAATGAAAGGATGGCTGCTTCAATTTCGGAAGGACAAAGGCCGATGCGAGTTCATAACGTTTGGGCCTATTCGGATAAGTGGCGTCATTCGCCAATCCGCACCTTGCCGCTGAAGACTTTGAAGCCATAGGTGTTGTAGACCAGCGTCAGCGGAATCAGCACGGCGAAACCGATCAGCATGAACACCTGACTTTTCGGGCTGGACGTGGCGGCTTGCAAGGTCAGATCCGGCGGCACGATCAAGGGAAACAACGCCGTCAGCATCAAGGTAAATGCGAGGATGAACACAGCCAACGCCGCGAACAACGGCAAGGCGTTGAAGCGGCTGCGAAACCCCAACAAGAAGAATGCGAGCAATGCGATCAGCAGCGCTGTCGACGGCAGCCACACACGAGCGTCGGTCAGTCGTTGCCAATACTGCCCCTGCAGCAGCGCCGTCCAGAGCACCAGCACCAGCAACAATCCCACGGTGACCAGCGCCAGCACTTTCGCCTGGCGTTCGCAGCGTTTTTGCAGGTCATCCACGGTGCGCCAGTACAGCCAACTCGCCCCCAGCCACGCGTAGCCCGACACCAGCACCAGACCACAAAACAACGGAAACGGCGTCAGCCATTCAGCGCCATTGCCGCTGTACTGACCATTCGCGTGCGGCACACCCTGCACCAACGTCCCCAGTACTACCCCCTGAATGGCACCGGTGGCCAGCGAACCGACCAGCAACACGCCATCGACCATGCGCTTGGTCTTTTCGCTCGGCGCGTAGTCGCGAAACTCAAGGGCCACCGCGCGCAGAATCAACGCCAGAAACATCAGAATAAAAGGCAGGTACAACGCCGGCAGCAGCACCGCATACGCCAACGGAAACAGCGCCAGCAGCCCGCCGCCACCCAGCACCAGCCACGTTTCGTTGGCGTCCCAGATCGGCAGAATGGTCACGGCCATGGCGCGGCGATCATGACTGGATCGGGTCAGCCCCATCAGCATGCCCACACCGAGGTCGGTGCCATCTAGCAGCACATAATTCATCACCGAAAAGGCCAGGGCGGCGGCACACAGCAGCGTGATCCAGTCGGTGTCGATCATCGGGAGTGCCCCGTTTCATCGGCCAGGGTCGGCTGTGGTCCGGGTTCGTCTTCGTGGGGTGGTTCGCGCAGAACGCGCAACAGCACCCACAGCCCGATGCCGAAGATCAGCAGATAAAACAGCAAGATCAGCCAGGTCGATGTCAGCACCTGCGCGCGGGAAACCGGCGACAGACTGTCCGCCGTGCGTAACAGACCGTAGACGGTGAACGGCTGTCGGCCAACCTCGGTGACCACCCAGCCGCTGAGCATCGCCACGAAACCAGCCGGCGCCAGCAGCACGCTGCTCCACAACCACCAGCGGGCGACGTAGAGTCTGTGCCGTCGACGCATCAGCAGACTGACCACGCCCTGCCCCAGCATCAACAGGCCCAGCCCGACCATCAGCCGAAAGGCGAAAAACACCGGCGCCACCGGCGGAATGTCCTGCGGCGGGAACTCGTCCAGCGCGGCGATGCTGCCGCGCAAGTCGTGCGTCAGGTATAGAGAGCCGATGCGCGGGATCGCCACCTCCCAGTGATTGCGGCGCTCGCTCATGTCCGGCCAGGCAAACACACGCAAGGGCTCGCCCGCCCCTTCGGCCGGGCGAGTCCAGGACCCTTCGATGGCGGCAACTTTTTGCGGCTGGACCTGCAAAGTGTTTTGCCCGTGCAGATCGCCGACCACGATCTGCACCGGCATCAGCACGACAATCGTCCACAGCGCCATGGAAAATTGCAGGCGCGCCCGCGGATTGCCCGACGCCTTCAACAGTTGCCACGCACTGGCGCCAGCCACCAGGGTGGCGGTGCCGAGCAGCGCGGCCAGGGTCATGTGCAGCAGACGATAGGGAAACGACGGATTGAAGATGATCGCCCACCAGTCTTCGGCGATGAATCGGCCGTCGGCGGCAAGCGCATAGCCCACGGGCGTGTGCATCCACGAATTGGCCGAAAGGATCCAGAACGCGCTGATCAACGAGCCCACTGCAACCGAACACGTGGCAAAAAAATGCAGACGCGGGCCGACCTTTTTCATGCCGAACAGCATGATCCCGAGGAAACCGGCCTCAAGAAAAAACGCCGCGAGCACTTCGTAAAACATCAAAGGCCCGAGCACATCCCCCGCCTGCACCGCCAGCCGCGACCAGTTCAGCCCAAACTGATATTCCAGAATCAGCCCTGAAGCGACGCCCACCGCCACATTGAGGGCAAACACCTTGAGCCAATAGCGATAGATGTCCAGATAGATCTTGCGCCCGCTCTTCAGCCAAAGCGCTTCAAGGACCATCAGGAAATTCGCCAGGCCGATGCTCAACGCCGCCAGCACGATATGAAAACTGATGGTGATCGCGAACTGGCTGCGCGCCGCCATCAGCGCGGATTCAACGGTATCCATGGCGGCGTCCGGTTTGCGGTTTTTTGCGCATCACGTCGTCCTCGAAGGCGTATCGCCTGTTGTGAGTTGGACATCAGCGCGGCCGCGCAAATTCATCCCAAGCGGTGATCTGCAATGCCGGCCGGGGGCTGTTCATGCAGGCTGCACGAAGGCCTTTTGCCCCGGCCTCGCGCAAACCCTTGCGCCAGCGCGGTTGGCGGTTTCGGCGGGAGTTGGCACAGCAAATGCGACAGCTTCAGGGACTCCACAGCGCCGTGGCACAACGGCCTGTGTTCAATCCGTGAAAGCAGAGGCAACCCCCCATGAACGCCATCGACCTTCTCAAAGCCGACCATGAAAAAGTGAAAGGCATCTTGTCGCAACTCAGCGAATCCACCGACCGGGCGATAAAAAAACGCACGGAACTGCTGGCCAAGCTGGAAATGGAAATCTCGATCCACACCCGCCTCGAAGAAGAAATACTCTATCCGGCATTCAAGGAAGCCGGCAGCAAAGAGCAGGACATCATGTACTACGAAGCCAAGGAAGAGCACCGCACCGTGGACTCGCTGGTCCTGCCGGATCTGAAGATGACCGACCCCGGCACGCCCGAGTTCGCTGGTCGGGTGAAAGTGGTCAAGGAGCTGCTGGAGCACCATATCGAAGAGGAAGAGACGGAAATGTTCCCGCAGGCGAAAAAACTCCTCGGCAAAGCCAAGCTCGACGAACTCGGCGCCGAAATGGAAGCGATGAAAGCCAGTTACAAGAAGGACATGGCGGCCGGCAACATGGCCGCGTAAGTATTTGATCGCCCCCCGAGCCCGGCAGAAATGCCGGGCTTTTTTGTTGCATCAATCCAACCACCACTGAAGATCACTTGTGGGAGGGGGCTTGCTCCCGAAGGCGGCAGATCGGCCGCAATCAACTCTGAATGCCAAGCTACATTCGCGAACCAGCCCGCGCCGACCTGTAGTACCGTCATCCGGTCAACAACAGGGAGGTGGATATGGAACAGGGAGCAGGCAAGCGCATCGTGGTCATTGGTGCAGGCATCGTCGGCGCGTCACTGGCGTATCACCTAGCGGGCAAAGGTGCCGACGTCACGCTGATCGAGGCCGAAGACATCGCGTGCGGCGCGAAGGGACGCTCATTCGGCTGGATCAACGCCACTTACGCCGGGCCCGATCCTATCGCGCAACTGCGCGGTGCGGCGATCAACGAATACCGCCGACTCGAAACCGAACTGCCCACGCTGAAAATACGCTGGACCGGCGCGCTGTCCTACGGCGCGAGCATTGATGACATCGCGCAAACGTCTGCAACCCTGCTGCCACGCGCCGAGATTCTCGCCCGTGAGCCGAACCTCAAGCATCCCCCGCAGCAAGCCCATTTCGCCGCCGAAGAAGGCGCACTCGAACCGGCGCCCGCGACCCATGCCTTGATCGCCGGCGCCCAGTCCTTTGGCGCCCGGGTACTCACACAGACCGGAGTGCTCGGTTTCACCCTCAGCGGCACGAAGGTAACCGGCGTTGAAACCACCGCCGGCATTATCGCCAGCGACATTGTCGTCATCGCAGCAGGCACCGGTATTCCCCATCTGACCGCCCTGCTCAACGCCGCGCTGCCCATTGCGGCTGCCCCGGTCATCCTCATTCGCTACAAGACCCAGGCCGATGTCGTGCGCGGCATCATTTCCAACCCACAAATGGAAGTTCGGCGAGGTGCGGATGACACCTTGCTGGCTGCGGAGGATTACCTCGACGACACGCCGCAAAATTCTCCGCAGGCGATCGCACTGCGAACCGCCAAAGCCATTCAGAACGAACTTCACGGGATCATGTCCATCGAGCCAGAGTCCGCCTGCATCGGCCTCAAACCCGTCACTGCCGATAGCCTGCCCATCGTCGGCTTCCTGCCCAATGTCACTGGCGCCTACGTGTGCTCGATCCACCCCGGCGTCACACTGGCCGCAATCGTCGGCCGACTCGCCAGCGAGGAAATCATCGACGGCCAATCATCGGCCGCCCTCGCCCCGTGTCGTCCCGCGCGATTCCTGTAAATCCAGGCCGCACTTGATTTAGACTTGGCGGCTTTTTTCGCAAAGGATTTGCACATGCAGCGCATCGTTATTCTGGGCAACTCGGGCAGTGGAAAATCGACCATCGCCCGGGACATTGGCCGACGTCTGGGTCTGCCCGTGGTGCACCTCGATCCGCTGTTCTGGGAGCCCGGCTGGATCGAGCCGGATAACCAGATGTTCCGCGAGCGGGTGCGACACGCTATCGCCGGTGACGCTTGGGTCTGCGAGGGTAATTATTCGCGACGCACCTTCGATCTGCGGCTGCCCCGTGCGGATCTGATTATCTGGCTCGATACGCCGCGCCTGACCTGTTTGGGGCGGGTCATTCTGCGCAGCGTGTTGAACCGGCCACGCGCAGACCTGCCGGCCGGTTGCACTGAGCGGCTGGATAAAGCATTTCTGGGTTTTCTGAAGTTCGTCTGGCACTTTGATCGGGTCAATCGCCCGAGCATTGACGCTAATCGCTTGGCCATCGGCGCGCAAATTCCGGTCGTTCACCTGCGAGGCTCGCAGCAGATTTCGGCGTTTCTGGCCGGCCTGTCGACTCAAGCTCAAACTACTGAAGCCTCACACATCTGAAGTGAAACCAGAACTGCCTGTTCGGAGCGTTTACCGATGAAAATCTACTGGCCGATGTTCTGGTCTCAGCATCGAGGAATCGACTACGGCGCCGCCACGCTTCGCCTCGATGAAATATTGCCAAGCATTGGCGCAAGAACCTTCGCGTTCTTTGATAACAACGACCTTCCAGCCGACGGCGAAACCATCCATCTAGTCTGGACTCCGCCGGTTTCCGACTTGAACGACTGGAGTGAACAGCCTTCGGAAATTGCCCAAAGCTACCTCTTGAAGGCCAACGTGGTCGGCGCAGCTCAAGCCCCCGCCTCAACAACAGAAGCCTCGCGCCGCGCCCACTCTGGCAAGCGCGAATATGAGCTTGATGTGCTTTCCTGCGAGCGTTTTCTGTCGGTGCTGCAAGCACTCCCAGCGCACTCAAACCCATGGGATCTACTCGGCAATGCATGGGCGTGGGAGCGAATCTCGTGGTCCGGCAGCGCGGTCGTTGAAGGAATGACCTATCTGACCGCGACAGCGAACGAGGCTTTTATGGAATTGATTTTCGAGGAGATCGACGAGCAGATCATCGGGCTCTTCTCGTTGCACATCGATCCGGGTGGCGTGTTCCAGGATTTCGGCAGGAAAATATTGACGGGCGAAGAACGGCGGTTGATCAAACAGGTACTCGACACCGCGCAGACACTGCATGACTCACAGCCGGCATACCTTGTGGATCGCGCACTGACCTCAGCGCACGATAAAAATGGCAGCGAGTGAGTATGGATAGCCGTAAAGACGTCACTTTCGCCTATCAAGCGGTTTACCGTTACCTGGTCGGTTTGATCGAGACCACGAGCGTCAAGGGGGAACAGAAGCTCCCTTCCCTGCGCCAACTCGCCCAGCGCCTGAGCGTGTCGGTGTCGACCACCAAATACGCCTACGCGCTGCTTGAAGACGAAGGGCGAATCTACGCCCGACCCAAGCTCGGTTATTTCACCCGATCGACGCCCGCCCCGCTACCGAATGACCGCTCGACCAACCTGCTGGACAGCGCGTTCTTCAACGCACGGCAACCGGGCATGCTCGCACTGTGCAGCGACGCGCCGGCGATGCTGGCGTCACTGCAGAATCCATTGTTGATGATGGAGCGCGAACTGACCCGGCAATACCCGGGCGATCCGGCGCCGCACTATCAGCCGTTGGGTGAATCGGAACTGCGCGCCACGTTGGCCGAGCGCTATACACGTTCCACGGAGAATTACTGGCAGGCCGAACATGTCTACATCGGCGCCGATCTGCAGAGTGTGATGGCGCTGTCGCTGCAGGCGCTGAACCTGCAAGGCACGCTGGCGGTGGTGGAATCGCCGTGCTCTTGGGCGATTCTGCGCCAGCTGCAAGCGGCGCAGATTCGCGTGATCGAAATGCCCCTGAACGAGCAAGGACGCTTTGACCTGCCAGCGCTCAATGCGCTGCTCAACGATGAGCCCATCCGCTTGGCGGTGCTGTCGTCGACGGTGAACGTGCCCCAAGGCAACCTGATGCCGGCGCAGGACAAACAGCAAATCTGCCGCTGGTTGGCAGAGCGGGATATCTGGCTGTTCGAAAACGATACCTACGGTGAACTCTGCTTCGAACCGGAACCTGCTCGCTACCGCGATTTTGCCGACCCGGAGAAACTGTTGGTGTTTTCGACCTTCGACAAGATCATTGGCGCGGAAGCCCCTTACGGTTACGTGCTCTGTCGCCAGCAGCCGCTGCAATTTCATCGGCTGTTTATCGAGCGAGGCTTTCGCCTTTCGCCGACCCGGCAGAAAGCAATCGCCCGCCTGTTCCACTCCAGACGCATCGACCAGCACTTGATCACGCTTCGCGCGCTGTTGCAGGAGCGCATGCAGCGCATGAAAGCGTTGCTGGAGGAGCATGGCAAAGGTCGATGGCAGGTAGTGGTCCCGCAGGGCGGCGCCAGTTTCTGGCTCAAAGCCACACACCCGGTGGACATGCGGCGGGTCTTTGAGCGCTTGCTGAAGCAACGCATCGTCATCGTTCCCGGGGAAGTGTTCAGTCAGCAAGGCGCCTGGAAACATCACCTGCGTCTGAGCTACACCCTCGAATGGCACAAGGATATAGCTCAGGCCTTGAAGCAACTGGCTCAGGCGTTCGACGAAGCCCGTTAGCCCCGTTCAGAGTCCATAGCAATGCCGCGCTTCAGGGAATTGCCCCTGACGCACCTCATCGGCAAAGCGCTCGCAGGCCTCACGAATCACCGCGCCGACATCGGCGTACTGTTTGACGAAGCGCGGTACGTGCGCACCGCCGAGGCCCAACACGTCTTCGGTGACCAGCACCTGACCGTCGCACGCCGGCGAAGCGCCAATGCCGATGGTGGGCATTTTCGAATCTGCAGTGATCTGCCGCGCCACGCCTTCGGCCACGCCCTCAAGCACCAGGCTGAACGCGCCCGCCTGAAGACTCGCCCGGGCATCCTCGGCAATCACCGCGCCGGTTTCAGCAGTCAGCCCCTGGGCCTTGAAGCCGCCCATGACATTGACGAACTGCGGCATCAGCCCGATGTGCGCCATGACCGGTACACCGCGCGCCACAAGAAACTCGACGGTAGGCGCCAGCGCCGTGTTCACCTCCAGCTTGACCGCATCACACCCGGTGCGCGCCAGCACCTGGGCGCAATTGCGAAAAGCCTGTTCATGGGATTCCTGATAGCTGCCAAACGGCATATCGGCGACGACGCAAGCCAGTTGCGTGCTATCGACCACCGCCCGGGTGTGGCCGATGATTTCTTCGAGCTGCATGCTCAGTGTCGAGGGCCGGCCATAGCCGACCATTGCCGTCGAGTCGCCAATCAGAATGAAATCGACAATCGGGTCGATCAGCTTGGCGATGGCACTGGAATACGCCGTCAGCGAGACGATTTTCTGCTGGCCTTTCATCGCCACCAGTTGTGGAACGGTCAGTCGTTTGGTGCGGGTATGGCTGCTCATGTGCGTCGTCCTGAAAGGTTTGTCCGTGGCTGAGAGACCTTCTCGAAGGCACTGCCGAATGCTTCCACATGGCACTCGACTCCCAGCGGAGTGAGTGCCCGATTATTGGCTGCACAGGGGAGAATTCAATGTACAGATTCCGCCAGAAAAGCAACCCAGCCCCCAGCCGCGAGCGGAATCTGCGCCCTGCCTGATACTCATCTCGAGTAAAGTGTGGCGAATGGGCCTCCTGAACTGTCACCCTCTGTGATGTTCGATTTAAAGAGGCTGCCAATGGACTGCACGACTCGAAAAGGACGTCATCTCATGTTTCATCGCAACAGGCTGGTGCCAGAGCTCATGGTGACTCACCTGGAGAAAAGCCTGGCTTTCTGGGTCGCTTGTCTGGGTTTCAGCATCGCTTACCAACGCCCCGAAGACGGCTTCGCCTATCTGGACCTGAACGGCGCTCAAGTCATGCTTGAGCAAGTCGATCCGCACGCCGGTCAATGGCTGACCGCAGCGCTGAGCAAACCCTTTGGCCGGGGCATCAATCTGCAAATTGACGTTGAAGCGGTCGCCCCTGTAATCCACAGACTGGAGCAGGCAGGCTTTGCACTTTTCCGGGCATGCAAAGATACGTGGTACCGGGCGGACAACGTCGAGGTCGGCCAGCGCGAGTTTATTGTTCAGGACCCCGATGGTTACCTCATCAGGCTGGTGGAGCGTCTGGGTGAGCGGCAGGTCAGCTCAATCTGAAGGCACGCCATTGCCCAGTTCTCACTGCGGCCACTCAACACTCTCAAGGAAAATATCCATCATGGATGACACCATCACTTACCGGCTCGCCACCGCCGAAGACGCACTGACCTTTTGCGAGTTGGGTCAGTTGCTAAACGCTGTGCACCACGCCGCCCGTCCCGATATCTACGCCGCGCCCACCGAAGACTTTTCCCGCGACCTGCCGCACTGGTCGGGGGTGTTCGAGAAGCCGAATCAGGTCGCTTTCATTGCCCACGTCGGTGATCAGCCGGCGGCCTTCATTACCGCCAATCTTTCGGCAAGCGCCGGGCCGCTGATGCAACCGCAGAATGTCGTGCGCATCGGCTCGGTGTGCGTGGCGGAGCGGTTTTCCGGCAAAGGCATTGGTCGAGCGCTGATGCAAAGGGTCAAGGATTGGGGCATCGAACATGACGCTCAGGACTTACGCCTGACGGTGTGGCCGTTCAATGAACGCGCGGCGCGTATGTATGCGGAGTTCGGCTTCGAGCATCGCGCAGTCGAAATGGGTATGCGTCTGGCATGAGCAGGCAAAAACGACTCGCCCTGATCGTCTTCGGTTTATTGCTGTTCTACGCCGGGCTATGGACGGCCTCAGACTGGTGGGAAAGAGCGCTCGCCAAGCCGGACGGGGCCGCGGATATCAGCCCCGACGGCTGCGTGCGTGTCCAGCAGTTCAGACCCCATTGGCTGTTGTTCAATTCCTTTCATCCTCAGTTCCACCCGGACGATCCGCAGGATCGGACGTGGTTCGTCAGTTGGGAGAGCCCGGCGTTTTTTCGTTTGTACGACAATCGCAATGGCCAGTTGCTCGGCGAGAGCGAAATCTATGATCTGGTGGCTTATGGCGGACCACTAATCTGGGGTTATGGCCCTTCAAGCACCGTGTACGTCGGCATGATCCAGATCGGCACCACACCGTCAGACTGCCCGGGCAATCATCAAGGTTAGCTCTCCAATTCGACTACGCTGATCGAGCGCGCTTACTTCCTGCGCTCGTCTGATTGGAGACACCGACATGACTCGCTCTCTGTTGACCGCCCTGAGCCTGCTCGCCCTGAGCTTTGCGGCCCATGCTGACATCACTCCATTTCCTGCGGTGTTCCGGGTTCAAGAGATCCCCGTCGACGGCGCGACAATGCACGTGCGCGTCGGTGGCAAAGGCCCGGCCGTGGTGCTGTTGCATGGCTTCGGCGATACCGGCGACATGTGGGCACCGCTGGCAGCGGATCTGGCGCGTGATCATACGGTGGTGGTGCCCGACCTGCGTGGCATGGGTTTGTCGTCGATCCCTGAAACTGGCTACGACAAGAAGACTCAGGCCGGTGACATTCGCGCGGTCTTGAGCGCCCTGAAAATCGAGCACTCGGTGGTCATCGGCCACGACATCGGCACTATGGTCGCCTTCGCCTATGCCGCCCGCTATCCAGAGCGGACCGAGCGTCTGGTGGTCATGGACGCGCCGGTCCCGGGGATCACGCCGTGGAACGACATCGTGCGCTCGCCGATGCTCTGGCACTTCGACTTCGGCGGCGCTGACATGGAGCGTCTGGTGGCCGGACGCGAGCGCATCTACCTCGACCGTTTCTGGAATGAATTCGCCGGCACCCCGGCGAAAATCGACGAAGACACCCGCCAGCATTACGCCAAACTTTATGCGCGCCCCGGCGCCATGCACGCGGCGTTCGCGCAGTTCCGCAGCATTCGCCAGGACGCGACCGACAACGAACCCGTACTGCAAAAGCGTCTGACCATGCCAGTGCTGGCCGTGGGCGGTGAGAAATCCTTCGGCAACAACGAAGCGATCGTCATGCGCAACGCCGCGGACAAGGTCACTGAAGTGGTGATTCCGGGTGCGGGGCATTGGTTGATGGAGGAAGCGCCGGCGCCGACAATCAAGGCTGTTCGGGACTTTATTTCGATGTGAGGGAATGGCGGTGTTTTTGCTGCGCATGCCAAACGCGAAGAACTCAGCAACTAGTCACGGCCCCGATTCACGCTTAACATACCCGCAACTCGTATTACCGCGGCTGCTGAACCCGGTACTCACGAGGAAACAATCATGCAAAGAACCCGCGCCTGGCGACGTAAACAGGCCCGTAAATGCGGCAATGGCAAAGCGGCCGATCCGCTGAAGTTCAAGCCGGAAAAGAACTGGAAGTTGATATACACCCGTTCTGACAAGCTGGTCAGGGCACGCCAGCTCGGCATGCCCTATCCCATCCGCACCACGCGCCAATTGTTGGATCAAGAGTGACCAATCTCCTGTTCATCTGCAGCCGCAACCAGTGGCGCAGCCCCACGGCGGAAGCCATCTGGCGCCGCCGCCCCGGCTTCGACGCCCGCTCGGCCGGCACCAGCCCCAATGCACGCAAACCGGTCGGCCCGGCGGATATCCGCTGGGCCGATGTCATCTTCGTCATGGAACGCAAACACTTGAATCGCTTGCAGGCCGAATACGCCCGGTTACTTGAGTACAAGCCGATCCACACGCTGGATATTCCGGATGACTATCGCTACATGGATCCTGAGTTGATGAGCATCCTCGAAGACACCGTGACGCCCTACCTCAACACCTAGACTATTGGCTTGAACCACTGCCCTCCGCCACTAATACATCGAGTGAAAAATATGAATCGTCAGAAAAAACTGCAGCAGTTGTTCAAGGAAAAAGCCAAAAAGGCCAACGCAAAACTGGCCCCGAAAAAGCCTAAATACATCAGCAAGGCCGAGCGCGCGAAACTGGAAGCCGAGGCTAGTTCGGAGTCGGTGGTTTCGTCCGAGAGCTGATTCAGGTATCTGCCCTACAGTTCACAGGGCGCACCGTCCTCGTCGAAGTAGTAGATGTTTTCATGCTTGTAACCCCACTGACCGCCGTGAAAACGGACATGCGGTTCGAACGTGAAACAGGACACCTCACCCAGTTGCCGGTGATTACCCGATTCAATGTAGAGCCTTTGCTCCCGTCGCTCGCAGATGCTGTGACCGACGTTGCCAAGGAAGTCCAGATTCTCGCAACCGATATCGAGAACAGCCTCATTAGCCCACTCATACAAGTCGTTAAACGTGGTTTCAGGACGAACAAATTGCAGCATGTGCGCATGCAAGCGCTGTTGCACCGCGTATCCGCCAGTGAACTCCTCACCCACCGGCATCGTTCGACACACTCCATCTTCAACGTAAAACGAACGAGCACAATCACCCCAGATATCGCCTGATCGCGGGCTGAGATCGACGGTTATCAGGTTATATAAGCCGACCTTTTCTTCACTGGGCTGATAATCGCGGCCGGACACTGAAAGCAGGCTACGCGACCCCAAAAGTACGAAGGCCGGGCAATCGTAGTACCAGGTTTGCGGGTACCCCGCGTGCGCCAGTCGGTCGGCGGCGAACTTCGCGATAGAGGCTTCTGTAGAGCCTGGGATGATGTGATCAACGAGTTGGGCGAGAACGGATTTCGCCGCTGCCTGGACGAGTCGATTGCGTGGCGCGGGCATGAACGGAAGCTCCTTTTATGATCGGTTCGATTAAAGCTGATTGAGTATCCGTAACCACTTTCCTCCTTGCCGTCGACCAGCGTTTATTAGCTGACACAGCGTACTCGCTCACTCAAGCACTGCTTTCAGGCTCTAATCTCTGCCAAGTAATTTTTGAGCTTTTCGTACTCGTCAAAAGTCACCTCGTAAGTGACGAGGATCTTCTGCCCCGGCAGTGGTTTAAGCGCCAGTAGTCTGTGCAAAGACTGCCACGCCCACACTAATAAAATCAGAAACACCACGTAGACAAGCAGATAAATACTGAAGACAAATATAAGCTGCGAACCATCACTGAAATCCAGAAGCGACGAAAGATAGATCAACGTGTTGGTAGCGACTATAAACAACAGCATAAAAATCCATAGCAGAAAGTTCCGCACACCAACTGACAGTTTCATATTTCTCATTTTCGGGACCTGAATGGCTAAACGTATAAAAATTCAAAGAAGCGCTCATCGAGCATTTAAATCAAATGCCTGTCGACACGTAATACCACCCCCCACCCATCTCGGTGACGATGGCGTTTTCTGCCTTGTCAGGCTGGTATTTCGCGAGCGGTGAATAGACATAAGATGCGTAACAAAGAAAGCAAGAAAGATGGATTTGTGCGAACGACACACGGCCTTGCGCGGACTCAACGCTGAGCCTTATAGGGGCTATTTTTGCTTTTCTCGCCGCCTCCCTGGCTTTGGCAAAAAGCGCCGTGCCTGATTCATCAAACGGCGTTTTCTCGTCGCCGACTCCACAAGTCGAGGCGGTCGAGTTGGCATACTCAGCCGACTCGACACGTACACTCTCACACCAGTCCTGGTCCTGATAATAAGAAATTCCATATCCGTTAAATGCAGTGACCAGAGTATCCAGCCGAGGCACCATTTCGGGATCCGTTGAATCAGCCGTTGCGTAGAGAACAACTACAATCAAAGCCAGTATTGCGGCGATACCCAACACCAACTTAATCAAAACCGAGGCCAGGTATTGAATCGTGCAGAGCAGAATATGGGCTGTCGACTTAATGAAACGCATCATGACGACTTAAATACTCCGGCCAGCGAAAACAGCACGCAATTCGGTAGTTTCACCGGCGTGACTTCTTTCATTTTGTGAAGGCTTGGGTATAGCGGGAACAGGCACACTTCCATATTCACTCATCAATCATCCTTGTTCGTCCCGGGAGAATCCTGTCCCGGGAGTGCGGCGCAGAGGATACACCATCCGCTCAGTCCCTTTTACACGTCAGCCACGCCCCCCAGAACAAACTACTGAAAAACCGCGTCGCCTCGCCAAACCCCGCCTGATGCAACAACGCCTGAACCGCCGCTTCGGAATGCGGCGGATCCGCACCTTGCAGAATCTTGCCAAGCTTGGCACTCACCTCCTCCGCACTGGCACCCTGCTGCCGCCAGCGCTGCCCCCACGCCGCCAGCAACAACGGTTGGCTGGCGTAGGCGTAATGATTGCCCGCAACGATCAAAGGAGCGCCGGGTTTGAGACGAGCCTGAATGGACCGCAAAATGGCTCGTTTGGGCTCATCGCCATTCAGATGATGCAGCACACCGATCAATGTAGCCGCGTCGAACACCTCATCCGCCGGCAAGTCGTCGACCAGCCCAAGCCGCACCGTCGTTCTATGTCGCAAACCATGGGCCTGCAACTGCTGCGTCGCGGCGTCCAGCATCGGCTCGGAAGGATCGATCGCCGTGAAGTGCCAGTCCGGCTCCAGCGACGCCATCGCAACGATTTCCTGAGCTGTACCGCCAGCGCCGACCACCAACACGTTTGCCGAGGGCGAGTGGCCGAGTTGGGCGGCCAACATGCACGCCGCGAGATCGTGGCAGGCGTCGTATCCGGCCAGGGCGATGCGGCTTTGTCTGGCGTATTCGTTGGCGCGGGAGGCGTCGAATTTATCGGCAGGTGTCGGGGTGGATGCGTTCAATGGGCGATTCTCCTTGTCTTTGCAGCAAGGTACGCCGAGGGATGGGATAAGAAAAATGCATTGATTTTATGTGGTGCATTCCCATGAGGAATGCACAGTTCAAGCACGCCACCATCCGTGCGCTTCTTTCTGCTGAGGCTTACTCGGTCACTGGACGCTTGATGCCGCGAATGGCGTTGCGGCAATCCTCCAGCAACTCCTCCCGAAACGGCTCGATGTCCTGCCACTCCATCAGTTGCTTCAACTCTTCAGCCGCGACTCTGAGCGGCTGCCATTGCGCATGATCAAACATGAACCAGTCATCACAGTGAAAAGCCGCTTCCGTCAGACCATTACATTGCTCCCACAGACTTTGCAGCCGGGTTCTGATGTCCATCGGCAACGCACCGGCGCACGCTGTCAGCGTTCTTTCCAGCGGCAGCATCACTTCCGACCATGTCTCACAGGCCGGGCAGTACGGAATCGCCCCCCGCTGCTCTTCCGGCGTCATGGCAAGAAAATGCAGAGCCAGAAGCCCCTCGCACACGGCAAAGACTCGGCCGTACTCATCCTGGCCAAACCACTCCCGCATCGTTGCAGAAAAACCCATCACCCGACTCCGGAAAACCGTTCACCCCATGCACCGACCTTGGCGGCGGGAATGCACTTTAACAGCGTGCTTTTGGCAGCGATATTCAGTGCTTGTTTAAGGGATTCCGGGGAACGTTTAAATGACACGCCGCGTTACGCCCAGAAGGCTACAACACCTTGCGTCGTTGCCTACGACTACGCCAGAATCCGCCGGCTTGTGCGCCTGGAGGGCCATCGGTAACTTGATCTCCGTCACTGATTCCCAGTGATCGGGTTTAGTAGCCCGAGGTAAATGAAAGTGCAAAAGCGTCGCTGAGACAGGTATCCCTTACCTGCATTTGATGGCGGCTGTGCGTAGGGCGCCCCCGGGCGCGCCGGCTTTCTTCTTTTCCCCGGTCTACTAACCTGCGTACAGCTGCCACCCCCTGTTTAGTAGCTCGGAGCGGCAGCCACAAACAGGAAAAAGAAGAAATGTGCAAAGAAACGCCTGACCCTCCGGAAACCGACCCGGCCTCCCCTTACGAATCACCCGATTCCAAGAAATTCCACGACGCGGCAGAACGCGCCCTCGACCATTACCTCAAGCCAGCGGCGGCGATCATGGCTGCGCCGTATAAACCCAGCACAATGTTTCTGGTTGATCCGGAGGCCGATGCTGAGTCGTTGCTGGCAAATGCCTGCGAATCGTTGGCCTCGGCGAGTGTCATGCTCGGTGATGTTGCCGGGCTTGTGGATGGGCCGATACGCAAGACTTTGCTGGGCATTGCGCAGGTGGTGATGCTTGGGGAGCTGGCGGTGAATCGTGCTTTGGATAAGGTTGATGTAGCTGGATAGTTGCGGTCATTCTGTGGCGACTGGTTTATCCGTCGCCACAGAACAACGCCACGTCTGTGAACTTTGCAAGTGACTGCTTTCGGCCAAAAGCTACCGTTCGAGAAATGCAGCTTCTGACCCATTACAGACATGAAATCAGGGGGCACTGGTATAGACGAGCACAGCTATGACTGCTGCAAACGGAGATAGCAGAATCAGTCCACCGACGACAACTGCCCAGCCCCAGGCAAAACCACTCTCACCCTTGAAACGGCCGCCACTCAGCAAACCCGGCACAAACACGCCGATGCGATGAGCTATCAAATCGATAATGAAGTCCATTGGCCCTTTCTCCTTGCCGGATTTACCTGAAACGCCAAAATGTCCACTATCGGCCAATAGCGGCCGTTCTGGAATGGTAGGAAACGACCGATAACTGTCTTCGATACGCAACTTTCGCCCGGAAGCGGCTCGATTGTAAGAATATGGCGGAGAGCTGCAAAACCGCCTACGCTTATAGAATGATTCCTCGAACGCCTTGCCCATCTGGTGGTATAGAACCGAGAGATCTGACTTCCTTTGACCGTCCGCTTAACACCCACCCGGATCAACCCTCGCCTATCGCCAGCAACTGGCCCCTGAGTCCGGTCCACACGACCAGCAGTACGGCGCAACGGGTAAAAGCCAGACCCAGTCCCCCCACCTGCCGTTCAAAAGCGACCGATGCCGCAGCACCTCTGGAAACGGGGGCGCTGTTCACGTTCTGCCATGAGGTCAATCCGTATGTATCGGCCGAGCACGATTCCTTACCAGCAGCATCGAGGGTTCAGCCGAACCTTCACTCAGGGGCATTTGAGCCTTGGATTGTTCTTTCCCATGGAGGCCTTCGACGGGGACACTCCGAGCATGCTCAACCAGGTCACACTGGCTAAACAAGCCGAGGCGCTGGGCTTCTGCGCGCTCTGGTTTCGCGACGTGCCGCTTCGCGACCCTGGCTTCGGGGATGTCGGCCAAGTCTTCGACCCCTGGGTTTACCTGGGTTATATGGCCGCCCATACCTCGGAGATTGCACTTGGCACCGCCTCCATCGCCATCCCGCTGCACCATCCCCTGCACACGGCCAAGGCGTCAGCCAGCGTCGATCAGTTGAGCACTGGTCGCTTGATTCTGGGGGTTGCTTCGGGAGATCGGCCAGTGGAGTTTTCGGCGTTTGGCGTCGATCCCGAAAGGCGTGGAGAAATCTTTCGAGAACACTACGAAGTGATTCGCCGTGCCCACAGCACCAGTTTTGAGCCCATCCACTGGAGCACTGGTGAAATGCAAGGCGCAGACCTGATTCCGAAACCTACCACCCAATTCATTCCAATGCTCGTGACCGGCAACAGTCGCCAGTCACTGGATTGGATCGCGCGTGAGAGCAACGGATGGATCAACTATCCACGCATTCCGAACATGCAGCGGCTGGTCGTGGAAGATTGGCGACTGGAGGTCACGAAACAATGTGGTTCTGTGTATAAGCCCTTTACTCAGTCGCTGTACATCGATCTCGATGAAAATCCGTCAACGCCACCCACACGTATCCATTTGGGGTTCAGACTTGGACGTTACCATCTACGATTTTTGCTGGAGTCGCTTGAGGAAATCGGCGTGGACCACGTCATTCTCAATCTCAAATACGGCAAGCGCCCTGCGGTGGAAGTTATTGAGGAATTGGGTACGCACATCGTTGCGCAGTTCGGAGTGCAGCCGCGTCAGGCAGCTCATTGAACATCGGTCACTGCTACGCCGACGAATGCTCACTTGACGAAACCATTAGGTGTCACGGCGCGGATGACCTACGGTTCTATATCAATGATGGAGATCTTCGCGCCATGAGCGACCGGTGCCCGGCAAACAATCTACCCTACCCATCCTAAACACGTGATGAGCAGATTGCCTTGCAGATTCTGTGCGGCTTCCACGCCGTCCATGGACGCGATTTGCGCGCATATCCTTTCACTTATACCAAACGCGCAAGCATGGCATGAATCCTGGACACAGCACTTTAGCCATGACATTTATCTTCAATACAAGTGTTTTAATTGATCACCGCCCGGGACAGCGGCAGGCCCAGGCGATCCTGATTTTCATACAAGACATCGTGAGCCTCCCCGAACTGAATGAAACTTCCTGTTGGATTTGCTTAACCGGGCAGCTTGGCTGCAAGGACGTCAACCTTCTCGATTGATGGCGGTTCGGCAAACAGCTCGGCAGCGTTTGCCATAAGCGCCGCCGCGACCTTGCCCGAAAGATGAGCCTGCCGGCCCGCTTCATCCGGGAATGCGTCAAAGATGCCAAAGGTGGACGGCCCCAAGCGGATTCCAAACCAGGCTGTAGTGGCTGGCTCCTCCTCCACTAACGGAAGGCCGCCCAAAAGAAAGCTTTCTACATCCTTTTCTTTCCCGGGTTTTGCTTCCAGGCGAACGAACAACGCTACTTTGACCATGATGTGGCTCCTGTTGTTACGATGCGGCTGGCGCTATCAGATCGCGATAGCTAAGAGGGGTATCCGAGACTCTTAACTATGGTCGACGATACCAGGATTACAAACCCAAATAGACCAAGGGTAGCGGCGAGTAGCGCACGGGCAGTGAGAACGACGTAGTGGGCAGCATGTAACCGCAAGTCAGCCGTTTGCTCACTTGGTCCCACCCTCTGGTCTGATAATAATGATTCAACGATATCTGAAATTTAGAAAAACATAAGAGATCATGGTTGCTGTCAGGCCGACCAATATGTACTCGACGCGGGGTAAAAACACGACTAACCCGCCCAAAGAAAACACTATCAACGTGTTTTGTAGTATGTATTTCCTTATTCTACTCACGGCTATGAAATAGCCATATTGCTTACCTAGGAAAAACAAGGCCATGCCGGTGATCGACATAATCTGGAAATCGCGTATCGCAATGTCGTTCAGGATCGCATGCCTAATCAAATTTGCCAGAAGTGCCAGCCCCATAAAAAGAAAAAGGTGCGAGTAGATTAAGGCGTGCCCACTCATACTGCTTTGATGTTTGTTCAATAAGTAAAAACTATCAAAATAGATCCACCAGATACTGCAAATCATGATAAATCCGGTGATGGCCGCCATCACATTATAATAACCCCATTGAATGTTAGACAAGCCTCCGGAAAGGCTAATAATTGACTCCCCCAATAAGATTAGGGTGAGTAGGCCTATGCGCTCAACCAAATGTTCCGTGTGTGCTGGCAACGGTTTTAGTTTAGTCCAGAAAAATACAGGAAACAGAATATCAAGAACAATCCCAATATAAGCAACAAGGTAACGCAAGGGCGGGTCAAAAATAACGGATGAAAGACTAATAACTGCGCTAACTAATAGGGCGAAACCAAGCCTTGAGGAAAGTTCGCCGCGAGAATCGAGTTTACTAATGGATGAAATGTACATAACACTGATGATCGCTCGTATACCAAAATAGCAGGCAATAATAAGCGGGTAGTTCACTTCCAGGTCTTCCCCAATCCGTGCCGATAGCACAATGAGCAGGAGCATTATGAACAATGTTGCCAAACGGTGAAGATTACTGTCTGTATTGAACCTGTTGGAGTAAATCGTGTGACTGGACCAGATCCACCACAACGGTACAAAAAGCAGTAAGAATGTCCATAATTGCTTATGTTCAAAGTGGCCGTCATGAACATGTCCGAGAGTGTGCGTAACCTGGCCTATCGTAACAACGAAAGTCAGGTCAAAAAACAACTCCAACCATGTGGCGTGTCGATTTTCTTCATAATACTTCAAAGATTTCATTAGTTGCCGGCTCCGTGTCCACCTCTTTAATGTAAAAGGAAGCTAACGTTGGTTTTTCCTCGGCTCCGATGTGGGTGATGCCAAGCCGATTTGGCTCTCTAGCGATTTCGTCCACGCACTAACAAAAGCTCAATCATCTGACTCATCCCGATGAACTCTGGAACTCCGTCATAGCGAAGCCCGTCAATGTAAAACGCTGGGGTGCCATTCACGCCGCTGCGTACACCGCCATTGAAATCGGCTTGTATTTTGGGAATGTAAGTATCCTCTTGCATTGCAAGATCGAATTCCTCCTTGGGAAGGCCGTGTTTGAGAACGATGGCGCGATACAGCGGCAGGCCCAATCGATCCTGATTTTCGTACAATTCGTCGTGGGCCTCCCAGAAGAATCCTCGACTCCCGGCATACTCAGCGGTGACCGCTGCACCCAATGCATGGGGGTGAGCGGTGGTCAGAGGGAAGTTACGGAACACAAACAGCAAGTCATCGCGAAAATGCTGTTGCAGATTCTTGACCATCCAATAAGCTTCACCGCAATAGGGACATTCATAGTCGCCAAATTCCACCAAGGTGACCTTGGCATGCGCACTTCCCTGGCGATGGTCGTTGGCACTTACCGGGACTTTGAGAGTGGCCATGTAATCACCTGTTAATTTTTGGTTGGCGTGCTTTGTGGCGAATTCACCAGAGCATCCAGCGCATCCAGAATGCCGTCCGCCCCAGGGTTGATTGCCATTGGTGAGACGTAGCTCCAGGCGACCACCCCCTCCTTGTCAATCACGAACAGTGCCCTCTTACAAACTCCGAGCTGGGACTCGTACGCTCCATACTGTCGTGCCACCGCCCCTTTGGGCTCGAAATCGGCCAGCAGGCTGAAGTGGAAATTTCGATCTTTGGCAAAGGCCTGATGACACCAGGCGCTGTCAACCGAGATACCCAATAGCACCGCACCATATTCTCTGAAGGTGGGTAACAACTGGTTGTACAAGGTCAGTTGGTCACCACACACCGAAGTCCAGTCAGCGGGATAAAACGCCAGTATCACGGGATTTCCCTTTAGCTCACGCAGCGACAACTGTTGATCAGGGGTTGCGTGAAGAGTGAAGTCGGGCGCGACAGTGCCGGCCGGCAGCGGACCCTGAACCAGGTCGCCATTGGTTTTTTGTGCATCATCTAACTCTGAAGTATTCATTGCTTGAACCTTGATAGATGGGTGGTTGGGACGTGCTCAGTGGGATACGACGTGCCCGGCGGGATAACTCCATCCACCATCAAGGGGAAAAAAAAAGACAACACTGCCTCGATCTCAGCCTGAGCCTGAGTAATTTCGGCAGCGAAACGTTTACGTTCCGCATCAAGGAACACAAGAAGATCCGCCGTGTAATCGCGGAATTGGATTAGGCCAGGTTGGCAGGGGAATGGTCGGATTCGCTCTGGCTCACCAATGACTATAGTCGTTGATGACGCTTACCGTAGTAACTGAACGAATTTTCGGTACCCTCCAGTGCCAACAACAGTCACGCGCTTAATGCGTCCACGGCCAGGCGTGTTGAGCAGAGCTTGGGTCTAAAGCGCTCAGTTTCCCAAACGCTTCTAGACCCGGCAAAAGATCTGAAGCGCTCAACAGGAACGCTCCAGGACCGAAGTGGCAACTGAAGTGTGGTTCAGGGCAACCGGACTCGTTCGAATCTGAAGATTCGCCTTTTCAAACTTCGGAACAGACAAGATCGGGCGTCAGGGACCGGGACGCGCGAAGGCTTAGGAAAGCTTCGAGGTCAGCATAGGGCATCGGTTTAGCAAAGTAATACCCCTGAAAAACATCGCAGCGACCGCCCTTGAGAAAATCCACTTGAGACTTGGTTTCCACACCTTCGGCGACCACCGTCAGGCTGAGGTGATGGGCCATGGAAATAATGCCTTGGGTGATCGCGGCATCGTGATGGTCGGTAGCGATATCCCGGATGAAAGAACGGTCAATCTTGATTTTGTCGATGGGTAAGCGCTTGAGGTAGCTGAGGCTGGAATAACCGGTGCCGAAATCATCGAGCGCAATGCGTACACCTAGAGCCTTGAGCTGGTGCAACGTGTCGATCGCCTGCTCAACGTTATGCAACAGAAGCGACTCGGTAATCTCCAGTTCCAACTGCCCGGCGCTAAGTTCGTACCTGTTCAGCACTGCCTGTATACACTCGACGAACTGCCCACGCTGGAAATGCATCGGCGAAATATTCACGGCCATCGAGATGCCTGTGATGCCCTGCTCGCCCAGTTGACGCAACTGCGCGCAGGCCGTATCGAGTACCCAAAGGCTCAGCGGGATGATCTGACCACTGTCTTCAGCCACTGTTACAAACACCGCTGGTGAGATAAATCCTTTTACCGGATGCTCCCAGCGCAGCAAGGCTTCGATCCCGACCACCTGCCCCGTGCGTGCGTCTATCTGCGGTTGATAATGCAGCTGGAAGGATTGAGTTTCGATAGCCTTTTGCAAGTCATTGCGCAGGCTCGCGTGCTCGCAAACACGTTGATTGAGCTCGCTGGTGTACCACTGAAAGTTGTTGCGCCCTTGCTGCTTGGCTTTGTACATGGCCATGTCAGCCTGCTGGATCAGTTGCATCGGCTGCTCAATGTGACCATCGCTCAGGGTGATGCCGACACTTGCACTCACATGCAGGTCAATGCCCTGGATGCAGTAGGGTCTGGCAATGCTGGCCATCAAGCGCTCGGCGACTGGCACTGCGTCCTCGTCACGCAGCAGGTCCGGCAGCAGCACAATGAATTCGTCACCGCCCATGCGCACGATGGTGTCACCGGGACGAACTTGCTGGGTCATGCGTTGCGACACTTCGATCAGCACCTGATCGCCGAAGTAATGCCCGATCGAATCGTTGATGGATTTGAATCCATCCAGATCAATGCACATTACCGCCAGACGCCGATTACGCCGACGACTAATGTGGCAATCCCGAACAAGTCGCTCTTCAAGCGAAACACGGTTAAGCAAACCGGTCAGCCGGTCATGGCTGGCATTGAAGCTCAATTCGCGTTCGAAATTTTTCTGTGCGCTGATGTCCCGGGCAATGCCGAATACTCCCACAATCTCTCCGTTGACCATGATGGGCAGGTTGGAGATATCCATGGTCAACAGTTGCTCACTTTCGTCGCGAAGCTGTGCCTCGAAGCGCTGAGGCGATCCGGCACGGGCTGCGCAAAAATGCTGACTGACCCGTTGCAGATCCTCATCGAGTACAAGATGGGAAAAATGATGACCAATGAAATTGACGGCCGTCTGCGGTTTCAGCTTCAGGCCCGCAGGATTGACGCTCTGGACGTTGCCGGCCAGATCGAGGGCGAACACCGGGTTGGGGTTATAGGTGAACAATGAACGAAAACGTTGTTCGCTCTCCTCCAATCGCCGACCGTCACGCTCATGACGGATCGCAATGACTGCCAGTTGCGCGGCAAACACCAGCTGTTGAATCTGCACCTCGTCCGGCGCATGGATACTCTTTTGGTACAGGGCAAATGTCCCCAACACCGTTCCTTCATGGGAGAGCAAAGGGACTGACCAGCAGGAACGCAGGTCATGCCCCAGCGCCAGGCTGCGGAAACGTTCCCAGTTCGGGTCCCGTGCGATGTCTTCGGTGACTACAAGCTCGCGCCGGAACGCTGCTGTGCCGCAGGTCCCTTCCTGCGGACCAATGGCCATTCCATCTATCGCCTCGCTGTACTCGGCCGGCAGGCCTGGTGCCGCGCCGTAGAGTAAGTGCTTGCCCTCTGCATCCGCCAGCAGGATAGAGCAGTAGGTTTCGGGAGTCTGTGTGTCGAGCATCTGGCAGATGGCGCAGAGTACATCGCCCAGATGCTGATCGGTCGCGATCATGCCGAGAATGTCACGTTGCGATTGGGGGAAGGTCTTGCTCTGAAAGCTTGGACGAGTATTCATGGTGATTCCTGAAGACTCTCGATTCGTCCGGTCTTCAGAGAGCCAGAAACAGTAGCGGGCCGATCACTGTCCACTTGTGCGTCGGATATACACTCTATAGAGCGTCGCCCCGTTAAAAACAGACTCAGATCTAACAAAAAAAGCAGGATCACATTGTTGCCGTCTGGCTGACTTCGCTGTCTCGACTTTTGGAAATCCGCCCTTTTACGGACGTTCACGACACCGCAGGTGGCCAGATCGAACGCTGCGATTTTCAAGCCTGATTGTTCACCCGTGGCTACGGCGTGGGCGATGCCAAGACGACGCCGCACCCTAGCGATTTCGTCCGTGCCCTACAGACCGCTCTACTGGAGTCCCGTCATACTGCCTATGGCCGAAAGCAGTCATTTGTGGACGGCAGCTATCGGCCAAAAGCGGACATCCATGTGTCTAAAGTTGTCGCAAGGATAAGCGCCGAGTTGCAGCGGCTTGCTAAGCTTTGCCCGATCGTCTACCAAAGTGAAACTCTCGGTCATGATGGTATAAGAGCACCCACGCCTCTGATTCTGGAAATACAACTAGATCATCCGAGGACGGATAGCAGAACTCCGGCCAGAAAGATATGAACACCTCCCATGTTGTGCGCAAGGCTGTCTCTGCATCCCAAGAAAGTGATACCGGCTGCTCTAGATGTGGCTGGAGTTGTTTCAGCCAATTGGAGCAAGCCTCCGACGCGGCCTCTTCTGCGTTGGATATTTCAGGACGTAACTCGATGCTCAAGCTGTGATTGCCCAAAAACTTTAGCGCTCGATTGTGCAGCTCCCTCGCCTCCTCAGGCAGCACTACCTGCATCTGCACGAGGATTTCCTCTGGCAACACCGCATACGCTGGGTCGATCCAGCGCCACGCTAGTTTATGATCCTGGATACGCATTAACTGAGCACCTAACTATAGGGTGGTAACACAAGTGAAATTTATCAGCAGTGTGTTCTTGGTTATTAGTTAAGCACTTTCGTTCATAGGCGTCTGCTTCTGGCCGAAAGCAGCCCCATTCCCTGCTAATCTCCCCCTCATGAAAACCGCCATCATCTCCGACACCCACGGCCTCCTCCGCCCCGAAGCCCTTACCTTCCTCCAAGGCGTCGACCTCATCATCCACGCCGGCGACATCGGCAGCCCTGAAATCCTCGACCAACTAGCCGAAATCGCCCCACTCCACGCCGTACGCGGCAACAACGACATCAACCTCCCCTGGGCCGCCGCCCTCCCCGACCACCTCACCTTCAACCTCAACGGCTGGCAAACCCTCCTCACCCACGACATTGCCGACGTCCCTACGGACCTCGACCCCACCATCAGACTCATCATCACCGGCCACTCGCACAAGCCCTTGATCGAATGCCGCGGCAATCGCCTGTACCTCAACCCCGGCAGCGCCGGTCGCCGTCGTTTCAAACTCCCGGTCACGCTGGCCTTGCTCGATGTCACTCCAGACGCCTTGCAACCCGAGCTGATCCACCTGCTCCCCTGAAACTTTTCCTCGAACCGCGCCCTGATCACCTACCCTCATAGACTGTGTGATCAATTCGGGTCCGTCCTTTCCATGCGCAACACATTGAACTCGCTGTTTTTTATCGCACTCATCCTGCTCGTTTCGGGCGGTTCTTCACCGTGGGCGGCGGATCTGCCCGCGCCTTCCGAGACCGCAGCCGCGCCGTTGCCGGTGATCAATCAAAGTGACTTGCAGGCGCTGCAACAGCGGCTCGATGGGCTCAAGCAGCAGATTTCGTCGGCGAACAATTACAACCAACTCGAAGGGCCGCAGGATCGGGTGCAGGCGTTCATTCTGGATGTCGATCGGTTGTCGGCGTCGTTGTTGCCGCAGCAGGCGCAACTGGCGGTGCAGTTGGGGGTGCTGGGGGCGGCGCCGGATACGGGGGTGGCGTCGGAGCAAGCGGATATCATCGCGCAGCGGGCGTCGCTGGCGGAGCAGAAGAACAAGGTCGATGCGACGCTGAAGAACCTGGCGGCGTTGAAGCAGAGTGCGGCGGATCTGATCACGCAGATTGCCGGGATCCGACGCACGTTGCTGGAGAGTGAGCTGACGCTGGGCACTGGCACGGTGTTGAGTCCGGATTTCTGGGCGCCGCTGGTGAATCCTCGGGATGACGATCGGCAGCGTTTGCGTTTTTTTGTTGGCCAGGTGGGCGATACATGGGCGACGGTGTGGGCGCCGGGGCAGCGGTTTTACACGACGGTGCTGGTGTTGCTGGCACTGCTGATCTGGACAGTCGGGCGCAGGCTGGCTGATCGGGGCCTGACGTGGTTGTGTATTCATCGCATGCCGGAGGGGCGTGTGCGGCGCAGTGCGTTGGCGTTTGCTTCGGCGCTGGCGACCATCGTCACCACGGGAATTGCCCTGCAGATCCTGTTTTACGCCTGCACCCGGCACGCGCCTTTGCCGCCGGTGCTGGAGACGTTTTCCGAGGAGTTTGCCAAGGTTGTCTATGCCTGCGTGCTGATCACCGGGCTGAGCCGCGCGCTGTTGTCGACCAGGCATCCGTCGTGGCGGCTGCCAGCGATTGCCGATCCTGTGGCGCTGGCGTTGAAGCCCTACCCGCGCATTCTTTCCGGCACCTTGCTGGTGCTGGTGACGTTGGTGCAGGTCAGCAACGCCACCGGCATGAGCAGCCAGATCGTGATTGCCGGACGGGGCGTGATTGCGATGGTGGTGATGGTCATCGTCGTGACGATGCTGCTGCGCGTGAGCAAAGTGCGCAAAGGCTTGCTTGCCGCCAATGATCCGCAGGCGACGGGCAACACCTTTGCCGGGGTGATCTACACCGCTGTCAGTCTGGCGATGTTTGTCTCGGCCGTTGCCCTGCTCACCGGTTACGTGTCGCTGGCGCGGTTCATCACCTATGAAGTGGTGTGGGCTTATATCGTGCTGTCGGGTTTTTACTTGCTGATCCAGGTCATCAAGGACGGTTGCGAGTACGTGTTCTCGCCCAAGCATTCAAGCGGCAAGGCGCTCAAGCAGTTGCTGGGCATTGGCGATCGACGGCTGGATCAGATTTCGATTCTGCTCTCCGGGGTCAGCCGCGCCGGGCTGTTACTGCTAGCAGTCATCGCGCTGTTTGTTGGCGGCATCGGCACGACGCTGGGGCAGTTGTTCCACAACATCATGGCGATCCTCGGTGGTGCTGGATTGCGCAAGTTGAACATCGTGCCCGGGCATTTGCTCAACGCGGTTTTGGCGCTGTTGATCGGCATCTACCTGATCCGTGCCTTGAGCCGTTGGCTGGACAACGAGTTCCTGCCCAAGACCGATATGGACCCGGGCATGTGCGCGTCGTTGAGCACGCTGTTTTCCAATATCGGTTATGCGCTGGTGATCCTGCTGACACTGTCGTCGCTGGGGGTGCAGTGGACCAATCTGGCGTGGATCGTCAGTGCGCTGTCGGTGGGTATCGGCTTCGGTTTGCAGGAGATCGTGAAGAACTTTGTTTCGGGTCTGATTCTGCTGACCGAGCGCCCGGTCAAGGTGGGGGATCTGATCAGCATCAGTGGCGTTGAGGGCGATATTCGCCGGATCAATGTGCGCGCCACGGAGATTCAGTTGAGCGACCGTTCGATTGTGATCGTGCCGAATTCCCAACTGATTTCGCAGAACCTGCGCAACGTAACGCTGGGCGGCAGCGCTCAGGGTGTGGCGTCGCTGGAGCTGATGTTTCCGCTGGATATCGATCCCGAGCAAGTCAAGGAACTGCTGCTAAGCACTTACCGGGAGAACGAAAGCATCCTCGACAAACCGGCGGCGTTCGTGCGTTTCAGCAAGTTGTCGCCGGAGGGCATTACGCTGACCATAACGGGGTATGTGGGCAGCCCGAGGATTGTCGGGGTGACTAAAAGTGATTTGTTGTTCGAGATTCTCAAGCGATTGGGGGCGGCGGGGATTGAGTTGGCGAAGCCGCCAGCAAGTGCCTGACTCACCTTGCAGCCCCCCCCCCCCCGCAGGAGCTGACATAAATGGATTTATACCTGCACGCCAAATAGACAATTTCATTTATAAATCTTCTTTCTCTAGCCTCTCGCCATCTTCCCCTTCCGAGAGAGGCTCACATGCCCTTTGTCATTTACATCTTCACCCTTAGCGCTTTCGCCCTGGGTCTGGCCGAATTCGTGCCGATCGGTCTGACGGACGTCATGGCCCGCAGTCTCGGCGTCGACGTCGAAGCCACCGGGGCGACCGTCACGGCATATGCCTTGGGCGCCACGCTGTCCGCGCCGCTGTTCAGTGCATTGACCGCCCGCTGGTCACGCAAGAACGTGATGCTCGCCACGGCGCTGGTGTTCAGCGTCGGTAGCCTGGCGGCGGCATTTTCGACGACATTGACGCTGATGCTGGTCGCGCGGTTTATCGCCGGCATGGGGCATGGTCTGTTTCTGGCCGTGGCTTCGAGCACGGCGGCGCGGTTGGCCGGTCCCGGTCGGGCTGGCAGTGCGGTTGCGGTGGTGTTCGGTGGCTTTACCTTGGCCATGGCGATTGGTGTGCCGATCAGCACCTATCTCGGCGGTGTGATGTCGTGGCGTCTGGTGTTGGCGGCGATTGCGGTGTTCGGTGCGATTGGCTTCTTCGGTTTGCTCTTCGGCATGCGTGATCCGTTGCCAACAGCTGCCGACAGCGGCTCGGCGTTGCACAGTCTCAAGGCGTTGCTCAACGGCAAGTTGTTGGCCGGCGCACTGGTGACGGTGCTGGGTTATGCCGGTTCCTTCGTTGCCTACACCTACATCGCACCGGTGCTTACCGAGGTCACTGGCACCACCGCCGCCACGGTCGGCGTGTTCATGTTGTTGTACGGCGTGATGGCGGCTATCGGCAATGTGTTGGGCGGTAAATTGACGGATGCCTGGGGTGTCGACCGCGCCAGTGCTGCGTTGATCGCCGGCATCGTGCTGGTGACGGCGGGCATGTGGGCGTTCTCAGGTTCAGCGTTGATGATGGGTGTGCTGGTCGCCCTGCTGGGTATGTTCAGCTTCGCCGCAGTGCCGGCGTTGCAGGCGCGATTGATCGGGGTTGCCGAGCGTCATGCGCCGCACGCTCATGGGGTCGCGGCGGGGTTGAACATTGCCGGATTCAATTCCGGAATCGCGCTGGGGTCAGTGCTGGGCGCCGTCACGATCAGTCAGGTTGGTCTGAGCTTCGTCGGGCTCACCGGTGCAGCGGTTTCGGCGCTGGGCCTGTTGCTGGTGCTGAGTCAGATGTCGGCCACATCAAACTATCGGGCGGCTGAGAACCTGTAGGCCTTCGATAGGCGGAACGCCGTAATGGCGTTCCGTTCCGGCAGGCACAGTGGTAAAAGCAACCGTCATCCTTTGGGCGCCAAAGCACCATGAGCCACCTCACCCACTTGCGAACCTTCCTCGAAGCCTACCGCGCCAAGTCGTTTTCCAGGGCAGCGGAACACCTGGGCATCACCCAACCGGCAGCATCAATGCACATCCAAGCGGTGGAAGCGCTGGTCGGCAAACCGCTGTTCCAGCGCTTGCCACGTGGTGTCGAGCCGACTGAAGCCGGGGATGAACTGGCGCGCTCGGTGGCGCCGTTTCTCGACGGACTGGAAAGCAAGATTGCCTCGCTGCGCCCGGGCCTGATGAAGGGCGGCACAGTGCACCTGGTCGGCCCTTCGGACTTCATCCACGCGCAAGTCGCCGCTCGCCTCGCGCCGTTGATGAACGAAGGCTTCACCCTGCGCTTTCACACGGGCGCTAAAAAACGCATTTATGAAATGCTCGATTCGAAGCAAATCGACTTCGCGATCACCGCGTCCATGCCCGACGAACACTCCCATGGCTACGCGCATCTGCTCACCGAACGCATGTTGCTGGTGTACGCGCCGAGTCTGCTGGAACGCCTCGGGCAACAGCCGACCGCAGAGCAACTCAAGCAAGTGCCGCTGATTGCTTTTGACGAGGATCTGGCGCTGGTACGGCCGTTGTGGACGACGATGTTTCAGGTCGCGCCGCAACTGCAAGCCGCGTTGACCATCCCCGATCTGCGGATCATCAAGGACCTGCTGCTCGGCGGTCACGGCTGGAGTGTCCTTCCGGATTACCAGTGCGCCGACGCCATCGCTGACGGTCGGCTGATATCGCCGACGTTGCCCAACGAAGCGCCGGTCAACGCGCTGTATCTGGTGTGGCGCAAAAGCGTGATCAAGAGCCCGAGCCTGTTATACGTGCGCGATTTCCTGCTCAACGCCTTCCACTGACCTCAGGCCGGCGCCCAGCGCCGATGCAGCCACCGCGCCAACGCATCAAGGGCAAAACCCAGCACACCGATCAGCAGCACCATTGCCATCAATTCCGAGTACGCCAGGCGATCACGCGTATCGAGAATGAAATAGCCCAGCCCCGCGCTGACCCCGAGCATTTCGCACGGCACCAGGACGATCCACAGGATGCCGATAGACAGCCGCACGCCGGTCAGCACATGGCCGAGCACACCGGGCAGAATCACTTTGCGCAGCGTTTCCCAGCGCGTGGCGCTGAGGCTGCGGCTCAATTGCAGCCAGCGCGGATCGAGTTGGCGCACGCCGGCGACGGTGTTGAGCAGGATCGGCCACACTGCGGCGAAGGTCAGCAGAAAGTAGATCGGCTGATCACCGACGCCCATCAGCATCACCACCACCGGCATCCACGACAGCGGCGAAATCATCCGCAGAAACTGAAACGCTGGCGTGGTCGCTGCTTCCAGATGGCGGTAACTGCCGATCATCAGGCCCAACGGCACGCCGATCAGCAACGCCAGTAGCAGGCCGACCAGAATCCGTTTCAGACTGACCAGCACATGCTCGTACAGCTCTGGGCGCAGCAGCAGTTCGCCGAGGCTTGCGAGCGTTGCTTCGGGTGAAAAGCGCTGCGCCAGACTGTCGCTACCGCCGAACACGTGCACGCCCAGCCACCACAGCAGCAACAGGCACAACAGCCCGGCCACGCCCAGCACACCGTGGAGTGTCGATGAAGTTTGCGTGCGCATCAGAGGCTGAACTCCTCGCTGCGTTCGAAGCTGTCCGGCAGGCCGAAGGTCTGCATGCCGCCGACAGCGGCGATGGCATTGCGCACGAAACGCTCGTCGACCAGATCGCGCGCGGTGTGCTGCGGATCGAGGTTGGCGAGGAAGCCCTTGTCGCCTTCGATCAGGGTGTCCTTGAGGCGTTTGACCAGTTCTTCGGTGTAGCTGGGGAACGGGTACGGCTGGAAGTCGATGCGCTGCTCGTCCCAATGGCTGTGCTGGATCGCGCCGCTGGCCAGGTATTGTTCGCGGTCGCTGACGGCGGGCGACAGCACCCGGTCGAGCACCGGTTGCGCGTGCGGCGTGTAGCGGTTGCTGCCGTCCTTGGACAGCAGTTTGGCGGCCTCGGCGCGGTTGTCGCGGGTCCACACCTGCGCCTTGACGATGGCGTTGACGACTTTTTGCGACCACTCGGGGCGGTTGTTCAGATCCTGCTCGTGCATGAACACCACGCAGCAGGCGTGATTGCGCCAGACGTCGCCGGTAAAGCGTTGCACGCGGCCGACCTTGAGGTCTTCGGCCAAGGCGTTGAAGGGCTCGGCGACGATGTAACCGGCAATGCGTTTGGTCGCCAGCGCGGGCGGCATGTCCGACGGTGGCAACACCAGCAGATTGACTTCGTTTGGCGCCAGCGCAGCACTGGCGGACTTGCTCACCGGCACCAGTCCGTTGTCGCGAAACAGCTGCTGCACCACCACGTTATGGATCGAATACCAGAACGGAATCGCCACCGATTGCCCGCCCAATTGCTTGACCTCGGTGATGCCCGGCGCCACGGTCAGGCCGGAGCCGCCGACGTGGTTCCAGGCGACGACCTTGGCCGGGACTTTACTGCCGTAGCGCGCCCACACCGTCATCGGCGACAGCAGGTGAATCACGTTGACCTGGCCGGAAATGAACGCCTCGATCACCTGTGCCCAACTGCGCAGGAGCACCGGGCGCTCGGCCTGAATGCCCTCGGCCTCGAACAGACCATTGTTGTGCGCGACCAGTAACGGCGTGGCGTCGGTGATCGGCAAATAACCGATGCGCACCGGGGCATTTGGCTCGGACGCGGCGCGAGCGCTCAGGCTGTTGAGCAGCGGCAACGCGCCGCCAGCGGTCAGCAGCGCGCTGAGTTTGAGGAAGTCACGACGTGTGTGAGTGAAGTCGTCCAGGCACATGGTCAATCTCCGACGTTGCGGGCAAAGGATGGGTGTGAGGATTGCGGCTCGCCCGCCGAAGGGTTTTGAGGATGTCGATGCGCAGCGCGCCCAGTTCTTCAACCAACTCGGCGCGTGGCTGCGGCAGGTCGATGCGCCACTCGCCGAGGATGTGCGCCGGGCTGTCACCCAGTAGCAGAATCCGCTCGGAGAGCAGCAGGGCTTCGTCGATGTCGTGGGTGATCAACACGGCAGCGGTTTGATGGTCAGCGATCAATTGCAGCAGCAGTTGTTGCATGTCGGCACGGGTGATTTCGTCGAGAGCACCGAAGGGTTCGTCGAGCAACAGCACTTGCGGCTGACGCGCCAGACAACGGGCCAGCGCGGTGCGCTGGGCCATGCCGCCGGAGAGTTGCGCGGGATGTTGCTGACGAGCGTGTTCGAGGCCGACGGCGGCAATCGCATGATCGATGCGCGCCTTGCGTTGCTCCGCGCTCAAGTGCGGTTGGCGGGCGAAGTCGAGGCCGAACGCGACGTTCTTTTCCAGCGTCAGCCACGGCAACAGGCTCGGGTCCTGGAACGCCACCGCAACGCGCGGATGCGCACCGGTCAAGGGTTCGCCGAGCAGGCTCACGCGGCCCTGCTGCGGTTGCTGCAAACCGGCCAGTACGCGCAACAGGCTCGATTTGCCGACGCCGCTCGGGCCGAGAATGGTCACCACTTCACCGGGCTGCAATTGCAGGTCGAAGTGTTCCAGCACGGTGTGCCAGCCCTGCTCCCGTGGGTAGCCGAGGCTGATGCCTTGCGCGTGCAGCAGCGGCGCACTCATGCCGCCGCTTCCCGTTTTTGTCGCTGCAGTTCGGCGCGCAATTGCACCAGGCTCGGCGTGACAATCGGCACGAATGCCGACTCGCGCCAGCGCCGGGCAAAACCACTGCCGTGTTCGGTGAGATAGGCCTTGCCACCGCTGGCCTGCAATTCCAGTTGCACGGCGTTCGCGGCGGCTTCGGCCAGGGCGATACGGATCTGGAACAAGGCCGCCGGTTGGGTCAGGAAACGCCCGTCGTGCAGGCCTTTTTTCAGCTCATCGACGCTGTGCGCCAACTGCTCGCGTTGCTCCTGCAACGGTTCCAGCAAGATCGAGCGGCCGTCCTGCAAATGCCCTTCGACTTCCGCCAGCGCACGTCGCGCCAGACCGATGGCCATGCCGCATTGCAAACCGAGAAAGGCTGGCCGCACCGCTGGCAGAAACTTGCGCGCATCGTCATGCAGCAGCCATTCACGACCGACCGCCACCCGGGAAAATTCGATGGCGGCGGTGTTGCTCGATTGCAGGCCCATCAGTTGCAGATCGGCAGAACGTTGCACGCCGGCCGCACCATCGGGGATCGCCAGCACGAACGGCGAACCGCCCTCCCCGTGCTCGATGGCGGCGGCCACGACAAAACCGCTTTTGCGCAGATTGGTCACCCAGTGCAGGCGCCCGTGCAATGTCCAGCCATCGGTCTCGGTGGCGGCACGCACTGTCAGCGCTTCGATGCCGGAGAGGAATTTCATTGCGTTGGACAAACCCGTGGCGCCGGCCAGTTCGCCGCTGAGCAGCGACGGCAGGAGTTTTTCTCTCAACGCGAGGTTGGGACTTTGCAGCAGGTATTCGATGAAGGCGCGCTGGCCCCAGAACACAAACGCAGCCGCCAGCGAATGACTGGCGACGGCGGCCAGCACTTCCACGGCGTCGGCCACATGGCCGCCACTGCCCCCCAACTCGGGGCTGATGCCGACGCGCAACACCTCGGCCTTCGCCAGTTGCGTGAGCACGTGTTGCGGGTCACCGTCGCCTGCATCCAATGCCTGGGCGTTGTTGTCCAGCCATTGCATCAATGCCGGATTGAGCATGTCGTTTCTCCTTTTACGCAGCAGCCTCAACCATAGACGACGCTGCCTGAATCGATGAGCCGATTACGCGCGATACGGTGCCAGCTCGGGGTTGAGCGGCGTATCGGCGAACACGTTGGCGAAGTTGCACAGGGTCGCCAGACTCACGCCAAGAATCACTTCCAGCGCGTTGCCTTCGGTGTAACCCGCAGCCTTGAAAGCGATATAGGTCTGGTCGCTGACCTTGCCGCGAGTGGCGATGACTTCGCGGGCAAACGCCGCCAGGGTTTCGAGTTTTTCCACGGGCACGGTGGCTTTCTCGCGCAGTGCACTGACCACTTCCGCCGGCAGTTTTGCCTTATTCAGCGCGACGGCGGTATGACCTGCGACACAGAAATCGCAACCGTGATGGGTCGCAGCAATCAGTTGCACCACTTCGCGCTCGGCGAGACTGAGTTCGGCTTTGCCATTGAGCGCCGATACCGTAACGTAGGTCTCCAGCGCGGCCGGGGCGTTGGCCAGCACCGCCAACAAGTTGGGGATGAAGCCGGAGTTCTTCTGCGCGTTTTCGAGGAACGGCCGGGCTGCTTCGGGTGCGCTTTGCAGGGTGTGTAGAGTGACGCGTGACATGGTGAGGACTCCTGCTGATGAGTGTCCGGCCAGTCTGTTGGTTATAAAAATTCCGATCCATATTCAAAAGTAGCGATTACTTGCTCTTGAGTGTTTCCATTAGATGATTTCGTTCAGCCCACTGGTTGATTGGTTATTAGAAAGCCTCGAACTCGATGCGAGTCTGTTTCACGTCGGCCGCTATTGCGGTGGCTGGCATGCCAGCACTCATGGCCTGGCGCGGGCCAGTTTTCATCTGATCGTGCAGGGGCATTGCTGGTTGCATATCGACGGGCATGAACCGGCGCTGCGGCTGAATGCCGGGGATGCAGTGTTCCTGTTGCGCGATCTCGATTATCGCCTGTCCAGCGCTGAAGACTCGCGGCTGGCACAGACGCTGCCGCGCATGGCGATGACCGCGCTGGATCGTGCGGCCGAGGATGGTGTGGGCCTGGTCTGCGGGTTCTTTCATTTCAAGTCCGGGTTGTCGTCGCTGATCATTGAGGGTTTGCCGGACTGGATCATTCTGCGCGCCGGAGATCCTTCCTCCAGTGCGGCCCGTGCCTTGTTCGAGTTGATTCTGGAGGAATGCGCACGCTTGCCGGTGCCCTCCTCGACGCTGCTTGAACGCTTGAGCCATCTGCTGTTTCTTTATGTCCTGCGCCAGCAGATGGCTGACAACCAGCACCTCGGCGGATTGGTCGCACTGGCGCGTAACCCGCAATTCGCGCCGCTGCTCGATCAACTGATCGAGCAGCCGCAGTTGCCGTGGTCGCTGGAAAGCATGGCGGCGTGCATCGGCGTTTCGCGCTCGGCGTTCTTCAAACGCTTCAATGAACTGGCCGGGCAGTCGCCGGGGCAAGTGTTGCTGGCCCTGCGCATGCGTCACGCTTGTCAGTTGTTGCGGGCCAATCACACGGTCGAGCAGGTGTGTGCGGCGGTCGGCTATCAATCGATTGCGGCGTTTACCCGGGCATTTGCCAAGTCGGTGGGCGTGCAACCGGGGGCTTATCGCAAGCAGCATGAGGGGGTCTGACGGGCTGCCTTCACAAAGAACCAAAACGAATTAACAAATACAAAATCAGTATTTATCGTTATAAAAATATTGGCGTACGCTCACTTTCATCCCGTCATTGATCACAGTGAAGTGCGCCATGAATCCAACTGCCAACCTGATCGACTTCGCCGCCTACCGTAAACGCCGCCAGGCCCAGAATCTTGCGCGGGCGATGTGGGAAATGTATGCGCGCAATGCCGGTTATCAGGCGTTTCAGTGGGTGCAGACTGCGCATTCCAACGAGCCGCGCCAAGCGTGAACGCCCGTGACCCCTCGCGCTTTCTGGCGAGCGCGGATGAGCCTGTGCTGGACCTGAACAACCTCGAATCACTGGAAGAAGACCCGATCTGCGAACGGGTCGCACAGAATCTGCAGCGTCTGCGCAGCAAGCGTCATTTGTCACTGGATGGTCTGGCGCGCCAGTGCGGTGTGAGCCGGGCGATGTTGGCGCAGATCGAGTCCGGGCGCAGCGTGCCGTCGATCAAGGTGCTGTGCAAAATCGCCAAGGGTTTGAAGGTGTCGGTGGCCGCGTTTCTCGAGCACCGGGCGTTTGAAGGTGTGGCAGTGTTGTCGGCGAACCAGAGCAAACGGCTGGTCAGTGCCAGCGGTGCGTTTGTCAGTCGGGCCTTGTTTCCATTCGACGTGGCGCGTCAGTCCGAGTTTTACGAATTGCGCCTGAGCCCGTTGGGTGAAGACCAATCCGAGGGCCACGGCCCGGGTGTGCAGGAAAACCTTGTGGTGGCTCAAGGCGTGCTGGAGATCAGCGTCAACGACGAGCGCTACCTGCTCTCGACCGGCGACTCGATCCTGTTCTACGCCGACCAGCCTCACCGCTACCGCAACCCGGCCGACAGTGAAGCCGTCGCCTACCTGGTCGTCACCTACCCCGAACGCCTCGACTGATCCTTACCTCTCTTTGCTTTAACACAATCCCCTGTGGGAGCTGGCTTGCCAGCGATGACGTCGGCACATCCAGCATTTAAATCGACTGATCCACCGCTATCGCTGGCAAGCCAGCTCCCACAGAGGTTTGCAGTGGTCTGTGGAATGCAAAAGCCCCCGGGCCTTGAGGCCTCGGGGGCTTTTTTTGTGCTGCCCGGGATCAGCAGGTGCAGCACATCATCGGCATGCCGTTGCAGCTCATCATCATTGGCATGCTGCAGTCGTTCATCATTTTCATCATCAGGGTGCAGCAGTTCTTCATCATGTCCATGTTCATGCCCGCCATCGGCATGATCTTGCACATCATGCAGTCGGCCATCATGGTGCATTCCATCACGCACTTCATCGATGGCATCGGCATGCCCATCATCGGCATTGGCATCATCATGTTCATCATCGGCATGGCCATGGCTGCCTGGGACATGCACATCATGGTCAAGTTGCCGCAGTGCATCATCATCGGCATGCCGCAGTTCATCATCATCTGCATCATTTCGCCGCTGTTCTTGAACATGGCCATGTCCATGCCAGCGGCCGGCATCATCTTGCACATCATGCCGTCGTCCATCATTTCGCAGGTCATGGTCGCCATCATCATCGGCATGCCCATCATCGGCATCATTGGCATGTTGGCGTTCATCGGCATTTGCATCTGCATGGCGTTCATCATGGTGAAGCTCCCTGAGGATTTAAGAACTGGATGAGAAGTTGATGGGGGCCGATTCTAAGGACTGACGATTCCTGAACAAGATGCCCATCAAACAGCAAAAACGGCTGTTCAAACGGATCAAGCGCAGCGTTCCATGCGTCTTGAGGCGCAGGAACAGCAGAGTAGGCGCGATAACAGAAATATCAAATGCACGCGCTTCGTTTTACAAGCTATAGATATTCGAAGCAGCACTATTTAAATAACCGAAAGAAATTATTGATCTAACCGCTTCGTATTAATTTCAACGCATCGCATATTCCATTAATAGTGCCCCACGCGACTTTTTAATCTTTTATCGCTATTAACCTGCCGTCTTATAATTGCCGACTACTGTCAACAATAAGGAAGTTCCATGCCTAAACGTCTTTTACTGGCGACACTGTTTGTGGCGGTCGCAGGGTGTGCCAGCCCTCCTCCGGTTTCCGTGCATACCAAAGATCCCGCCAGCTCGACCTTGCAGGGGGACGCGACGCGCCCGGCGCAGGCGCAATGGACGCGGACCGAGTTGTACTTTTCGGTGGGCTCGCTGGATGGCAAGGAAGGCGCGGTCAGCCCGGCGCGCTGGCGCGAGTTTCTGGATAAGGAAGTGACACCGAGGTTTCCCGACGGATTCACGGTGTTCGATGCGTATGGACAGTGGAAAGATCACGGGGCGAAAGAGCCTGAGCGGCTGAGCACCAAGGTGATTGTGGTGTTGCATGAAAACAGTGCGAAGAATGAGGGGAGTATTGAGGCGATTCGCCTGGCGTATAAGCGAATTACCGGGGATCTTTCTGTGTTGCGCTTGTCGCAGCCGGCGCAGGTGTCGTTCTAGTCCGCAGTCTGCTCGAGAGCCTGCCGAGGCGTCGACGCTACGCGGCTCAACCCGGTCAAAAGCACCGCCCCCACCAGCAACACCCCAATCCCCAAAAACGCCCCCCAGCCCACCACCGTCACGCTCGAATACAGCATGTACAAACACAAGCCGAAAAAGAGCAGCGGCAACAGTGGATACAGCGGCACTTTCACCGGCCGTGGCACTTGAGGAAACCGCCGCCGCAGAATGATCAGCGCGACACTGCTCAAGCTCAAAAACAACCAGTACACCGGCGTCAGGTACTCGACCATGGTGTTGAACCCGCACTGGGTAAAGCTGCCAAACAGCACCAACAGCAACGCCACCGCTCCCTCTGCGAGCAAGGCTTTGCGCGGCACGCCATCGCGGTCATCCCAATCGCCGAAACTGCGCAACTGCGGCACATCGCGGGCAGCAGCGTAGGTGGTGCGGGCGCCGACCAATAGGGTCGAGTTGATGGTCGCGATCGCCGCGATGCCGACCATCAGCAAAATCAACATCACCCCGGGCGCACCGAATGCGCGGTTCAACAGCTCGACCGCCGGTGCATTGCTAGCCGCCAGCCCGGCGAAACCCAGACCCCGGACAAACGCCCAGTTGAGCGCCAGATAGATCACCATCAACACCGTCAACGCGCCGAGCATGGCGGTGAAAATCCCGCGCCGACCATCACGCACTTCCGCCGATAACGTTGCCGCATCACTCCAGCCGCCAAACGCCAGGAAGACAAAAATCATCGCCGCTGAAAACCCGGCCATACCCGTGTTTTCCGGGACAGCGATGACGTTCGGCGCGGGCGGTTCGATGCCTTGCCAGGCCAAAAAAACACCCGCACTGGCAATGCTCAGAAAACCCAACGCCAACAGTCCTACCAAAAGCGTCTGAGTGATAAAACCAATGTGCTTTCCGGTGAGATTGAGCAGCACCAACGCAGCAATCACCGCACCGGCAAACAGCCCCGAGCCGTACTGCCCGAGCGGCACCACGGCGTTGACGTAATCGGCAAACATGAACGCCGACAACGCAATCCACCCGGTGTGCATCACCGAAAACCGCGACCAGGCAAACAGAAATCCCATGCGCTCGCCGTAAGCCGTGCGCAGAAAGTGATAGTCGCCACCCGGATGCGGAAACGCCGTGGCCATCTCGGCAAAACACAGCGCACCGATCATCGACGCCACGCCGCCGAGCACCCAAACCAGGTAGAAGTGCTCAGGCCCGACGTTGAGTGCCACGGTCGGCGCGGTTTTCAGGATGTCGGTGGTGATCACCATACCCAGCGTGATCAACAGCGCCTGAAACACCGGCAGATGCCGACCCGGCCCCTGCCCCGACTCAGAAGCCATAAGTGGCGCGGGCGTAGTAGTAAGCGCCGTTGGTGCCGATCGGCGAGAGCACGTCGTATGGCAGGTTACCGCCGTAGTTGATCGCCGAACCGGAGCGTTCCGGATAGTTGTCGGTGAGGTTGTTACCACCCACGGCGATGTCGAATTTCGGCGTGAATTTGTAAGTCACCTCGGCATCCAGCTGCCAGACCGCGCCGTAGGTTTGCTCCGGTTGCGAGTCGCCGAAATCGAACACTCGGGTGGTCTCGCCTTGGCGGGTCAAGCGTCCGAGCAGGCCCCAGTGTTCACTCGCCCAGTTCGCGGAAAAGATGAAACGGTCCTTCGGTGCGGCGTCGGTCAGGGTGTTGGTCTCCTCGACGCCGACCAGTGCGTCGTTGCCGATCCCCAGTGCAGTCAGCTGCGAAGGCGTGCCTTTGGTGCTGGTGACCTTGGTGTGGTTGTAGGTGTACGCGGTGGTCAGGCCCAGTTGCCCCTCGTAGAACGGCTGATGGTAATTGAGCACCAGTTCGGCGCCGTGGGTGCTGGTGTCGGCGGCGTTGGTGAAGAAGTTGACGTCGTGCACGCCAGCCACGCCGTAGTTGTCGTTGATGAAGGTTTCCAGGGCGTCGCTGCCAATGCGTTGCGAAAGAGTGATGCGGTCCTTGACGTCGATGCGAAACACATCCAGCGACGCGTCGAAGCGCTCGTTCAACTGGAAGGTCAGGCCGAGGCTGAAATTTTTCGAGGTTTCCGGATCGAGCTTTTCGGCGCCGAGCGCGCGGGCGATCGGGTCGTTGACCGAGAGCACACGAATGTCGGTGAGCGTGCCGCCCTCGCCGAAGTTACTGGTGGTGTTCTGAAAACCGCTCTGCGCCAGCGACGGTGCGCGGAAGTTGTTCGACACCGCGCCGCGCAATGCCCATTGCTCGGTCAGTTTGTAGCGGCCGCTGAGTTTGCCGGTGAGCTTGCTGCCGGCGTCGTCGTAATGTTCCCAGCGAGTGGCGGCGTCGACGAAGAAGTTATCCGTGAGATCGCCGGACAATTCGGCGTAGCTGCCGAACACGTTGCGGTCCAGATCCGACTCTTCACTCGGCCGCAGGCCGTTGGCGCCGTCAGCTCCGGAGCCGATGTAAGAAGCTTCGTCACCGGCGTAGGTCAGGTAGTTTTCGTAGCGGTATTCGCCGCCGACGGCGAGGACAAACGAACGGCCGCCGAGGCGCAATTCACGGTTGAAATCGAGGTTGCTGGTGGTCTGGCGCAACTCGTAATCGCCGGTATCGAATTGCGTCGGCGAATCTTCGCCAAGACTGACGTTGAGGGTGCGCCGGGTTGACGATTCGAAGCGGTTGCGGCCATGGGTGACGCTGCTGTCGAAGTCCCAGTCGTCGCCGATCATGCCTTTGAAACCGGCAGTGGCGGAGACGTCCTTGTTGTCGCCCAATGACTGCGGCAAATAACCGTTGGGGTAGAACTGCGGTTGTTCGTACGGGTAGCGATAGAACTCCGCACCCGTGGTGTGGCGCTGGTTGTAAGTGCCGAAGCTGTAGGCCTTGCCGCCGGCCAGCGGCAGTTCGCTGTTGAACCAGAGATTGACGTCGCGGGCGAGGCCGTCACCCATTACGTAGTTGCGCTGGCCCGGTGTATCGGCGAAACCGTCGAAGCCTGCGCGGTTGGTCGGGTTGCGATACTTGTACTCGGTACCGCCCCGGATGAAGCCGCCCTCCTCGCCGAGACGCGTACCGATTTTGGCGGTGGTCACACTGTTCTGGCCGTCGGTGGTGGTCTTGTCGATGGCGTCCTGATGGGTGTGATAAGCGCCGTAACTGGTGGACACTTCGCCGCCCTCGGGGGCGTCGTCGAGGATGATGTTGATCACCCCGGCGATCGCGTCGGAGCCGTATTGCGCACCGGCGCCGTCACGCAGCACTTCGATGCGTTTGATCGCGCTGATGGGGATCGAGTTGAAATCCACCGGCGCGGTGCCGCGACCGATTTTCGAGGAATCGTTGACCACTGCCGACGTATGGCGACGCTTGCCATTGACCAGCACCAGCACCTGATCCGGGCTCATGCCGCGCAGTTGTGCGGCGCGAATATGGTCGGCGCCGCCGGAGTTGGACTGGCGCGGCAGGCTGAAGGACGGCAGCAATGTCTGCAACGCCGCGCCCAATTCACCGTCAGCGGCGCCGGCGGTTTTCAGGTCTTCGGCGGTCAACACATCCACGGGAACCGGCGAGTCGAGCACAGTGCGAGAGGTGCCGCGTGTGCCGGTGACCAAAACGGTACCGAGTCGGGATTCGCTTTCAGCGCTGGTGGACGTGTCTTCGGCCTGTGCAGGCAGTTGCCAGATTGCACTGACAACAGCGGCGGCCAGTAATGAACGGGAACGGTAATGCATATAACAGCTCCTTGAATCGCAGTTAATACCCGGCCGTCACCGACAAAAGAAAGCCGGCAATCAATGCACGGCAATGTCTGCTGTAGTTTTAGAAATCAGGAAGGCAGCGAAGGCTGTTGAAACGTTAAGTATCGGTAAGGCGCAGTATCCCCAGAGTGAATGTTTTCCCCTTGAAGCCCGATGCTAGACGAGGGGAAGACTTTCGCAAAAGAACCAATAACACTTAGGTTAGATCGCTATAAAGGAGTGTTCTTAGTTCAGCACAAGTGTTGCTGAGCCAACACCTTAACCAACTAACAAACAACTAACACACCTGTAATCTCAGCCCCTGTGGGAGCTGGCTTGCCAGCGATGGCGGTGTGTCAGGCAACACAAATAGTGACTGCACGGGCCTCATCGCAGGCAAGCCAGCTCCCACAGGGTAAGTGTCTTAGTCGAAGTCCTTTTCCAGCCAGGCATCTTCGGCAATGTCCAACGCTTCGGCGCTGAAGCGCTGTTCGGCAAACGGATCAGCATGTAAGTGAAAGCCGTTGCGCTCCCAGAACCCCGGTTGTTCCTGATCAACAAATTCCAGCCCGCGCAGCCATTTCGCGCTCTTCCAGAAGTACCGCCCCGCTACCACCAGACGGAGTGGCCAGCCATGTTGCGCGGTTAACGGTTGGCCTGCGTAGTGAGTCACCAGCAGGGTGTGCGGATGCAGCAAGTCATCAAGCCGCAGGTTGGTCTGGTAATCGTGATCGGCGTGGGCCATAACGAAATTCGTTTGCGGCTGGATATCGAAAGCTTGCAACAGATCCTGCAGGTGCACCCCGCTCCACTGCGTATCGAATTTCGACCAGCGCGTTACGCAGTGGATGTCGCATTGCAGTTGGCGTTGCGGCAGCGCTTGCAGGTCGGTGTAGCGCAGCTCGACAGGATTTTTGAGCGAGCCGTACAGACACAGTGACCAGTTCGCCAGATCATATTCCGGCACCGCACCTTCGTGCAGGATCGGGAAGCGCTCGGTCAGCACCTGACCCGCAGGCAACCGCCCGCCGAATGCAGGATCTGCTTTCGGAGAGCGGCTTTTGCGTAATCGCGCAGCTTTGTTGTGCATGTTCACCCCAACCTCATGACTTGAAACCTCAACCTGTGGGAGCTGGCTTGCCAGCGATAGCCGTGTGTCAGTCACCAAGATATTGATTGAACGGGCCTCAATCGCTGGCAAGCCAGCTCCCACAGGGTTGATTGTTGTATTTGAGGTTTCAGTTCGGAACGGGTATCCAATCCGTCCGCGCCACATTCGCGGTATCGCCAAACGCCGTGAGCTTCTGCGCCAGGTCGCGTACGTTTTTCACGTCCAGATCGAGCAGTTGCTGGCGGGTGATCAGCGTCGGCGGCACCAGCACCTGGTGCCCCGGATTCTCCCCGGCAATCAACATCGCCAGACTGCGCACACTGATCGCCCCGGCCACTTGCGGATTGACCGCTGCCGTCGCCGCCCAGGCGCTGTCCGGCTCTTTCATGATCTGGATATCGGCGGTGGAAATATCGGCGCTGTAGATCTTCACCTTGCTCGCCAGCCCCGCCTCGTCGACGGCGATTTTCGCGCCTTTGGCGAACTCGTCGAACGGCGCAAATATCACGCTGATTCCCGGATTCGCCCGCAGCACCGCACTGGCCTGATCCGCCACCGAGTTGGCGATCGGCGGATTCAGCGTGCCGAACCGCGCCTTCTCGACGATCCCCGGATTGGCTTTTTTCACCTGACTCCAGATCTCGTCGCGCCGCTCCATCGGCGTAAAGCCGCTGATGTAGACGTACCCGGCATCGAACTTGGTGCCGTTATCCTTCACCGCTTGATCCAATGCCAAACGCGCCAGCGCATGGTGATCCTGCTCGACCTGAGTCACCTGCGGCGAATTCAGATCGACATCGAACGCGACAACCTTGATGCCCTTGGCGATGGCCCGGTCAATCGGCGCCTTGAGCGTTTCCGCCAGACCAAGCTGCACGATGATCCCGTCGACACCCAGATCAATCGCCTGATCGATCATCTCGCCCTGACTCGCCGCCTGCTGCCGTGCATCGAATACGCGCAGATTGGCGCCAAGCGCTTCAGTCTGTTGCTCCACACCGCGCAGATAAGCCTCGGGGAAATCCCCGGAAAACAGATACCCCACCAACGCGATCTGCACCTGGCCCTTGTCGAACGGTGCCGGTGCGCCGGGCAAGGCCTTGGCCTGCACACTAAACGCCAGTGCCGAAAACACGGCACCAGCGAGGCAGTGACGGGCGAACTGTTTGATTGAACCGTGCATACAACTTCCTTGACTGAAAGCGGCTCAACGCGCCCGATGCGCGAGGCCAAACGTGAACATCAGGGCCAGTACCAGCACCAGTCCCTTGACGAAATCCTGCGCGTAATACGGCGCGTTGAGCATGGTCAAACCGTTGAGCAACGAAGCCACAAGCAGCGCGCCGACCAAGGTGCCAAAGGCGTTGGGTTTCTTCGCGCCGAGGACGGCAAAACCGATCAGCGCCGCGCCGAGCGCATCGAGCACCAGACCATTGCCCGAGCTGACATCGCCGCGTCCCAGCCGCGCCGCGAGCAGCAATCCACCCAGCGAGGCCAGCAATGCCGAGAGCACGTAGGCCAGCAGTTTGAAGCGCTGCACCGGCGCCCCGGCGAGGCGCGCGGCCTGCTCGTTGCCACCAATGGCATAGAACAAACGGCCAATGCGCGTGCGCTCCAGAAACAACCAGACCGCCAGCGCCACCAGCGCTGTGATCAGCACCGGAACCGGCACCACGTCCCACAGCCGCCCACGGCCCAGCGCCAGAAACGCCGCACTGAAAGTGCCCTCGGTTTCAACGCCATTGGGCAAGGTCATGCCCACCGCAATCGAACGTCCGCCAGTTGGAATCAGTTGCACACCGATCACCAGAAACATGCTGCCCAGCGTTGCCAGAATGTCCGGCACCCGCAGTTTGACGATCAGCCAGCCGTTGAGCAGCCCGACCAGGGCGCCGCCCGCCAGACTGATCAACACCGCCGGCACCGCGCCCCAGCCGAGCACGACCATCACGTAACTGGCGATCATCAGGCTCATCGCCGCCACCGCGCCGATGGACAGATCGAGGCCGCCGACGGCCATGGTCAGGGTCACGCCCAGCGCGAGCAGCGCCACAATCGACACCGATTGCAAAATGCTGAACAGGTTGCCGACGCGCAGAAATGCCGGCTCGGCAAAACTGAAAAACACCACGATCAGCGCCAGCAGCCATAACAGGCCATAGCGAATCAACGCTTGCAGCAGGCGCTCGGCAGGCGCCGGCACGGTCGAAATCAGTGAACTCGAATCAGGCACTCGCTCTGCTCCTTGGCGTGGCTTGAGGGGAAGAAAAATCATCATCGGTACCGGCCAGCGCAGCGACCAGCGTGGCGCGCTCGAGAGCGGCACGCGGGTATTCGGCGACCACAGCGTGATCGCGCACCAGCAAAATCCGGTCGGCGATTTCCAGGGCTTCATCGACATCGGCGCAAATCACCAGTGTCGCGCGGCCCTTGGCGCTGTCGCGTAGCAGTTGGCCGATCTCGCGGCGCGCGCGCACGTCGACACCTTGAAACGGCTCATCGAGGATCAGCACCCGCCCGTCCCCGAGTAGCCAGCGGCCGAGCACGACTTTCTGCTGATTGCCGCCAGACAACGCGGTCATCGGCACATCGATACCGACGGTCTTGATCCCCAGCGCAGCCACTTGCGCCTCAACTGCCGCCGCTTCAGCGCGATTGCGGATAAAGCCGCCTCGAGTGAAGCGTTCGAGAAACGGCAAGGTCAGCGTGCGACGCAGGGAAAAATCCGGTACCAGCGATTGACTGGCGCGATCCTCGGCGGCGAAGAAAACCCCACTGCGAATCGCCTCACGGGGCGAGCCCGGCAGCCAGTCAGCGCCGTCGAGTTGTGCGCTGCCGGCCAACGCTTTACGCAGCCCGAACAGCACCTCGGCGATCTCGCTTTTGCCGGCGCCGAGCAATCCGGTCAGTACCACCACTTCGTTTTCGTGCAGGGTCAGGTCGAAGGCTTGCGAGCGCGGTAGAACTTTTATCGCGCTCAATTCCAGCACCACGCGCCCCGCCACTCGCGGGGTATAGACATGGGCGGCCAGCGCCTGCCCGAGCATGGCTTGCACGGCTTCGGGCAATTGCTGCGCGGTGAACTCCCCGGCCAGTCGCCCGTCGCGCAGGACGATGGCGCGATCCGCCACCCGTTGCAGATCCGACAACCGATGCGAGATGTACAGAATCGCCACGCCACGGCTGCGCAAGGTGTCGATCAAACCGAACAAGCGCTGCGCTTCCGCATCGGACAGCGCCGCCGTCGGCTCATCGAGAATCAGCAAACGCGGCTGCAAGGCGAACGCCCGGGCCAACACCACCAATTGCCGTTCGGCCTGGCCCAGATGCTCGATCGGTTGCTCCAGCGGCAACGTCAATCCGAGCCCGGCGGCAATGCTCGCCGCGCGCTCGAGCAGACGTTTGCGGTTAAGCCAGAAGTCCGCGTCGGGCCGGCACAGTTCATCGAGCAGCAGGTTCTCGGCCACGCTCAAACCCGGCGCAATGCCTTCGTTGATCTGCTGATGCACGGCGACAATCCCGTCCCTGCGCGCCGACAGCGGCGAGTTGAAATGCCGCGGCTGCCCCTCCACCAGAATCTCGCCGCCGTCGGCGGTCTGACTGCCGGCAAGAATCTTCACCAACGTCGATTTGCCCGCGCCATTGGCCCCGAGCAACGCCACCACTTCGGCGGGATGAATCTCCAGGCTGACCCGGTCCAGCGCGCGGTTTGATCCGAATAGCTTGCTTACTTCACGTACACAAATCAGCGGCGTGGACGCCACAGAAACAGGCGCACTCATAAATGTCCTTAACGTCGATGTGCCAGCGCACGCACCAGTCGATCGCCCAGGCTTTGCACGCCTTGAACGAGAATGACCAGTACCACCACGGTGGCGACCATCACTTCATTGTTGAACCGTTGATAGCCGTAGCGGATCGCCAGATCGCCGAGCCCGCCGCCACCAATCACCCCCGCCATCGAGGAAAAACCGATGAGCATCACCAGCGTCAGGGTGATCCCCGCCAGCAACGCCGGCAGCGCTTCGGGCAACAGCACTTTGCAAATCACATGACGAATATCGCCGCCCATGGCGAGGATCGCTTCGATGCGGCCCTTGTCGACTTCGTCCAGGGCGTTTTCGACAATGCGGGCGAAGAACGGAAAAGCGCCAATGGTGATCGGCACTACAGCGGCGGTGCTGCCCAGCGTCGTGCCGACCACCAGCCGGGTCAGCGGAATCAAAGCAATCAGCATCACCACGAACGGCAGTGAGCGCCCGAGATTGACCAGACCACTCAACGCCGCATTGAAGCGCGGCATCGGCAGCAGACCGGTGCGCCGACTGATGAACAGCAACACCCCCAACGGCAGCCCGATGAGCAGTGTGAACAACCCGGCGAGGAGGACCATGTACAGGGTTTCGCCAGTGGCGTTGAGCACCAGTTGCAGGATTTCATCCCAATTGATCGAGCGGTTCATGAGTGCGCCGCCCGTACGCCGTATTGCCTGAGAAAACTCAGCCCGGGCGCGTCATGGCCCAGCGGCAGTCCGCAGGTCGGACGCAACGAGCTGCCGAGATGCGAGTGTGGATCGGCGAGCAGTCGCGGCACTGGCCCGGACTCGACCAGACGCCCGTTGGCCATGAATGCGGCGTGATCGCAGATCGACTTGACCACGTCCAGTTCGTGGGTGATCAACACAATGGTCAGGCCCAGTTGCCGATTGATGTCACGTAGCAGTTCAAGAATCGACGCAGTGGTTTCCGGATCGAGGGCGCTGGTGGCTTCGTCCGACAGCAGATAGGCCGGCCGCGCCGCCAGCGCGCGGGCGATGCCGACGCGCTGTTTTTGACCGCCAGACAATTGCGAAGGAAACGCTTCGGCCTTGTCGCTCAAGCCGACCAGATCGAGCAATTCACGAACTCGTTCATGACGCTGCGGTTTCGCGACGTTGGCGATCTCCAGCGGCACAGCGATGTTGTCGAAGACATTACGCGAGTGCAGCAGGTTGAAGCCTTGGAAAATCATGCCGATGCGCTGGCGTTGCTGGCGCAGGTCGCGGTCGGACAGCGTCGTCAGATCGACACCGTCCAGCAGAATGCGCCCATTGTCCGGGCGTTCGAGCAGATTGAGGCAGCGCAGCAGCGTCGATTTACCCGCGCCGCTGCGCCCGAGAATGCCGTAGACCGCACCGTCGGGAATGCTCAGCGACACCTGATCCAGCGCAGGTGCCGATGCCGACGGGTAAGTCTTGCTCAACTGCTCGACGACGATCATGGTTTGCCGCCCGCCACCGGGATCACCGAACCGGCGAAGTTATCGGTGATGTACTTGGCCACTTGCGGCGAGGTCAGATCCTTGGCCAGTTGCGCGATGCGTGGATCGTTCTGTAATTTCGGCGTGGTCACCAGAATGTTGGCGTAAGGGTTGTGCTCGGCCTTCTCCAGGCCCAGCGCATCCTTGGCCGGCACCAGACCGGCGTCGAGCGCGTAGTTGCCGTTGATCACCGCCAGATCGACATCGTCCAGCGAACGCGGAATCTGTGGCGATTCGATTTCAAGGATCTTCAGCTGTTTGGGGTTTTCGGCGATGTCCTTGGGCGTCGCTTGATCGGTTGCCGGATCGTTGAATCCAGGCTTGAGTCTGATCAGGCCGTTGTCCTGCAACAGGTACAGCGCGCGGCTCAGATTGGTGACGTTGTTGGGCACGGCGACGGTGCCTTTTACCGGCACGTCGGCGAAGTTTTTGTGCCGGTGCGAGTAAATGCCCAGTGGCTCGATATGCACGGTGGCGGCTACTGCGAGTTTCTCGCCGAGGGCCTGCTCCTGGGACTTCAGGTACGGCAGATGCTGGAAGTAATTGGCATCGACATCGCCATGCACCAGCAGCTCGTTGGAGTTCACGCCGTTGGGGATTTCGATGACTTTCAGGTTCAGCTGCGGATCGATTTTTTGCACGTAGGCCAGAATCTGCGCGTGGGGCACCGGGTCGGCGGCGACACGCAATGGTTCCAGCGCCTGAGCGCCGAACGAGGTCACCAGTGCGCCGAGGACGGCCAGGGTCAAACCTGCTTTTTTCAACATGTTTTGTGTCCTTGAGCGAATGATGATTCAGGCGGTTTTGCGAACCGGCGCTTGCGGCAATAGCGCATCGGCATAAAAGCGCTGCGCGACATCGGGATGCGAGCGCAAACGCCCCTTGAGGTAGTTCCAGCCGACATCGCGAAACAGTGGATTGAGCGGGTCACTGGCCGGCCCGCGTGCCTCGCGCAGCAACGCGGTCGGCAAGGGATACAGCGGCACCGTGGCGTCAAGTTGCGCACCGAGGAAAAAGGCGATGGACAGGCGCTCGCTGCCCGGCGGCGGCGAAACCACCCGGTGCACCGTGGCACGCAGATAGCCGTTGGTGGCCAGTTCCAGCAGTTCGCCGATGTTCACCACCAAGGTATTTTCGCGAGGCAGCGCAGCGATCCAGCGCCCTTCTTCGATCTCCACTTGCAGACCCGCCTGTTCGTCTTGCAACAGGAAGCTGAGGAACCCCGAATCCTTGTGCGCGCCGACGCCCTGATTACTCGCATCGACCGGCTGACCGGGATAGCGCATCAGTTTGATGTGTTCATTGGGTTTGTCGCCGTACAACTGATCAAACGCATCCGAGCGCAGCGACAGGGCCTGGGCGAAGGCTTGCAACAGACGCAGGGACATGCGCGTCATGGCTTGCTGCCAATCGAGCAGCAACGGTTTCAGTTCGGGCAGTGACTCTGGCCATTGATTCGGGCCTTGAAGGCGCGCCCAGAACGGGCTGTCGGGTTGCAACGGCAAGGCTTCGCGTTCGGCGCCGATATCGAACTGTTCGCGCTGATCTGGCTTGCCCCGGGTGATTTCGGAAGCGGCGCGGTTGTAACCACGAAAATGCGCAGAGTTGATCATGCCGACGGCGGTTTTTTCACTGTCGGGCAAGGCGAAGAATTGCCGGGCGTGGTCCTGCACTTGCTTGAGCAAGCCGCTGTCGATGCCGTGGCCGGTCAGGTAAAAAAAACCGACGTCGCGAGCGGCGTGGCGCAGGTTTTCCAGAAATTCATAACGCTGTGGCGCTGTGCCTTCGAACTGCGCAAGGTCCAGCGTCGGTAATGCGGTGATGTCGAGGGTATGCGGCATGATTCACTCCCGTGTGAACCAAACCAGAAGAGCCTTTGATCGATTCAGCGTGCGCCGTCATGGCAATCGGGGGTCTATCGGTTTGATGCTTTGATTCGTTGATGAATCAAAACTAAACGATATATAAAACGCCGGACAAATATCTTTTTTGCATTAGCTTAGGTCGGATTTCTTTTGGTTTTTTGGTGTTTGTCAGCCTTGTGGAGTGTCAGGTAGATCGCTGCCCCCTCACCCCAGCCCTCTCCCCCAAGGGGGCGAGGGAGAAAGGGAGCTGATCTTCATCGCTTGTGAGGCCAGGTTCGGCTTAATTCTTCAGGCCGGTGCAACTCGCAAGAACAACCCGATCAGTCCCCTCTCCCTCGGGAGAGGGCTAGGGTGAGGGGTGCAGGCGGCGCGGTATCAAGCCTGCTGCACGCTCGCATGGTGAAACGGGCAATTGGACCGGAGTTTGGCGGGCTGTGATCGAACACTTTCAAGATCTTCAGACGTGTGCGGCAGAAAACCTGAAACGAAAAGACATACTCACCGGCATATTGTCCTTGTGGCACGTCACCGCTACCCCTTATAAGAGCAACTTTTTCAGCCTCGAAACAAAAGGATACGAAAGCATGAGCGACGCCTGGAACGAAGGGTATTTCACCGATGAAGGCTACACCTACAGCTACAGCCGGGAAATCAATCCTGTCTTCCAGCGCTACTGCTTGTTGTTGCGCGGCTTTGCCACTCTGGAATCCACGCAGGCCTATCACTGCGAGTTGGGCTTTGGCCAAGGCGTTTCGATCAATATCCATGCCGCAGCCAACCCGGGTTCCTGGGTCGGCACCGATTTCACACCCTCACAGGCCGCCCACGCCAGCACCCTCGCCAGCGACTGGAACAGCGACGCGCGACTGTATGACGACAGTTTCGAGCAACTGCTGGCCCGCGATGATCTGCCGCAATTCGACAGCATCAGCCTGCATGGCATCTGGACCTGGGTCAGTCGCGACAACCAGAAACTGATCGTCGAGTTTGCCCGTCGCCATCTCAAACCGGGCGGGATGCTGTACGTCAGCTACAACTGCTTCCCCGGCTGGTCGCCTGCGGCGCCGCTGCGCAATCTGTTCAGCCTGCACGACCGCTTTTCCAAGTCTGCTTCTGCAGGCCCCGATCAACGGATCGATGCCGCCCTGCAATTTTCCGAAGCACTGCTGGCCGCCAACCCCAACTACGCCAGCAGCGTGCCGAACCTCGACGCAAAACTGCAGAGCATCAAAGGGCAGAATCGTCAGTACATCGCCCATGAGTATTTCAATCGCAGCTGGGACTGCATGTATTTCACCGACGTCGTCGATGCCATGGCCCCTGCCAAACTCGACTATGTCACCACCGCCGTGCCGCTGGACTCGGTCGACCCGCTCAACCTCAGGGCCGATGGCATGGACTTCCTGGAAGGGATCGAGCATCCGATCATGCGTGAGCAGGCGCGTGACTATTTCGTCAATCAGAGTTTCCGTCGTGATCTCTACGTACGCGGCGCTACCCGGCTGTCCGCTGCCGAACAGCGCCAAGGCTTGTTCAACACTCGTTTCATCTTGCTGCAAGCCGCAGAAAGCGTCCCTCAACATGTCCGCGGCCCTGCGGGCGAAGCCTCGCTGCAGAGCGAAATCTACGGCCCGGTACTGCTAGCGCTGGCAGCCAACGACTACGCACCGAAAACCTTGCGCCAGCTGGCCGCGGCAGCATCTGCGCTGCCTTATGACGACGTATTGCAGGCCCTCAACGTTTTGATCGGTATGAGTGCCGTGGCACCGTGCCAAAGCGTGGCGGCGGAAAACCAGGTGCGGGCGCGATGCAACGACCTCAACTTGCTGCTCTGTTCGCGCTCGTTGTTGAGCGACAAGATCCAGGTGCTGGCCAGCCCGGTCACCGGCGGCGGCGTCACCGTCAGCCGCTTCGAGCAACTCTTCCTCATTTCGATCAAGCAAGGTCAAACGCACCCGGCTGAATGGGCGCAACTGGCGTGGGCGATCGTCGGCGAACAAGGCGAAGTCCTCGTCAAGGATGGCAAGCCGCTGATGACCGTCGAAGAAAACATCGCTGAGTTCACTGCCCGTGCTCACGTGTTTGCCGAGAAATCACTGGTGATTCTCAAGGCGTTGGGTATTGCTTGATTCGGTGACCCGAGGGGTGACGTACAAAAGTCATTGCGCATAAAAAACCCGGCTGATCAGCCGGGTTTTTCGTGTCAGGGACAACGGCAGACGCGGTGAAACGGTCTCACGGTTGTTTGCGGTAAATACCGGTGAGCATGTCATCGGAGTCGGTCGCATAGTTGTAGGCAATGACCGCGAAATTCTTCACCAGTTGGATGTGATACGGGCCATTTTTCTCCGGTGCTTGTGGCGTGCGCATGACGATCAGGTTTGGCGTCTCCATCGGCACGATGTGGTGCTCGGTGACGATCTCTTTGGCAGTCACCGCGTCTTTCATCGTCACGGTGAACTCCGCTACTTCTCTGCCCTGAGCATCGCGCTCAGGCAGAATTTTCAGATCCAGCTCACCGTCGCGCCCGAGAAAGTCGTTGCGTACCCGGTAATGACCGCTGCGCTGATCACGGGCAACGTCGTAGAGTTTATCCATCGGTGGTTCACGCTCTGCAGTGTGCAACAGAATCGACAGTTCCCTTGTGTCGCCCTTCGCGCCGCTGATCCAGGTACCGGTGTAGCGGTAAGGCTCATTGGTTTCGCGGGTCATGCGCCAGAGGCCTGTTCGCCCGCCGTCAGCCGCCGATTCCAGCAGAAATACGGAGTTGTCGACTTCATCGAAGTTGTCCCGCGCGCCCACCAGTTTGATCGGCTCACCGTTGCCGCCCTTGGTGTAGCGCACCTCGCCGATCAGCACGGCACCCTGTTGCTGGTACCAGAGCTCTACCGCAATTTTGCCATTGAGCACACCCGCGAGCATCTCCGGGTCTTCAGTGACCGGGCCTTCGAGGCTGGGTTGTTCGTGCCACTGGCCGTCTTTCCAGTCGCCGGTCGTGCGCAACATATAGCCGCGAGGCATGCTGGAGGTGTCATCCCAGGCGCTTGGGGAAACCTCTTCCTGGGTGTACGCGTGGAGGCGAACCAACCGGCCGTCGCGCATGGCCCATCGGCTGGCGCTCATCCAGCAACAACCTTTGTTGACTTGCGAACTCAGGTTTTTTTCACTCGGAACGACATCGAACATTCCGCCCAGGGTCTGCTTCGCCAGATCCGTCAGTGCCTCGTTGAGCACCCACTGGGGTTTCTGCTCATCCTGCAAATACACATCGAATTGCGCCTGTTGGTCCGCCTCGGCAGTGCCGTTGCGGATGGCCAGATCCAGACGACCATCGAAGTTGAAGTCGGCGAAGTACAGCAGGCCGTATTGCCCAAGCAAACGCGGATCATTTTTATCCGCTGGATTCGCCGGAGGATTACCCGCCGGGGTCTGCAACTGCTGCAGCGTTTGCAGAGTGTTTTTGTCGCGCAGCGTGATCAGCGCAGGCGCCAATTGGTAGCGGTTTTCCGGCAACTGCGGGAACAGCACTTCTACCAGGTATTGACCGCTGGGGTCATTGACGGCAATTGACAGGGGGTCGGCCACAACCGGGCCTGCCAGGACCATGGAAAGGAGCAGACCGCTGAACGGAACACGCATCCAAAGCTTCCTTGCTCAAATCGGGGGCGCGCAGTTTAGCGGCATACGATGTGTTACCGCGAGCGCGTATCGCCAGTCATTTGCACTTGGCCAACACCACCTGACACGTACCCGGCGTGCCCCCGGAGCGCCCGGCATACCGCATGCAGTTGGCCATGGATTTTTGCCGGGCCATGTTCAAGCTGGAACCCCAGGCGAGACCACCCTCCCCGACCGTCGGCAGCGCTTTTGCGTAGCAACTGTCGCCGACGCCCGAGGGTGGATAGTGTTTGCGGTTTGAACAGCCGGAGGTCAGCGTCAGGCTGACGGCGATCAGGGTAGGCAGGAGCCATAGCGAGCGTAGGCCTTTTCGTGTTCCGATCATCGCGGGGCTCCTGTTGCAAGAGGGTCGTAAGGTCTTCAGTCTAGCGGGTATGAGAGGCGTTCAGACTCATGCCGTTGGTCGATAACGTCCCTTGCACCTGCGATTTATTGATTTTAAACACCCACGTTTAAGTGACACGCCAAGACACGTAATCAGGCTACACGACCTTGCGTAATTGCCTACAGCTACGCCAGAATCCGCCGGCTTGTGCGCCTTTGGGGCGGGTTCTATTGTGGTGCGGTCGCTGATTTTTCAGTGATCGGGTTTAGCAGCCCGGGTTATCTCTAGACGCATAAAGTCCGTTGTCGTTATGGCGGCTTTGCGTGGGGCACTTCGGTGCGCCGGGTTCTAGAGTCCTGGTCTGCTAACCCGCGTACAGCCGCCACCTCCTTCGTTAGCAGCGAACGGTGGCAGCTTCATTACTCTAGAGGCTTCACCGATGATAAAACCAACGCCAAACCCGCCCGAAACCGACCCCACCTCCCCCTACGAATCCCTCGATTCGAAAAAGCTCAACGAAGCCGCCGACCGCGCTCTCGATCACTACCTCTGCCCGCCCGGGTCCACGCCACCTCCACGCAAAATCCGTGGGATGTACGCCGTGACTGCGGACAACAAAAACGAAGAACTGCTGACTGATGCCAGTGAAACGCTCGCTTCGGCTAAAACCATTGCCCAGGACGTTGCCAGTCTGTTGCCCCCGTCGCAGCGTCGGGTGCTGCTGGGCATTGCGCAACTGATCATGCTCGGGGAGCTGGCAGTAAATCGGGTGCTGGATAATCAGCAGATGCCGGACTGACACCAGTTCCCTCGCCACAATGATTGTGTAAGAGCTGCCGGAGGCTGCGGTCTTTTGATTTTGGAGATCAAGATCAAAAGACCGCAGCCTCCAGCAGTTCCTACAGGGATGTAGCCTGACGATACTGCCGAGGTGTAAACCCGGTCGAGGCCTTGAACTGGCGGGTGAAGGCGCTGTGGTCGGTGTAGCCGCATTGCAGCGCAACGTCGGTGATCGGCAGGTCTGTGTGCAGTAGCCGATGGGCGTGTTCCAGGCGGACTTTCTGGATCATTTGCCGGGGCGTCAGGTGGAACACCCGTTTGCAGTAGCGCTCCAGTTGCGCGACGGAAATACCGGCGATGCGCGTCAGTTCGCCCAGCGTGACGCGGCGGTTGAAATGGTTGCGAATGTGTTCGTCGACCGCCGCCAGTCGCTGGAAGGCCGGATGGGTTTCGCTGGCTGACTGCACATCCACGGAGATACCAGCCAAACCGATGATCTGCCCGTCGCGGTTGTACAGCGGTTGTTTGTGGGTCAGGCACCAACCGGGTTCGCGACTGCCATAAAGATGCAGTTCGAGCTGATCCTCCAGCACAAACCCCTCCTCCAGCACTTTGCGATCCTGCTCGGTGTAGCCCGGCCCCAGTTGCGCCGGGAACACCTGCGCGCTGGTTTTGCCGAGCAGCGGGCGCAAGTCTTTCAAGCCGCAACGCTGCACCAGTGTGCGGTTGGCCAGGACATACCGGGCGTGCACATCCTTGATGAAAATCACCGCGTTGGGGATCACATCGAGCATCGGCAACAGCAGCGCAGCGCTGGCCACCAGCTCTTCGAGGGTCTGCGGACGGTTGCCGTCGCCACCCTGGCAAAGAATCGAAAAAGCGTTCTGCATCAAGGATTCTCTCCCCTGTTCGTGGATAGCCCATGCGCCGTTCGCGTGCAGATTGCAGCAACACCACGGCCCTGTCGAGCGCCGCGACCCGTCGGCGCAATTGTGCTGAATTCGTCATTGATCCCACCGCAAAACATCAATCGCCACGCTGCCGATGAGTTCAAAGTCTGGCCGTCCGAGTGACACAACTGCCTATCCAATAACTCACAAGAAGGCGATGCCATGTCAGGCCAAGGCAAGTTCAAAAAACAGCTTTCACTGATCGATCTCACGTTTATCGGGCTCGGGGCGATCTTCGGCTCCGGCTGGTTGTTCGCGGCCAGCCACGTGTCCGCCATCGCCGGGCCGGCGGGGATATTTTCCTGGTTGCTGGGCGGTTTCGCCGTGTTGCTGCTGGGCATCGTTTACTGCGAACTGGGCGCCGCCCTACCGCGTGCCGGCGGCGTGGTGCGCTACCCGGTTTACTCCCACGGGCCGTTGCTCGGTTACCTGATGGGCTTCATCACCCTGATCGCGTTTTCCAGTCTGGTGGCGATCGAAGTGGTTGCCTCGCGCCAATACGCCGCGGCGTGGTTTCCCGGGCTGACCAAGACCGGCACCGGTGATCCGACACTGCTCGGCTGGCTGGTGCAGTTCGGCCTGCTCTGCCTGTTCTTCGTGCTCAACTACCGCAGCGTGAAGACCTTCGCCAAAGCCAATAATCTGGTGAGCATTTTCAAGTTCATCGTGCCGTTGCTGGTGATCGGTGTGCTGTTCACGTTCTTCAAACCGGAAAACTTCCACGTCCAGGGCTTCGCGCCGTTCGGCTTGTCGGGTGTGGAGATGGCGGTCTCGGCGGGCGGGATCATCTTCGCGTATCTGGGCCTGACGCCGATCATCTCGGTGGCCAGCGAAGTGAAGAATCCGCAGCGCACGATTCCCATCGCGCTGATCCTCTCGGTGCTGCTCTCGACCCTGATTTATGTGCTGCTGCAAATGGCTTTTCTCGGTGGCATCCCGACCGAAATGCTCGCCGACGGCTGGGCCGGTGTGAGCAAGGAATTTGCCCTGCCGTATCGCGACATCGCACTGGCGCTCGGTGTGGGTTGGTTGGCGTATCTGGTGGTCGCCGACGCGGTGATCTCACCGAGCGGCTGCGGCAACATCTACATGAACGCCACGCCTCGGGTGATCTACGGCTGGGCGCAGACCGGCACATTCTTCAAGGTGTTCACCCACATCGATGAGAAGTCCGGCATCCCGCGTCCGGCGCTGTGGCTGACGTTTGCGCTGTCGGTGTTCTGGACCCTGCCCTTCCCGTCGTGGGAAGCGTTGATCAACGTGGTTTCCGCCGCACTGGTGTTGAGCTACGCCGTGGCGCCAGTGTCGGTGGCTGCGTTGCGCCGTAATGCGCCGGACATGCCGCGGCCGTTCCGGGTCAAGTGCATGGGCGTGCTCGGACCGGTGTCGTTCATCATCGCTGCACTGATCGTCTACTGGTCGGGCTGGAGCACCGTGTCGTGGCTGCTCGGCCTGCAAATCCTGATGTTTGTCGTCTACCTGCTGTGCGGTCGTTTTGTACCGACTGCGCACCTGAATCTGGCTCGCCAAGTGCGCTCCTCGGCCTGGCTGATCGCCTTCTACGCGGTGACGATCGTGCTGTCGAAACTCGGCACCTTCGGCGGCCTCGGCATCCTCGCCCACCCGTTCGACACCCTCGTCGTCGCTGCTTGTGCGACGGGCATCTATTACTGGGGTGCTGCGACCGGCGTACCGGCACATCTGCTGCGCCTTGAGGATGACGATGAAGAAAGCGAAGTCGCCGCCCCCGCCTCCACCGTGAATGCGCGCCCTGCCGGCGCTTACTGAAATCTTCAAACGAGAGACGTCCATGAAACGAGTACACGTCATCGATTCCCACACCGGCGGCGAACCCACACGTCTGGTGATGAAGGGGTTTCCCGACCTGCCCGGCAACACCATGGCTGAAAAACGCGATGCCCTGCGCGATCAGCATGATGCATGGCGTCGCGCCTGCCTGCTGGAACCACGCGGCAACGACGTGCTGGTCGGCGCGCTGTACTGCGAACCGGTGTCGGCTGACGCCACGTGCGGGGTGATTTTCTTCAACAACGCCGGTTACCTCGGCATGTGCGGCCACGGCACCATCGGCCTGATCAATTCGTTACAGCACTTGGGCCAGATCGCCCCAGGCGTGCACAAGATCGACACACCGGTCGGCCCGGTCAGCGCGACGCTGCATGCAGACAGCACCGTGACGCTGGGCAACGTGGCGTCTTATCGCTACCGCAAACAGGTACCAGTGGATGTGCCGGGATTTGGCCGGGTGTTCGGCGATATCGCTTATGGCGGCAACTGGTTTTTCCTTGTGTCCGAGCATGGCCAGACCCTGACGATGGACAACGTCGAGCACCTCACGGCGTACACCTGGGCGATGCTCAAGGCCCTCGAAGATCAAGGCATATACGGTGAGGACGGTGCGGTCATCGACCACATCGAACTGTTCGCTGACGACACCAACGCCGACAGCCGCAACTTCGTCATGTGCCCCGGCAAAGCCTACGACCGCTCGCCATGTGGCACCGGAACCAGCGCCAAACTCGCCTGCCTTGCGGCCGACGACAAGCTGCAGCCCGGCGCGCGCTGGGTACAGGCAAGCATCACCGGCAGCCAGTTCGAAGGCCGCTTCGAATGGGAAGGTGAACGCATCCGCCCCTACATCACTGGCCGCGCCTTCATGACCGCCGACAGCACATTGCTGATCGATGAAACAGATCCGTTCGCGTGGGGCATCTGAGCTGCCGCGCCGACTTTCCACCCTTATTTGAACGATGTGCCAAGGAGTTAAAACAATGAGCGACAACATCTTCACCGGCTGCATGCCAGCCCTGATGACCCCGTGCACCGCCCAGCGCAAACCGGACTTCGACGCGCTGGTGGCCAAGGGGCGCGAGCTGATCGATATCGGCATGAGCGCCGTGGTGTATTGCGGGTCCATGGGCGACTGGCCGTTGCTCACCGAAGCCGAGCGTCAGGAAGGCGTGGCGCGGCTGGTGGCGGCGGGGATTGCGACGATTGTCGGGACCGGTGCGGTGAACACCCGCGAAGCGGTTTCCCATGCGGCCCACGCGGCGAAAGTCGGCGCGCAGGGTTTGATGGTTATTCCCCGCGTGCTGTCCCGTGGTGCTTCGGCCGCCGCGCAAAAAGCCCACTTCGCCGCGATTCTGCAGGCCGCGCCCGAGTTGCCGGCGGTGATCTACAACAGCCCTTACTACGGCTTCGCCACCCGCGCCGATCTGTTTTTCGAGCTGCGCCGCGAGTACCCGAACCTGATCGGCTTCAAGGAGTTTGGTGGCGGCGCCGACCTGCGTTACGCCGCCGAAAACATCACCTCCAAGGATGACGACGTAACCCTGATGGTCGGCGTCGACACGCAAGTGGTGCACGGCTTCGTCAACTGCAACGCCACCGGTGCGATCACCGGGATCGGTAACGCCCTGCCTCGCGAAGTGTTGCAACTGGTGGCCCTGAGCAAGCAAGCGGCCAAGGGCGATGCCAAGGCACGGCGTCAGGCGCGGGAACTGGAATCGGCGCTGGCGGTGCTGTCGTCGTTCGACGAAGGCTGCGATCTGGTGCTGTATTACAAGCACCTGATGGTGCTCAACGGTGACAAGGAATACACCCTGCATTTCAACGAAACCGATGCGTTGAGCGACTCACAACGCCGCTATGCAGAGAACCAGTACGCGCTGTTCCGTCACTGGTACGAGAACTGGTCGGCGGAGCAGAACTTCGCCTGATCCCTCGCTGCGTTTTCGTGCCCGCCGACTGTAGCGGCGGGCAATCTTTTCTCATCAGGAATAAACCATGACTCTGACGGGCCACATGCTGATCGGACAGCACACTGTTGCGGGCAATCGCGAAGCCGTTCGGGGGATCAACCCGGCCACGGGAATGACGCTGGAGCCTGCCTATGCCGGCGGTTCGGCCGAACATGTCGAGCGGGCCTGCGCGCTGGCCTGGGCAGCGCTGGACCGCTATCGCGAAACGACGCTGGATGCCCGATCTGAATTTCTGCAACGCATTGCCGTGGAAATCGAAGCCCTTGGCGATGAGCTGATTGACCGTGCCATGGCCGAAACCGGCCTGCCGAGCGCCCGTTTGGTTGGCGAACGTGGCCGCACGTGTCAGCAACTGCGACTGTTTGCCCGCACAATACGGGCCGGTGAATGGCTGGATGTGCGCGTTGATACCGCGCAACCGCAGCGGCAGCCGATGCCGCGCTCGGACCTGCGTCAACGCCAAGTGCCGTTGGGGCCGGTGGCGGTGTTTGGCGCGAGCAATTTCCCCTTGGCGTTCTCGGTGGCGGGTGGCGACACGGCGTCGGCGCTGGCGGCCGGGTGCCCGGTGATCGTCAAGGCCCATGGCGCGCATCCCGGCACCAGTGAACTGGTCGGCCGCGCAGTGGCGCGAGCGGTGCAAGCCTGCGGTCTGCCGGAGGGGGTGTTTTCGTTGTTGTACGGTTCCGGCCGCGAAGTGGGTATCGCGCTGGTCACCGATCCACGCATCAAAGCCGTGGGTTTTACCGGTTCGCGCAGCGGTGGTCTGGCGCTGTGCCAAGCGGCACAGGCAAGGGCCGAGCCGATTCCGGTGTATGCGGAAATGAGTTCGATCAATCCGGTGTTGCTGTTTCCCGCGGCATTACGCAATCGCGTGCAAGCATTGGCGCAGGGCTTCGTCACTTCACTGACTGTGGGTGCCGGGCAGTTCTGTACCAATCCTGGTCTGGTGCTTGCGCATAAGGGGCCCGCGCTGGACAAATTTGTCGCCGCCACTGCCGAACGGCTCCAACAAAGCCCCGCGCAGACGATGCTGACGCCGGGCATCTTCAATGCCTATGAGGCTGGCGTGAATGCCTTGGCCGAGAACCCCCATGCGCAAATTTCGGCTGTGGGTCAGATGAGCACGCAACCCAATCAGTGCCAGGCCCACCTGTTCGTCACCCAAGCCAGCGATTTTCTCGCCGATCAGAACCTCCAGGCCGAAGTTTTTGGCGCGGCGTCGTTGATTGTGCAATGCAGCGATGACGAGGAGATGCGTCAAGTGATCGAACATCTGGAAGGCCAACTGACTGCCACATTGCACCTGGACGACGAAGACCTCGAGCAGGCCCGCGCGCTGCTGCCAGCGCTGGAGCGCAAGGCCGGTCGGTTGCTGGTCAACGGTTGGCCCACCGGTGTCGAAGTGTCTGATGCGATGGTACATGGCGGGCCGTTCCCGGCCACATCCGACGCGCGGTCGACATCTGTTGGCACAGCAGCGATCCACCGATTCTTGCGTCCGGTGTGCTATCAGGATTTCCCCGACGGCTTGTTGCCCTTGGCACTGAAACAGGCCAATCCCCTGCAATTGCGTCGCCTGCTCGATGGGCAAAGGGAAGCGCATGACCAGCCCGAATAACGTCTCGCACGACATCGCCGTGGTCGGCGCCGGCATCATCGGCGTCGCCTGCGCACTGCGTCTTGCCCGTCAGGGCCAGCGTGTGGTGGTCATCGATCAACAGAAACCGGGGCACGGCGCATCGTTCGGCAACGCCGGGCATCTGGCGACCGAGCAGGTGTTTCCGATTGCTGACCTGTCGATTCTCAAGCGCTTGCCGGCAATGCTGATGGACCCGATGGGCCCGCTGCGCCTGGACTGGAGATACATGCCCCGCGCCCTGCCCTGGTTTACGCGGCTGTTGCTGAACCTGCGGGCAGAGCCCTTTCAGAAAACCGTGGCGGGTTTGCGGGCGCTGAATGAAAGCAGTCTGGATGCCTGGCATCGTTTGCTGGGGGATATTCAACGTCCTGACCTGCTCAAGGTCGATGGATCGTTGCTGGTCTTCGAGCGCCCGGAATCGCGGCAGGCCATCGATGCGCTCCAGGTTCGCTTGCGCCAGCAGCAAGTGCCGGTCGATTTCTGGCCGGCTGGCGCGGTACGGGAATCCGCAGCGCAATTTAGCGATCAGATTCAGGGCGGTTTGTTCTTTCCGCGCACCGGCCATTTTCTCGATCCATATCGCGTGGTCTGCGAGTTGGTCGAAGCAGCCAAGGCCAGCGACGTGAGTTTTGTGAGGCAACAGGTTCAGGGCGGCTATGTGCGGGAGCACGGTGTTTCGCTGATCACCGGAACCGGTGGTTTGACCGCGAGCCGCGTCTTGATCGCCTGCGGAGCGCACTCGGCAAAACTCACCACCGCACTCACCGGCAAGAAAGTCCCGTTGGACACCGAGCGCGGTTATCACTTGATGTTGCCGCAGGAACATAACCGCCTGCCCTTCCCGGTCACCTCGCTGGAACGCAAGTTCATCATGACGCCGATGTCTGAAGGCTTGCGACTGGCGGGCACGGTCGAGTTCGCCGGGCTGGAACGGCCACCGAGCATGGAACGCGCGTGGCAGTTGCATCGGTTGACTCAGGGGTTGTTCCGCAAGGATCTGAGCGCTGAGGCGGCGACGCCATGGATGGGGTTTCGTCCATCGCTACCGGATTCGTTGCCGGTGATTGATCAAGCGTGCGGGGGCAAGGTATTGCTTGCGTTTGGGCATCAGCATCTGGGGCTGACGCAGGCGGCGGTGACGGCGGAGATGGTGGTGCGGATGGTTTGTGCAACAGCACTCAACGAGTCAGCAAGTTTGCCGAATATCGAGCCTTACCGACTGAATCGTTTCTGAGAGGAATCGCCTCTTCCAAAAGTCTGCTTTGCATTGCAGGCTTTTGGCAGGGTTGACTCAGACGTTACGAAGGCATCAGCCAGTGTCGCTCGGTGGTCCAGCCGAGAAAAACCTTCGCTCCCTCGTGTTTCTGACGACTTGAGGTCAGCTGATGCCCGGCTGCGGCGATGCGTAGCCCGATCATCGCGGGTAGAAATCTTTTCCGGAATTCGCTGGGTTGAGCTGCAAAATGCGACTCAAGGCAATCAAGCGCAGAACGCAACAGCTCCCCCTCCAGCATCGACAGATAAAACAACATCTGGCGCCAGGCATATGCGGTGTTTTTCAACATCACCAGACGAGCATGGTAAAGCTCGATTTGCATCTGTTGCCGCCTGCAAATCCACTCGAAGCACGTCAGGGCCAACGCACCCAAACGGTGATTCAGCAGTGTTTTCAGATTCAATTCGCCAAATAACAATGCGAGGTTTTGCGTTGTCAGGATCTGTTGCTGTTCGAGGATCGTCCCGTTGATCGCAGGTTGCCACGTTCCGATGGTGGCGTTTGCACGCTGCGCGCACAGCGTCGCCAATGCATCACTTTTTTTTGACTGGTGCCAGTGATCACTTGCGCGCCGCGATCCGCGCCTATCGGCAAGTCCCACCAGCCCGTCGGTATCAATGTCGTAATAGCGGGCGTAAAGCGTTCCGGCCATCAGACTGGCCGACTGCCTGGCGGCTCTGGTGAACTTGTTGGTGAAAGTCCCCATGAAAATGTCCGCCGCCACTTCTTCGACGAACGGAAGATCCAGTTTCGCCGTTTCAGCCAGCGCTACGAACTCTTGCAACAGCTTGTTCGGAAGAATTGCCTGCGGAAACGCTGAAAGAGTCAACGCAGAGGCTTCGATGAATGCCTGCCTGGCGCCTTCACTGGAGCTGACGCTTGCCTCACGCTCAGTTTCTAGTGCCGCAACCCAAGGCAGCTCTGCGATTTTGATCTGGCTTTGCAGGTTGACCAGTACCAATGAGCGCCGACGGCGGAAGGCACGATACGTAGCGCCGGTCAGTGCCCGCAGCGTGCCGTCTCGATATCCGGCGCTACAGATTTCCGCTGTCATCGCAGGCAGAACCTGTGCCACGGTGTCTCCGGATGAGATCAAGCCATGGTCAATCAACTCGGCAATTGTGCCCTTGCGGCAGCGTTCGAGACGTTGGCGAACGGCTGGCGGAACAGTCGTCCCAACGATCAGCCCGTGACGCTTGGCTTCCTCATCGGTGATGGATTTCAGCAGTGGCGAAAAGTCACTGACGCCGTCCGAATCCTGATAATTCGTCAGACGTGCCGCGACAGCATGGGCAATCAAGTGATGCCCGGGGGCCGCCACGTGATTGCGCTGCTCTGCTCGTTTAATGGCATGTGCATCGGATTCGGGATGACCATGTTTGACGACAAAATCATCGACGATTCGCCGGATACGTCCGACTTGTCGGCCCGTCAGCGATGCATGATCACGGGAACACTGTTCAAGTAATGCAAACAGCTCCGTTACTCGAGTCTTGAAGGGACCGGTGCTGCTGAGTTCAGCGTCACAGACTTCAGCGATCTGCGCGCCGAGTGCCGTCGCCCGATAGAACCAGTCTTCGGGATAGTGTCTGCAAGGCCAGCCCTCCTGATACGTCAAAAGAAACAGCGAGACGGCTACGTCGTAGAGAGGCAGGCGATTTTCAACAACATGTTTTTGAACGGCCAGACGCGGTTGAGCCGGTTGTTGGATCAGCCGTTTCTTGACACTGGCCGTATCAAATACATGCACCTCTGTCGTCGAAAGCGGCGGCTCGTCAATGGCGGTCGGGAAGAAACGCAGGCGGTCGAAGAACGGCACGATCTGTTCGATCAGTGTTCGCGCTTCGTCTGTACGCTGATTAAGCAGAAGCCAGGACACGGTGAGCAGCGAGGCCTCTTCCGGGACATCGATCTGATAGTTGCCTTTCGCCAAGCGTTCTTGCAGTGCTGCAACGCCCGGATCCGAAAGATGCCAGGCATTGAGATCGAAACGTTCATGACCTGCGCGAATGCCAGGAATTGATGCGGCCAACTGGCGCTCATAGGCTGTCAGATCGCCACCAGCCTGGAGTTGCCCGGTAGCGAAACCACCCGTGGCCACTTCCAGCGTGACCCACTCAGGCAAATCGGCGAACGGTATGCGTGAGCCATACTGTGCGCTGCCTTGCTTCAGATGTTCGATAACCCGCAGCCAACGCTCGACTCGCTTGCGTGCCTGCCGGTCAGCGTCGTTCGGCGAAGCGGTTAAGGCTCGAGAGAGCTGAAACGCCGCATAACCGGCGTTTACACCACCGTTTTCGCCGAACTCCCTGTCGTGGCTGGACATACTTCCTTGTGACCTGCGATGTAATGGGTCCGGGGGCTGGATTCGAACCAGCGCCCACCCGGTTAAGAGCCGAGTGTTCTACCGCTGAACTACCCCGGAACAGAGCGCGCATTGTCGACTAGCCGCAAAAAGATGTGAAGCGCTCAGTTGTGGTTTTTGTTGCGAACAATTGTGCTGTCCGTGATCAATCGTAAAACGCCTCCACCAACACCCGACTCCCGACAAAGAAACTGTCCGCCACCAACCGCAACGGCTGCAGATCCAGATCACTGGCCTTGTCGCCAATCAACTGCTGAAAATGCCGATACACCGCCGCGTACTCGCCCTCCTCCGAAACTGTCTGGCGCGCACCGTCGATACTCAACAGCGCCCCACCGTTATCCAGTCGCAACACACCTTCGGCGCAGCGAATTTCGATGCTCCAGAGTTCGTCATGACCATGGTCGAAGTCGAATTCGGCGCGCACCTCGAGGTGGCGTGCGTCAGACATTTTGATCGAAGCGGCAATCGGTGACTGGCAGTTTTCGGGTACGCGCAGTTCGGCGGACTCGACAAACAACGGCAGCGCCAGCAGGTGCGTGACAATCGACAAGGCGTTGATGCCCGGATCGAAAACGCCCAGACCACCCGGTTGCCAGATCCAGGTCTGGCCGGGGTGCCACTTGCGCACGTCTTCCTTCCAGTCGATGTGCACGCTTTGCAGGGTACGGGTGGCGAGCCAGTCGCGGGCGGCGGCAATGCCGGGCGCATAGCGCGAGTGCCAGGCGAACAACGCACTGACGCCGTGCTGCTCGGCCAGACTGACCAATGCCATTGCCTCACCCAACGTTGCACAGGGCGGCTTTTCCACCAGCACATGTTTGCCGGCGGCCAGCGCTTCCTGCACCAACGCAAATCGTCCTTGCGGCGGCGTGCAGAAGGCGATCGCGTCGACCTGCGGGCCGTTTGCGAGCAATTCGCTCAGCGACTGGAAATTCTCGACACCGGCGCAGGGCTTGCCTTGCGTGGCGACAGACAGCAACTGGAATGCGGGATTGGCGAGAATCGCCGGGACATGTTGATCTTGGGCAATCTTGCCGTAGCCCACCAGACCGAGACGGATCGGTTGCATCAATGGCTCCTGTTTTTGTTTTAGTCAGCGAACCGGCAGATTACCTGCAAACACTTCGATCGTCTGTCTGCACAACGTCACAAGGCCTCGCAGGATCAGGCAAGCATTACACAGGAATGCACTACTTCAATGCCGGGCAAAAAGGCAAAAATGTGCGTTCGATAACCCGATTGAGGACGCTCCCATGCTCGTACAAGCCTACGGTGCCCACGCTGGCGACAAACCCCTTGAGCCGATGCAGATCAACCGCCGCGCGCCGGCCGCCCATGACGTGCAGATCGATATCGCCTTCTGTGGCATCTGCCATTCGGACTTGCATCAGGTGCGTGCGGAATGGGCCGGCACACAATTCCCCTGCGTGCCAGGCCATGAAATTGTCGGGCGCGTCTCAGCCGTTGGCGCGCATGTCGCGGATTTCAAAGTCGGTGATCTGGTCGGCGTCGGTTGCATCGTCGACAGTTGCAAACACTGCGATGACTGCGAAACCGGGCTGGAAAACTACTGCGACGGCATGATCGGCACCTACAACTTCCCGACGCCAGACGCCCCCGGCTGGACACTCGGCGGCTACTCGCAAAACATCGTCGTGCATGAACGTTACGTGCTGCGCATTCGGCATCCCGAGGCGCAACTGGCAGCTGTCGCGCCACTGCTCTGCGCGGGGATCACCACCTACTCGCCGCTGCGTCAGTGGCATGCCGGGCCGGGCAAGAAAGTCGGCGTGGTCGGCATCGGTGGCCTCGGCCACATGGGCATCAAACTGGCCCATGCCATGGGCGCGCATGTCGTGGCGTTCACCACTTCCGAATCGAAACGCGAGGCGGCAAAACAACTGGGTGCCGATGAGGTCGTCGTGTCACGCAATGTCGAAGAGATGGCGGCGCATGCCAAGAGCTTTGACTTCATCCTCAACACCGTCGCAGCGCCACATGATCTCGATGCGTTTCTGGTGCTGCTCAAGCGCGATGGTGCATTGACGCTGGTGGGTGCGCCCGCCTCGCCACATCCTTCGCCGAACGTGTTCAACCTGATCATGAAACGCCGCACCATTGCCGGCTCGATGATCGGCGGGATCCCGGAAACCCAGGAGATGCTGGATTTCTGTGCCGAACACGGCATCGTCTCCGACATCGAACTGATCCGTGCTGATCAGATCAATGAATCCTACGAGCGCATGCTCAAGGGCGACGTGAAATATCGCTTCGTGATCGACAACGCGACGCTCGCCGACTGAATGTTCGCGCCGTGATCCCTGTCGCCGGAATTTGACAGGCACCGCGTTGCTCGACAAAGTCGCACCCCTTTTGCGGTCATTGCTGCCGCAAACTTGTAATGAACAGGGGTTGCCGTTGAACGAACAGACTTTGTCCATGCGCCTGGAGCGCGTGGCAGCGCATGTGCCGACCGGCGCAAGGCTGGCCGATATCGGCTCGGATCACGGCTATCTGCCGGTGGCGCTGATGCGTCGCGGGGTGATTGCTGGGGCGGTGGCCGGTGAGGTGGCGTTGACGCCCTTTCATTCGGCCCAACGCACGGTGCGCGACAACGATCTGCAGCAACGCATCACCGTGCGTCTGGCCAATGGTCTGGCGGCGATCGAGCCTGGTGACAGGATCACCGCCATCAGTATCTGCGGCATGGGCGGCGAGACGATCCGCGACATTCTCGACGGCGGTAAATCGCGTTTGAGCGGCGAAGAACGTCTGATTCTGCAACCCAACGGCGGTGAGCAGCCACTGCGCCAATGGCTGATGGACAATGGCTATCGCATCCGCCACGAGGAACTGTTGCAGGAAAACCGTTTCGACTACGAAATCATCGTCGCTGAACGTGCAGAGTCAGTGGTCTACACCGATCAAGAGCTGTACTTCGGCCCGCTGCAAATGCAGGTGCGCAGTCCGCAATTCCTGACCAAGTGGCAACGCCGGCTGCATGAAAAGCAGAAGACACTGGCCCAGTTCGCCCGGGCGCAGCAGGCTTTGCCCGAGGCAAAGGTGCAAGACGTTGCCCGGCAAGTTCAATGGATCGCCGAAATGTTGGCTTGTGCCGGATAGAGGCAGGCACTGCTCAGAGCGTTCGCGCCAAAGTCGATATCAAGCGATTGAATGCACTCGGGCTCTTCCCTGTTTCTGAGCACCCTTCATGGCTTGCAGACTGAAATATTCAAAAGTATGCGTGACCTTTTTTTGGCGGCAGCGTGGCGAAGCGGTCACTGTTCTGAAAGTCGCATTCAATTGCGGAAATAAAAAAAGTTGTCGAACGCATACATTACTGACTGCAACGTCTGGACCTAGGCGATTTTTATGAGATTGCCGTTAAGGACAATCACGTCTACGTGGTCTTCATGACTGAAGTTCTCTACGAGGTCTTGAAGATGTACATGCTCCACGCCTTCAACTGCCATTTCATCGGCGGCGCGGATTAGAAAAGCGCCAAGCGCCCTGATGGTTTCGGGGTCAGCAAGGATCGAAATATCATCGAGGCGGATGCTGTTCTCACTGCCAACGGCGGTTCCGTGTACGGTGAACGTGTTGAATTTCTTCATCGTTGATAAGGCTCAAAAGGAGTTTTTATTGGCGAAGCATTCCAGACTCATAATCCAGCCATCCCTTTGCTTCTTTCTCGGCCAATACACTCAGCACATCGTCAAGGGAAACGTCGGCAGGAACGTTGATGGAGAAGAACTTTTTGCTCATACCTTCCCATGCGCAGCCTCTAGCAACCAGATCTTCCAAAACACTAGAAATCCATGGCTCACCCGCCTCGAAAAAAATGATACGAAGGGTACTGTTGCCGGTATTTTTTATGACTTTCTCAAATTGGTACTCAGCGTTCACCACGGGGCTTACCGAAATCTCGTCATCAAGACAAACTTCCCGTGTGTAAAACGGAATGTTCTTCACGATAAATGAGCCCGAGTCCAATCTCTCAGCCCACAGGCTCTCGCTTGAAACCGGTGGATAGTCATCTTCGACCAATAACTTGAAAAATACCTTCTCCATTTACATCCTTATGTTCAATGTAACAGGCAGGGTATGGAAGCCAACGACGAGCACTCCAGTACGCGAGATGGCTCTATCGGGTAGTGCTGCAGACACGCGTCTCCATAGGCGATATTTTCGCCATCAGCAATCGACGACAGATAACTGTCGATCATGGAAAAATCACAGCTTGCGGGAATATCCACAGCAAACAACGATAGACCGCGAGTTGATAAACAGAACGCACCATATTCTTGCAACCGGGTGATTATCTTTGCTTTCTCGCCCGGATCACTCGCGAAAACCCTGATTGTCGAGTGCCCGCCTTGACTCACCACACGGGCAGCTATCCGCTCCTCGCCATCCAGTTGTACTTGCACACGATCACCTTTACTGACGCCGTGAACGTAATAAGGTGTGTTGTCTATTTCGTAAACGTCCTTCCCTCGGTAGATGCCCCATACCGATTCAACCGAAAAGGGAGGGTAATCATCTTCGTCAGGCGTTAACTTGAAAATAATCTTGTGAAAAATATCAGTCATATCCGTGCTCAAAGGGAAGCTTTCACTGGCGTCAAGACGCTCGACATTTCAGTCCGAAGAGGATTCCACTCCCACCATCCAAACGTCTTCGTAACCTTCTCTGTCGATAATGAACCTGGAACCTGCGGGCAGAAAAAGATACTTCAGCACTTGCGGTAATTCATCAACCAAATGGCTGGTGTGCAGCGTTTGATAGAAGCCGCTGGCTGGCGAGTGCTCACCGCAGTGAATGAACCAACTGACCGTGCCACCCTCAGGCAATTGGACTCTCGATCCGTAAATCGGCGACTTGTGGAGAGTATTCAATGCAATGGCAACCACCTCCTCGGGAGGGTGTGGCGTCAGCCCATACCTGGCACACACCTGCTGGTGCGATTCGTCCGGAGTTGCACAATCAGCTTTTTGCATCATTAGGTCCCTATTTCAAATTGGCTTGACAGCCGACCAGAGCACGCTTTCCAACGGTATAAACTCAATGCCTTTAAGCCCTGCCGCCCGTGCTTTGAAAGCGCTGGAACAAATCAACGTATTACTACCGGAAATCATTCCTTTGAACTTGAACAAGTCATGCTTGAACACCTCAGGCAACACTAACTTTTTGAATCTGAAAATCAACCCGTCTTCTTCAACAAATGTCGAGCCCAACCCTGTATCAGAGCGAGCATCAAGCTCTTCAAAAAGGACCGCATTGTAGGTTTTGACGGATACAGGCTCTCCCTTGGTTGATACCACATCGATTGCCACGCGATCCGCGATTCCGACATCAAGCTCCGCGCACACTGACAAAAAATCGTCACTGGCTATATAAAAACGCGAAACACTGCGGATATCGAAATCATAGAACCGGTCCTTCGATATCAGCACCATTCCTTCCGGATACGGGGTATGAAATGTGTAGTTTATTTTCTCCGCATACCAAGGAAAGAAGCCAAATTTCACGCCTTCCGCATCGGGATAGAACTTATCGTATAAATTCGCGTTCAATAAGCCACGCGGGCAGTCAGACTCTTCCTTTTGAGAGAGCACGTAGTATTCCATATCGCCCCGTATCCATCCTGACCTGACTATTAAAAGGATGTCACCAGAAACCTTCTTAAATTCGCCTTATCCCAGACCATAGAACCTCGTCCAATGGGGTAAACCCAATACCTTTAAAGCTTTCTGCCAACTCCTTGAACGCCTGAGAACAGACCAGACTATCGCTACCGGAAATCAGTCTGCGGTACTTGAACAGGTCCAGAGTCCACTCAGTTGGAAGTACCAGCTTTTTGAACCTGATCGGCCGGCCGTTTTCTTCGACAAATGTTGATGCCGGATCGCAGTTCGTTCGAACGTCCAGCTCATCAAACAACACGGCATTATAATTTTTTTCTGAAATACGCTTCCCCGCCTCTGACAGCACTTCAATCCTGACGCTGTCGATAATATTGACGTTCGTCTTGCGACAGACCGCCAGAAACGCATCACTGACCACGTAGAAAAAACGCGAAATACTTCTGATATCAAAATCGTAGTATTCATCCCTGGAAATAAGAACCATCCCCTGCGGAAAAGGCGTGCGCGGGCCGGCCTTTGCCCTTTCTGCATACCATGGAAAAAAACCGAATTTCACATCTTTTGTGTCTGGATAAAATTTGTCAAAAAGGTCGCCATGCAAAATCCCGACGGGACAGCCAACGTCCTCCAATTGCGAAAGCACGTAATAACTCATTAAAGCCCCCAATCAACCTGGTCAGAATACGTCCAGGACATCATGACCTCGAAATTCTGGTTGATTGCCCTGCAAACACCGCTCCAAGCAAATCGGCGAGATCACCTGTAATTTCAGCTTGAGACGACAGTCGCACTTCAAGTGTTTTTATAGACTTACACCAGGCAACAGCATCTGAAAAAACAAAAGTCAAACGATCATTCGCGATAAAAACTTCGTCAACACCACCATAGCCTGCCAATCCAGGATTGCCGATTTCAACATGGTAAGTGTCTTGACCCAGTTCCACATCTTGCTCATCAACCTCCGTCGCTCGCTGAAGAATCAGAAAGTCCTCAGGTTCATGGGCGTTGTCAGACAGCGCGACAGTCAAAACTTCATCTTCTGAGGAGGCATCGAAGTATATTGCGGAGAATTTAATATCCATGTTTTTCCGTTTTGGGAGCGGACTACGTCTAAGAGTGTACGGAGAAAATAATGATGGTTTGGATCAAGACCCGATGTATTTGTAATACACCACTAACTCCCCCTCTCGTTGTGAAATCTCAAGATGGAGAATCGCCTCGCCGGGAGCGCCATTAGCCCAAAGGATGCATTCCATGCCTAACGTCTTGCTATTGGTTTCATAAGCATCGATGAAAGGTCGGTCTCGCCCGTTTGTATCGAAGGCTGTCTCTTCAGGGGCTATGGATATTGTTGTGCCGGGACCAAAATACTCATCGATTGACGCGTAGATTTCATCCGCCACAGCGTCCGATATTGCGAAATCCCGCTTGAGCGCTGCATTATCACGCCGATCAATAGCGTCAACAAACGACTCAGCCTTCACATGAGCCTGTGCAGGAGTGGGCAATAGCCACCAATACAACAGCGTCTCGTCACTATCGTCGTCGAGGTTTTTATAGATGTTGGCGTAATACCACTGAATCCCGGTTTGCTCACGGAACCTGTCAAAAAAACCGTTGATTCTCTCCATGCCATTTTTCGCAGGAACAGCCAGCGACAAACTTCCCTCGCAGACGCCATCCAGTGTTCCATCCAACTCGCGGACAACATCATCTTCAAGCGCAGTGATCGCGTCCGGGGAAATGTAATCGGCGTAGATTTGAATACAGAAATTACCGCCTCGCTTCAGCACCTCGGCAGGTGCATTTCTATCCTTGATCGAGACGATATCCCCCCTCGCCAGGTTTTGCGCCAGGCCAGGTGAAGAGAGTAATTCGTAGGTGTGCTGATCAATCTGACGCGCGAGCAGTTCCTCACGGACAGCGCCACCATCATCGGCCATGTAAACCTGGATCAGCACAGGTGATTGCTTGTCGTCCATAAGGGGTGACACCGCTCCTTGTTCCATAAATGACATCCCTCTCTATCCCGGCGCCAAGGTTACACGATGCGACCTCTGCATCCACCTTGACGTTTGCAAGGCTCCTTGGCCGCCGTAAATCCTGGGGTGAAGAAGAACATCATCGAGCTTGCAGATTGTCTTCAACCCACTGGGCAAGAACGGGCCGGTCAATGCTTCGCGCGGCATCCGCCAGATAGACGGCCTCGTCCGCACCCACGGTCAATCCATGGGCTAGAAGTATCTGCAGACCTCCAATGGCCTGCGGCTCTTCGCCCATATGGAAAACGGCTTGTCGCGCAGGGGTCAGACCGTTGTCTGCCACTGAATCAACACTTGCGCCAGCGTCAATCAATCGACCTGCACGCTCTATCGGGCCGAGTTTCAAAAGCGCCGACAACGGCGTAACGCCGGCGTCATCAGTGACGTCGATCAAGTTGTGGGTTTTGTACCAGTCGAGTACCCATGCGAAGACAGAATCATCACTTTCCAGCGCCGAGCGATGCAGCAGGCTGCCACCGCTCAGACTGTTTTTCTGAAAAAAATCCACGCCATTTTCCGCAAGAAAATCGAGTGTTTCCACGTTTTCAGCGACGTAGAACAACACCGGGATGTCGCTGTACGACTCGCGGTTTTTTATGTGCGGAAGCAAACGTTGCATTGCACTGCTATCTCCGCCAGCCAGCGCGTCGCCGGCTTCATAAAGATCCACTAGCTGTTCTTCATCGATCATCGATTGCTCCGTAAGACCGCGATGTTATGGCAGCGCCCCTCGTCTAGGCAGACTTAACTTAACCCGTCCCCGTCGTTTTATCGCCGAATAGGATCCGAAGGCCGACCCTGTGCGTTGGGCACTTGATACACCACATCACAAATGATGTACCTGAAACCCCATTTATCAACCTCCTGCAACTTCTTAAAGTTCTCTCCAACAGCAGCCCATCAATCCGACAGGCTGACCACTGGAGATACTCAAATGCCTTTCATCAGCGTACGCATCACCCGTGACGGCGTCACTCGGGAGCAGAAAGCCCAGGTGATCAAGGAGATCACGGAAACGATGGAACGGGTGCTCCACAAGGATCCCAAACTGACGCACATCGTCATCGAGGAAGTCGACACGGATAACTGGGGTTACGCTGGCATGACGACCACGGAGTACCGCAAACAGTTGTCGGACGCCTCATCATGAGTCGCGTGGTGAAAATCGATGTTGTCTCGGATGTCGTCTGCCCATGGTGCGCGCTCGGCGTTACCGCACTTGAGCAAGCGATCGAAAGTCTGGCGGGTGAAGTCGAGGTTGAACTGACCTACAAGCCGTTCGAACTTAATCCGGAGATGCCGGCGGCTGGCGAACACGCTATCGAGCACATGATGCGCAAGTACGGTCGCAGCGCTGAGCAAGTGGCGCAGCGCAACGCGATGATCATTCAACGCGGTGAGGAGATTGGCTTTCACTTCGACCTGGAAAAGCGCAGTCATTTTTACAACACGTTCGATGCCCATCGCTTGCTGTTTTGGGCCTCGACACAAGGGCGCCAGCGCGCACTGAAAAAGCTCTTGTTGCGGGCTTACTTCACCGATGGAAAAAACCCGGATGACCGCCAGACGCTGGTGAATCTGGCCAAGGACGCGGGGCTCGACAGTGAGCGTGCAGAAGCCGTACTGGCCTCTGCAGAGTTCAGTCGTGAAGTCCGCGAACTCGAAGCGTTTTATCAGCAGCGCGGCATCCAGTCGGTCCCGGCGATGGTTATCAATGACCGACACATCCTGTCCGGATCGCAATCGGTCGCTGATTACCGGCAAGCGTTACGTCAGGCGGCGCTGGTTGGCGCTCACGTCTGACCGTTGAAAATCCGTTCACTCAATTCATTTCGATTACATGAGGATTCATCATGAGCACGTCCAACAAAGTGGTAGTGGTTACCGGCGCCTCTCAAGGTATTGGCGCAGGTCTGGTCAAAGGCTTTCGTGAGCGCGGCTATCAGGTGGTCGCGACCTCCCGGTCAATCCAGCCTTCTACCGACCCGGACATTCTGACCGTGGCTGGCGACATCGCTGATCCTGCCACTGCCGAGCGCGTCATCCGCGAAGCCGTCGCCCGCTTCGGGCGGATCGACACGCTGGTCAACAACGCGGGGATCTTTGTCGCGAAGCCATTCACCGAGTACAGCCAGGCAGATTACGCCCAGGTTGTGGCCACCAACATGAGCGGCTTCTTCCACATCTCGCAACTGGCGATTACCGAGATGGAGAAGCACAGCAGCGGCCACATCGTCAGCGTGACCACCAGCCTGGTGGATCATGCCATCGACGGCGTACCTTCGGTGCTGGCCTCGCTGACCAAGGGCGGCATCAACGCGGCAACCAAATCGCTGGCCATCGAGTACGCCAAGCGCGGCATTCGGGTCAACGCCGTGTCGCCGGGCATCATCAAGACGCCGATGCACGGTGTGGAGACTCACGCAGCGCTCGGCAGCCTGCACCCGGTTGGCCATATGGGTGAGATTGACGACATCGTGCAGGCGATCCTCTATCTGGACAGCGCGAATTTCGTCACCGGTGAGATTCTGCACGTCGATGGCGGTCAGAGCGCGGGGCATTAATTCCCTGTTGTCCCTGCAACAAGAAAACGGCGCCGTCGGTGTATACCGGCGGCGCCGTTTCATGTAGTAAACACCGGGATGAAATGTCTGTTGAGACTCGGTGCCCTCCCTTATGAAACGCCACTTTGATGACTTGCAATTGGGCAGTATCGAACTGTTTTGCCTCGCCGCCGAGGCCGGTAGCTTCACCGCCGCCGCACAGCTGGCCGGGGTGACACCGGCGGCGGTGAGCCGATCGATTCTGCGGCTGGAGCAACGCCTGGGTTCCCGGCTGTTCGCCAGAACCACACGCAGCATTCGGTTGACCGAGGCTGGCCGAAATTTTTTCGTCCAGTGCAGCCAGGCCCTGACCCAACTGGTCGAGGCGCAACAAGAAGTCATGGGCGCGCAGACGACCGCGTCGGGACGTTTGCGCATCAGTCTGCCGACCACTTACGGGCATCACCGCATTCTGCCGCTGCTGCCAGCCTTTCGAGCGCTCTACCCGCAAGTCACGGTGGATATTCACTTGGGCAATCGCAATATCGACTTCGTCGCGGAGGGCTACGATCTGGCGATCCGCGTCCGTGCTCAACCGGACTCGACCCTGATTGCCCGCCTGCTGGAAGACGCGAAACTGGTGGTGGTGGCGTCGCCCGACTATCTGCACAAAGCGGGCGTGCCGCAGACCCTGGAAGATCTGGCTCAGCACGAGTGCATCCAGTTCGAACTGCCCAGCAGCGGGCGGCGGATCTCCTGGCTGTTTCAGGAAAATGGCAAGGATCGTGAGGTGTTTTCCGACGGTGGTTACTCCTGCTCAGACGATGTGCTCGGCGGCGTAACGCTGGCTAAGCATGGCGCGGGAGTGTTCCAGACCTACAAATTCATTGTTGAACAGGAACTGGCGGACGGTCGCCTCGTCGAGGTGCTTCAGCCCTATAGCGGTCGCTCAAGGCCTTACACCTTGCTCTACCCGCACGGTCGCTATGTGCCGCAACACGTGCGCGCCTTCGTCGATTTCCTCCTGCAATACCGCGATCAATGGGCGGCGCTTTAGCGGCAAACACAGCCGACACGACAGACCGATTGCACTGGCTCTGGCCACGCAGGTAGTATTGAGAGAGATTCTCACTAACATCTGGAAAGCTCACCAGTGCACTCTCTTCCGTCCAGCAAGCTGGGATTCTTTTTCAGCGATCATCATCGTTGGCTGCTGCAACACATCAATCGGCAGGTGCGTAACCACGCGGATGCCGAGGACACTGCCGCCGATACCTTTTGCCAGTTGTTGGTGGCGCGAGTGGACCCCGACAGCATCGAGCAGCCACGGGCCTATCTATCGACCATCGCGCGCCGGTTGATCTTCGACCGTCACCGCCGACGCAAGCTTGAGCTGGCTTACCTTGAGCGCCTCTCGGCGCTGCCAGAAGCATTGGCGCCCTCCCCTGAAGAGCAACTGCAATTGATCGAAGCGCTGGTGGCCATCGACCGCGCCCTCGATGGCTTGCCGTTGATCGTCAAGGCGACGTTCCTCTACAGCCAGCTGGACGGGCTGAGCTACGTGGCAATTGCGCAGAAGCTGGGGCTGTCGGAGCGCACGGTGAGCCGTTACATGAAACAGGCCTTGCGCCAGTGCTACCTGTGCGACATGGCGCCATGAGCAAAACACGCCTGGACCCGATCAGCGAGCAAGCCATCGACTGGATGGTCAAGCTTCGCGCCGGCACGCCGGATGCTGCACTGCAACAGCGTTTCAACGCCTGGCTGGCGATGGACCGTGCACACAGCCAGGCCTGGGACAATTTGCAGGAACGCTTGGGCGGATCGTTCAACACGGTGCGCACACTGGATCGACGCCTGCCCGGCCAGGCGAGTGAGGCGCGTCAGGTTCTGTTGCAGCCACAGGCCTCGCGCCGCGATGCCTTGCGCATGATCGCCGGCCTCGGTCTGCTCGGTGGCAGTCTGTTGCTTGGCAGCAAAACCCGCCTGGGTGAAACGCTTCTGGCTGATCTGCACACCGGGCGCGGTCAACGACAGACGTTTAATCTGGCCGATGGCAGCCGCCTCAGCCTGAACGCTGACAGCGCGGTGGATCTGCGCTTCGATGAGCAGCAACGGGTGGTCATTCTGCGCCACGGCGAACTGGTGATTGATGTCGCGCCCGACCCGCGTCGCCCGCTGATAGTACGAACCGCCGAAGGCGAAATGCGTGCGCTGGGCACGCGTTTTCTGGTCATTCAGGAACAGGACGCCAGCCGCCTCGTGGTGCTGCAGCATTCCGTGCAAGCCCGTTTGTTCGATGGCACCACGCAAGTCGTCAAGGAAGGCCAGGCAGCGCTGCTCTCCTCGCGCGACATTACGCTGACCAGCGGCGATGAGCGTCGACGCGCCGACTGGCTGAGCGGGCGTTTGAATGTGCTGGACGAGTCGCTGGAGCAAGTGGTCGAAGCGCTGCGTCCTTATCATCGTGGTTTCGTGCGCGTGGCTCCCGAGGTTCGCGGTCTGCGCGTGCAAGGCGTGTTCCCGCTGGACGATCCCGAGCGCACCCTCGGCGCCCTGGCCGAAACCCTGCCTATTCGCGTGAATCGTTACAGTCCCTGGCTGACATTGATCAGCAAACAGTGAGGGACGAAAAGTTTTTTTTGAAAACCGTTCTTGTTTGTGTCCGGTTTTCATTTCTCATCCCTCCTATCTCCTGACACTTCAAAACAAACAGGAGAATGTTGTGCTCAACACGTGGCCCCGTACCCTTCCCGTCGCCGTTGCCCTGGCAACTCTGGCGAGTTCAGCGCTGGCGCAAGACCTGAGTTTCAACCTGCCGGCCGGCCCTCTCGCCAGCACGCTCAATGCGATTGCCGGGCAGAGCGGGCAAATCATTTCGCTGGAGCCGGCCCTGGTGCAGGGCAAACGCGCGCCAGCGGTGATTGGCCAGATGCCGGCTGAACAAGCGCTGCAAAAGGCGCTGGCGGGCAGCGGTTTGCAGCTACGCGTGACCGGGCAAGGCAACTTCAGCGTCGAGCCCGCCACCGACAGCAGCGCAGCGCTGCAACTGGGTGCCACCAACATCGTCGAACGCAGCTACGGCGCCACCACCGAGGGCTCGGGCTCCTACGCAGCAAAGGCCGTGACCATCGGCAAAGGCACGCACACCCTCAAGGAAATTCCGCAGTCGGTCACCGTGATGACCCGCAAGCAAATGGACGATCAGGGCCTTACCGATCTCAAGGACGCGGCCAACAAGACCACCGGCCTGGTCGGTGTTCAGGGCGTGGGCAAAGGCATGATTCTCACCTCGCGCGGTTTCCAGATCGACGACTGGCAGTACGACGGCGTGCCGATCACGCGTAACTCCTACGCCTTGGGCAACTGGGCGACCCAGGACCTGATTTTCTTCGATCGTCTGGAAGTGCTGCGCGGCGCATCCGGCCTGCTGCAAGGCGCCGGCAGCCCCGGCGGCGCGGTCAACCTGGTGCGCAAACGCGGCCAGAATGCCCCGACCGTGACCATCACTGGCAAGGCCGGCTCTTGGGATCACTACGGTTTGCAACTGGATGCCGGTGGGCCGCTGAACTCGACGGGCACGGTGCGCGGGCGCTTCGTCGCCGATGAAGACCAGAGTCAGTCGTTCGTCGATTACGAATGGAGCAAGACTCACTCGCTGTACGGTGCACTGGACTTCGACCTGAGCGACGACACCACATGGGGCGTGGCGGTCAGTAACTCCGACGGCGAGTCACGACCGATGATTCGCGGCCTGCCGCGCTACTCCGACGGCAAGCCGCTGAATGTGCCGCGCTCAGCCTACGGTGGCGCTCGCTGGAACCATTTGGACATCGACGTCACCACGCTTTATACCGATCTGGAACACCGCTTCAACGATGATTGGGCGTTCAAGGTCGGCGCCGTGCGCATGAGTGAAACCAACAAAGGCAAAAGCCAGCGTCTGCAAACCAGCGGCGACGGGATCAGGCCCGATGGCAGCGGTATTCAATACGCCGACTTCGTCACGGACTTCGACGCGACCAAACTCGGCCTGGACATGAACCTCAGCGGCCACTTCGAAGCCCTATCGATGGAGCACGAAGTGATGCTTGGCGGTAACTACGCCAAGTACACGTCCGACGATAAATTCGCCCGAACCTTCAACAACAACACCACCGACACGATCTTCGACATCGACCACGACCGTCCCGAAATCAGCTACGAAGGCTTGCTCAATACGCCGGGTGGCCGCGCCACGCCGAGTAAATACGACATCCGCCAAAAAGGTCTGTATGGCAGCTGGCGCGTCAAACCGATCGAGCCACTGACTTTGGTACTCGGTTCGCGGGTGAGCTGGTATGACTACAACTACCAGTCTGCGACCCAAGTGGCTTTCAGCGACGTCGTTACGCCCCTTCCGGACAGCACCGCGAAGGAAACCGGTGTGGTCACGCCCTACGCTGGCATCATTTACGACCTGAGCCGCGAATGGGCGGTGTATGCCAGCTACACCGACGTGTTCGAGCCGCAAACCAACCGCGACGCCAGTGGCCAGACGCTCAAACCGGTGGTTGGCAGCAACTATGAGGTCGGGCTCAAGGGTGAATTGCTGGACGGCCGGGTCAACACCTCCCTGGCGCTGTTCCGCTATGACCAGGAAAACCGCGCCGTCAACGATCTCGCATCGGGGATGATCTGCGACGGTTGGTATTGCTCCAACGCCGCCGGCAAAGTCCGCAGTCAGGGCATCGAAGCCGAGATCAGCGGCGAAGTCCTGAGCAATCTGCAACTGTTCGCCGGTTACACCTACAACACCACCAAATACCTCGATGACCCGGACAATGAAGGCAAAGTCTTCAGCACCTGGACGCCGAAACACATGCTGCGAGTCTGGGGCGACTACCAGTTCAGCGGCGATTGGGAGCGGGTCAGCACCGGTCTGGGTTTCACCACCCAAAGCCACACGCTGGGTTATGAACACACCTATGACGTCGCCGGTTACACCGTGTGGAGCGCCCGTCTCGGCTACCAGTTGAGCAAGGAAATCGACCTGGCGGTGAACGCCAACAACCTGTTCGACAAGCGCTACTACACCGCTGCCTACAACCAGCTCAACGGCAACAACAACTTCGGCGACCCGCGCAACGTGATGTTCAGCGTGAAGTACACACCGGAGTTCTGAGTCATCGGTTAAGGGTCGATCCGCCGGACACTCGCTGCCGGCGGATCAACCTGAACATCAAACAGCCAAAAGTTGTCGGGTGGTCGCCATCGATGTATCCAACGATTGCCCGGTACGTTGCAGCTTGTTCAGCAGACTCGCCCCCAGCCAGAGCTGATACAGGGTTTCCGCCAAGTGCCGGGCATCTGCGGCCGGCAGGCTTTTTTCCGCCTGGCCCTGCTCGATGCACAGGGTAATGCGCGCCACTACTTGTTCGGCACCATCACGCAACGTGAGGCGCATCGACTCGGACAGGTCGGCGACTTCGGCACTGAGCTTCACCACCAGACACTCATCACCATGCCCTTCGAGGGTGCAGCGATCCTGCCAGCCCTGCCAGTAATCCATCAGCCGTTCATAAGCGTTCAGCCCAGGCAATGTCAGGCGCCGCTCCATGTCCGCGAGATAACCGACAAAGTAATCCGCGAGCAGGGCCTGGCCGTAGAGCTCCTTGGATTTGAAGTAGTGATAGAACGAGCCCTTGGGCACGCCGGCGGTTTGCAGGATTTCATTGAGGCCGACACTGGTGAAGCCCTTCTCGGCCATCATCCGGTGGCCGGTGTCGAGCAAATGTTGGCGGGTATCGTCGTAGGTCGCTTTCATGGGGCACAAAATACCAGGCAATAGACCAGTCGTTTATTTCAGAGGAACGGAAGTTTGCCACACCTGTCACTGAAAAAGCTTCGGCTAAAAAATTACTAGACGACTGGTCTAATTGGAAACTATGCTGCGCTCCGACATGCAATCTTCCGGTGTCGCCGCTGTGCAAATCCGTTGTGCAGCGACGCCACTCGATCAACCCCAGGGTGCTCTATGAAAATCTTGATGGTTCTGACTTCGCACGATCAACTCGGCAACACCGGCAAGAAAACCGGCTTCTGGCTGGAAGAATTCGCCGCCCCCTACTACGCCTTCAAGGACGCCGGTGCCGACGTCACCCTGGTCTCGCCAGCCGGCGGCCAGCCACCGCTCGATCCGAAAAGTGACGAGCCCGACGCGCAGACCGCCGAGACCGACCGCTTCCGCCAAGACCCGGCAGCCCAACAGGCGCTGGCCAACACCGGGCGCCTGGCCGAGGTGAGCGCAGATGATTTCGATGCCGTGTTCTATCCAGGTGGCCACGGCCCGCTGTGGGATCTGGCCGAAGACCAGCGGTCGATAGCCCTGATCGAAGCCTTCGACCGCAGCAACAAGCCACACGGTTTCGTCTGCCATGCGCCGGGCGTGCTGCGTCACGTTGTCAATGCTCAAGGCAAACCTTTGATCCAGCATCGCGAAGTCACTGGTTTCACCAATTCGGAAGAGGCAGCGGTCGGCCTGACGGACGTTGTGCCGTTCCTGATCGAAGACGAGTTTCAGCGCCTCGGCGGACGTTACTCCAAAGTCGCTGACTGGCAGGTGCATGTGGTCGCCGATGGGCAATTGGTCACCGGCCAGAACCCGGCCAGTTCCGCCGCTGTGGCCGAGAAACTGTTGAAGATGCTCGGCTGACGCCTGCCCCGTAAAAGCCATCCGAACGCCGTGCGCGTGCCGCACGGCGTTTTTTTTCATCCACTCAATAGACGACTGGTCTAATAAGCCCCTCCACAAGGTTCCCGATGAACAACAGCCTTTATTTCACTCCCGCGAAACTCGGCCTTCACACCCTGAAAAACCGTATTGTCCTGCCACCACTCACCCGCCAGCGCAGCACCCAACCGGGGAACATCGCCAATGAACTGATGGCCGAGTATTACCAGCAGCGCGCCGGCGCCGGTTTGCTGGTGACCGAGGGCACGCAGATCGAACCGCGTGGCCAGGGTTACGCCTGGACACCCGGCATTTACACACCGGAGCAAATTGCCGGATGGCGCAAAGTCACCGACGCCGTGCATGCGGTCGACGGCGTCATCTTTGCCCAACTCTGGCACGTCGGCCGCGTGTCCCACAGCGCCTTGCAACCGGGTGGCGCAGCGCCGGTTTCGGCGTCCGCCGTCGCCACCGATCGGGTCAGCGTGTTCATCGAAACCGCGCCCGGCAAAGGCGAACTGGTGCCGCCATCGGCACCGCGAGCGCTGAGCACCGACGAGGTTCAGGAACTGGTCCAGCTTTATATTCAGGCCGCGCGCAATGCGATGGACGCCGGCTTCGACGGCATCGAACTGCACTGCGCCAACGGCTACCTGGTCAACCAGTTCATCTCCGCCCACAGCAATCTGCGCACCGATCAGTACGGTGGTTCGTTACAAAACCGCCTGCGTTTTCTGCGCGAAGTAGTCGCGGGTGTGGCGGAGTGCATCGGCAAGGAAAAAGTCGGCGTGCGTTTCGCTCCGTTGTTCACCACAACCGATGAGGCGCGCACGTATCTGGGCATGGTCGAAGAAGATCCACACACCACCTACATAGAAGCGATCAAAATCCTCGAAGCGGTCGGCATTGCTTATCTGTCTATCGCCGAAGCCGATTGGGACGATGCGCCCGCCATGCCGCAAACCTTCCGCCAAGCAGTACGCGAAACCTTCAGCGGCGCGATCATCTACGCCGGGCGCTACAACGCCGAATCCGGGGCGCGATTACTCGACTCCGGCCTCGCCGACCTGGTGGCCTTCGGTCGACCGTTCATGGCCAACCCGGATCTGCCCGCGCGAATCGCCAACGACTGGCCGCTGAATGCCCTCAACCCGGCCACGGTCTACGGCGGCAACGCCGAAGGTTACGTCGATTACCCGACGTATCCCGGCTGATCAAAAAAACCTATACAAAAACACAATTCCGTACAACTATCTGAACAAAGGTCCCTAAACCACTGGCTTCTCCTTTGCCTCTCATCAAGCTGAATCCGTTCGAATGAAAGCAACCCACCGGCTGTGCCTGGTCCTCGGTGACCAGTTATCTTTCGATCTCGCCTCGTTGCAGGGGCTGGATCGCGAACGCGATACCGTTCTGCTGGTCGAGGTGATGGAGGAAGCCAGCCACGTGCCTCATCACCCGCAAAAAATCGTGCTGGTGTTCAGCGCCATGCGGCACTTTGCCGAGGCGTTGCGCAGCCAGGGTTTTCGGGTGCAGTACGTCCGCCTCGACGACCCTGAAAATACCGGCGACGTGCCAAGCGAGTTGCAGCGCTGGCACGCGCTTTTACAGCCAGACGAAGTGCACCTGAGCGAAACCGGCGACTGGCGTCTGGAGCAATCGCTGCGCGAGTGTGGTCTGGCGATCCATTGGCACAGTGACAGCCGCTTTCTCTGCTCACGCGGCGAGTTCGCAGATTGGGCTGCCGGCAAAAAACAGCTGCGCATGGAGTTCTTCTACCGCGAGATGCGGCGCAAGAGTCGCCTGTTGCTCAACGGCGACGGCACCCCGGTGGGCGGCGCGTGGAATTTCGATGCCGACAACCGCAAGTCACTGCCCAAGAGCGTCAAGCCGCCCTACCCGCTCAACTTCTGCGCAGACTCCATCACCGTTGAAGTGATCGCGCTGGTGAAGGAGCGTTTCGCCAGCCACTACGGTTCCGTGGAGGATTTCAATTACCCGGTGACACACGCCGATGCCCAAGCCCTCTGGGAATACTTCGTGGATTTCGGTCTGGCCGGTTTCGGCGATTACCAGGACGCCATGGCCAGCGACGAACCGTTTCTGTTCCATGCACGGATCAGTGCTGCGCTGAACATCGGGCTGCTCGATCTGCGCCAGTTGTGCAGTGACGTAGAGGCCGCGTATTGGTCGGGCAGCGTCGCCCTGAATGCCGCCGAAGGCTTCATTCGGCAATTGATCGGCTGGCGGGAATACGTGCGGGGTGTGTATTGGCTGAAGATGCCCGACTACGCCGAAGGCAATGCATTCGGTAACCAAAGACCCTTGCCGGAGTTCTACTGGACCGGCGACACGCAGATGAACTGCATGCGCCAGGCGATCGGTCAAAGCCTGAAACACGCCTATGCCCACCACATTCAGCGACTGATGGTCACTGGCAATTTCGCCTTGCTGACCGGCATCGCGCCGAAGCAGATCTGCGAGTGGTATCTGGCCATTTACATGGACGCCTTCGACTGGGTCGAGCTGCCCAACACGCTCGGCATGGTGATGCATGCCGACGCCGGTTATCTCGGTTCCAAGCCCTACTGCGCCAGCGGTCAGTACATCAAGCGGATGTCCGATTACTGTCGCGATTGCGTCTACAAGGTCAGCGAAAGCACCACTGACAACGCCTGCCCGTTCAATGCGCTGTACTGGCATTTCCTCATGCGCCACGGCGATGTGCTGCGCAGCAATCAACGCATGGGCATGCTCTACAAAAACCTCGACCGCATGCCCGCGGACAAACAACAGGCCCTTTGGCAACGGGGCCAGGGGCTGCTCGACAGGCTGGATAACGGGCAGTCGTTTTGAGATCAGGCTGCGCCGCGCTTCACGACTGCAACTTAAGCATGAGGCGCCGTGTCAATGAGTGACCCGTAGTGTTCGTTTGCCACAAAAATCAATAAGGCATGAGTGGTGGAAACCCTGAAAGATCTTACTCGTGAGGCGCTTGAAGCTGAGGTTCTGCGCCTGCGCCAGGCGCTCGAAAGTGCCGCATTGCCTTCGCCAGACGCCTGTGTTCCGCACGATCTGGCTACGCAACTGTCCGCCAGCCGAGCGGCGCTGGCCAGCAGCGAGGCACGCCAGCGAGCGATCTTCGAGTGCGCGATCGATTTCGCCATGGTCGTTACCGACCCGCAGGGCACCATCACCGAATGGAACTCAGGCGCCGTCAATGTCATGGGCTGGACGGCCGAGGAAATTCTCGGCCACAGCGCCGAGCGCTTTTTCACCCCGGCGGATCGTGCCGCTGGCCGTATAGCGCTGGAAATGCAGCGCGCGCTGCTGGAGGGACGCGCCTCCGATGAACGTTGGCACCTGCGCAAGGATGGCCAATTGTTCTGGGCGTCAGGCGAACTGATGCCGCTGTACGCTGAAGATCAAACACATCTGGGTTTCGTGAAAATCCTGCGTGACCGCACCGGCGAACATCTGGCCGGCCGTGCGCTCTTCGACACTCAAGAACGCTATCGCCTGGCGGTCAAGGCGACCCGCGATGCGGTCTGGGACTGGGATTTGCAAAGCGGACAGATTGTCTGGAACGAAGCGCTGCAACAGGCTTACGGGTTCCCGCCGGCCGCCATTGACCCGAGCATCGATTGGCGCTTCGCGCAGATCCACCCACAGGATCGCGATAGCGTCAGGACCTCGATCCGCTCAACGATTGACGGAAAAGGTTCGACCTGGAGCGCCGAGTATCGCTTCCGCTGCGAGGACGGTTCCTACGCCGAGGTGCTCGACCGCGGCCACGTGATCCGCAACGCCGACGGCCAGGCCGAACGCATGATCGGCGCAATGCTCGACCTGACCCGCTCGCGCAGTGCCGAAACCGCACTGCGCCTGAGCGAGGAACGCTTCAGCACCATTCTGGAAACCATCGAAGCGGCCTTCGCCATCGTCAAAGTCAAATTCGACGCCGACGACCGCCCGGTGGATTACTTCTTCGTCGAGGCCAACCCGGCATTTGAGCGTCAGTGCGGCGTCAACCTGCGCGGCAAATGGGTGACCGAGTTTGCGCCAAATCTGGAGAAGTTCTGGTTCGAGACTTACGGGCACGTTGCCAAGACCGGTGAACCGGCGAACTTCGAGAACTACGCCAACACCTTCGAGCGCTGGTTCGACGTGCGGGCGGTGCGCGTCGGTGACCCGGCAGATCGTCAGATTGCTATCTTTTTCAGCGACGTCACCGCACGCCGCGACGCCGAAGAGCGACTGCGGATCAGCGAAGCCGTCGCCCGGGAAAACGTCGAGCGCGTGCAACTTGCCCTCGCCGCCGGCGCCATTATCGGTACTTGGCACTGGGACCTGCCGAGTAATCGCTTCGCCGTGGACGAAGGCTTTGCCCGGGTGTTCAACCTCGATCCGGCGCTGGGTCGCGAAGGCCTGAGCCTGGAACAAGTGGTGATGACCGTACACCCCGACGATCAGGCTGGACTCACCGACGCAATGACTGCGGCGATTGCCCGTGGCGGCGCCTATTCCCATCAGTACCGGGTGCGCGGCGCCGACGGGAAATACAACTGGATCGAAGCCAACGGCCGCGTCGAATGCGCCGACGACAGTACCCCGTTGCGCTTCCCCGGCGTACTTATCGATGTCGAAGACCGGCGCAATGTCGAGGCCGAACGTGACCGTGCCAACGCAGCCTTGCGCGCGCTCAACGACACCCTCGAACAACGTGTGTTGGCGCGCACCGCCGATCTCATGCAAGCCGAAGAAAAACTGCGACAGTCGCAAAAGATGGAAGCGGTCGGCCAACTGACCGGCGGCCTGGCCCATGACTTCAACAACCTGCTGGCCGGCATTTCGGCCGCGCTGGAGCTGATGGAAAAACGCATCGCGCAGGGTCGCCTGAAAGACGTCGACAAGTACATGGCCACGGCTCAAGGCGCGACCCGCCGTGCCGCCGCCCTGACCCATCGACTCCTGGCCTTCTCCCGACGCCAGACGCTCGATCCGCGTCCGACCGACGTCAACACACTGATTGTCGGGATGACCGAGTTGATCCAACGCACCGTCGGCCCGAGCATTCGCTTGCAGACGCTGGCGGCACCCGATCTGTGGCCGGCGCTGGTTGACGCCAGTCAGCTGGAAAACGCCCTGCTCAATCTGTGCATCAACGCCCGCGACGCGATGCCGGATGGCGGGCGCATCACCGTTGAAACGTCCAATCGATCCATTGCGCTCGAATCTGCCCGAACCCTCGATATGCCTGAAGGCGAGTACCTGTGCCTCTGCGTCACCGACACTGGCACCGGCATGAGCGCCGAAGTCATCGCCAAGGCTTTCGACCCGTTTTTCACCACCAAACCGCTCGGCCAGGGCACCGGCCTGGGGCTGTCGATGATCTACGGGTTCACCAAGCAATCCGGCGGTCAGGTGCGCGTGCACTCGCAAGTCGGGCAAGGCACGACGATGTGCATTTACTTGCCGCGTTATCGCGGTGAGGCGCAGCAAAACCAAGACGCCACCCACAGCACCACTACGCCGGTGGCCAAGGCCGGTGAGACCATATTGATCGTCGACGACGAGCCGACGGTGCGCATGCTGCTCAAGGATGTGTTCAGCGAGCTCGGCTACACCGTGCTGGAAGCCGCGGACAGTGTCGAAGGCCTTGAAACGTTGCGATCGCGCGTACACATCGACCTGCTCATCACCGATGTCGGTTTGCCCGGTGGCATGAACGGCCGGCAAATGGCCGAAGCGGGCCGGGAAATCCGTCCGAAACTGAAAACCCTGTTCATCACCGGTTACGCCGAAAATGCCGTGATCGGCAGCGGCCAACTCGGACCGGGGATGCAAGTCCTGACCAAGCCATTTGCCGTCGACACCCTGGTGGCACGGGTCAGCCATCTGCTGTCTGCCAATTTCGAGTGAGGCTGCTGTGAGCAATCAACTGGATCGCCGCAATAACCTGTCACTGGACAGCCTCAATTTTTTCCTCGCCGACGTGCGCGACGGGCTCGGGCCGTACCTGGCGATTTACCTGTTGGCGGTGCATCACTGGGACCCGGCCAGTATCGGCGTGGTCATGACCCTTGCCGGCATCGCCGCGCTGATCACCCAGACACCGGCCGGCGCACTGGTCGACAGCAGCCGCAGCAAGCGCGCGCTGATAGCCCTCGCGGCACTGCTGGTGACCGGCAGTTGCCTGGTGCTGCCCTTCGTCACGTCCTTCACTCTGGTGGCGTTGACTCAAGCCTTGAGCGCAGCGGCGGCCTCGATCTTCGCCCCGGCCATTTCCGCGATCACCCTGGGCATGACCGGCCCGCGAGCGTTCACCCGGCGCACCGGGCGCAATGAAACCTTCAACCATGCCGGCAACGCCTGCGCGGCCTTGCTCGCCGGACTGTTCGCCTATCTGTTCGGCCCCGTTGCGGTGTTTTACTTGATGGCAGCCATGGCACTCGCCAGCGTGATCGCCATCCACTTCGTCAGCGCAGATGCCATCGACCACGACCTGGCCCGCGGCCTCGACCCCACTGCGGACAAGCATCAACCCTCCGGTTTGTCTGTGCTGCTTAGCAACCGGCCACTTTTGTTGTTTGCCATTTGCTGCGCGCTGTTTCACTTGGCCAATGCCGCGATGCTGCCGCTGGTGAGCCAGAAACTCGCGCAAACCAATCTGCAAATGGCCACGCCACTGACGTCCGCGTGCATCGTCGCGGCGCAACTGGTCATGGTTCCGGCTGCGCTGCTGGTCGGTGCCAAAGCCGATGAGTGGGGGCGCAAACCCCTGCTGCTGGCGGGTTTTCTGATCCTGCCTCTGCGCGGCGTGCTCTACACGTTATCTGACGATCCCTATTGGCTGGTCGCGGTGCAAATGCTCGATGGCGTCGGCGCGGGTCTGTTCGGCGCGTTGTTCCCGATCATGGTGAAAGACCTCACACAGGGCACCGGTCATTTCAATATCAGCCTGGGCGCACTGACCACCGTGTTTGGTCTCGGTGCGGCACTGAGTAACGGGCTGGCCGGGTTTGTCGTGCAAGGCGCCGGTTATAGCGCTGCATTTCTGACGTTGGCGGGGATTGCGGCGGTGGCCGTTGTGTTGCTTTGGGTGGGGGTTCCGGAGACGTTGCGTGGGGCGCCGAACTTGCGGGGAAAAGACGTTATGCGAGCCGCTGAATAACCCTTGTGGGAGCAAGCCCCCTCCCACAGGTTTGCGCGTCGTTCAGGGATTTTGCAGGAGTTGTCGAGTGAAACGAGGCTGCGATCCTTTGATCTTCGCAAAAGATCAAAAGATCGCAGCGTGCCGCACCTACAGGTATCTCCACCCACTTATTTTTGCTGAGCCGTCAGCGCCGAGTAGCTGTTCATCAGATTGCGGTAGTTAGGAATCCGCTGCGACAGCAGATTACCCAGCCCTTCAATGTCGTTGCGCCAGTCGCGGTGCAGCTCACACGCCACCGAGAACCAGTTCATCATCTGTGCGCCAGCCTGGGTCATGCGACTCCATGCAGCCTGTTGCACGGTGGTGTTGAAGGTGCCGGAGGCATCGGTCACCACGAACACATCAAAGCCTTCGGCCAGCGCAGACAGTGTCGGGAACGCGACGCAGACGTCCGTCACCACACCGGCGATGATGATCTGCTTGCGACCGGTGGCTTTGATCGCCTTGACGAAGTCTTCGTTGTCCCAGGCGTTGATCTGGCCAGGGCGAGCGATGTATGGCGCGTCCGGGAACATCTCTTTCAGTTCCGGCACCAGCGGGCCATTCGGGCCTTGTTCGAAACTGGTGGTGAGGATGGTCGGCAGGTCGAAGAACTTCGCCAGATCGGCCAGCGCCAGCACGTTGTTCTTGAACTCGTTCGGCGAGAAGTCCTGCACCAGCGAAATCAGACCGGTCTGGTGATCGACCAGCAGCACTACGGCGTCGTCTTTGTTGAGGCGGTTGTAGGTTGGAGTGTTCATCTGTGCATTCCTTTTCAGTTGTGTGAGTTCTTGTTGCGTTCAAGATGGGCACAGATTACTGACACACTGAAACGGGATAAATCAGCTGAAAAGCGTTTCACCGTCAACTCAGAAAGGACAATCGCTCAGACGTCACGGTGTTTCCGGCGCAGGACTTCGCAAGAGGGAGAAGCCATGCGGTTATTAACAAATAACCCCTTCATTCAGCCGTCACTCAAACGTTGTACTAGGATAGGATCCAATTCCTGCAGCAATTGTGCGTTCAAGGAGATCGTAGACGACGCTGCCGGGACGTTTGTAAACCCGAAAATTCATGGATGACGTATATGAATTCATACCTGTTCCCCCACATCGGCAAAGTCATTGCGAGTACCGGCAGCCGGCATTTCCCGCGCATGCTGCATGACCTCATCCGCACCCAACTGGCGGTCGATGCCACGCACATTCGCCAGATGCGCGTCGAACCCGTGGGGCGCACCGCGAGCCGCAGTGAATCCGAACCGATGAAAGATCCGGCTCTGCTGGCCGAAACGGTATTCTCCGAACACAGTACTGCGACGCCCGACGCTGTGTCGCCGCCTGAGTCTTCGGCGTGCGCAGACGCCTCGCAATTGCATCTGACCCGCCGTAAGGACGGTTACCGTTATGTGATTTCGGTGTACCGCAACGGTCAGTCTCAGCGCTTTTCCGCGCAGGAACGCAGCCTATTGCAAGACATTTCCCCAGTCCTGTTGCCGATGGTGGAAAAACACATCAACGCACTGCAGCCTGCCAGCATTGACGCCGCGCGCCCCTGCGAGGCCGCCGAAGGCTCGGGGCTGGAAACCCTGCGAGGGCGTTTTACCGAGCGCTTGCAGCAATTGGGGCTGAGCCTGTCGAATCGCGAAACCGAAGTGTGTGTCGGCCTGCTCGCCGGCCGCACCGCGCCGGAACTGGCCGAGCAGTTGCAGTTGAAGGTCAACACGGTGGAAAGCTATCTCAAACGTGCAGCCATCAAGCTCGGTATCAGCGGCCGTCATTCGCTGATGCGCTGGATGTATTCGCCAATGGAAACCTCCGCTTCAAGCGCTGCCTGACAATCCCGTTTATTGCGTACGACTTCAGATCCATCCCCCTCACCCCAGCCCTCTCCCCCAAGGGGGCGAGGGGGAAAGGGAGCCGATCTTCGCGGCTTTCAAAACCGAGTTCGACTCGATGGTTCAAGTCGGTGTAGCTCGCAAGTACGACTCAGTCAGTCCCCTCTACCCCAAGGCGCGAGGGGGAAAGGGAGCCGATCTTCGCGGCTTGCAAACCCGAGTTCGACTCGGTGGTTCAGGTCGGTGAAGCTCGCAAGTACGACTCGGTCAGTCCCCTCTCCCCCCGGGAGAGGGTTAGGGTGAGGGCCGTTTTCAATCCCGGGCCAACGCCTCGATCGGATCAAGTCGCGAGGCATTTCTTGCCGGCACGAAGCCAAATACAATGCCGATCAGCGTCGAGCAGACCACCGCCGTCAGCACCGACGTCAGCGAGAAAACCATTTCCCACTCTTTGATAAACACCGAAAACAGGTGGCCGATGGCGTAGGACAGCGTAATCCCGATCGCCCCGCCCAAAAGACAAACCATCACCGCCTCTACCAGAAACTGCTGGCGAATGTCCGATTGCCGGGCACCGACCGCCATGCGAATGCCGATCTCGCGCGTCCGCTCGGTCACCGACACCAGCATGATGTTCATCACCCCGATCCCCCCCACCACCAACGAAATCACCGCGATCAACGACAGCAGCAACGCCAGCGAGCGGCTGGTTTTCTGCACTGTTTGCAAGACGCTGTCGAGGTTGTTGGTGAAGAAATCCTTGATGCCATGGCGTTGCAGCAACAACTGCGTGACATGTTCTTCGACCACTTTGCTTGGCTGACCGTCCTTCATGCGCACGCTGATGCTGTCCAGATAACGTTGGCCCAACACCCGCCCGGCGGCGGTTTCATAAGGCACCCAGACGTTGAGGGTCTTGCCCGAAGCGAAGAGATTTTTGTTCTCCGCCGCCACGCCGATCACCGTGCACGGCAGATTGCCGATCAGGATCACCTGCCCCAACGGGTCGACGCCGCCACCGAACAAGCGCTGACGGGTGTTGTGGTCGATTACTACCACTTGCGCCTGGCGCCGCGCATCGCTTTCGCTGAACGGGATGCCCTCGGCCATTTTGATGCCGCGTACCTGGAAGTACTGGTGACTGACGCCATTGACCTGTGCGTCCAGATCGATATTGCGATAGCGCAGCAACAGACTGCGGCCGATCATCGGCGTGGCACTGTCGACGTAATACAACTGATTCAGCGCCGTGACGTCGGCGGGCAACAGGGTTTCGATGGCGGCGGCGCGCTTGTCGCCGTAGCTGCTGCCGGGATAAATATCGATGGTATTGCTGCCGATGGCCGCGATGTCCTTGAGCACGTAGCGCTTGGCGCCCTCACCCACCGCCGAGATCGACACCACCGACGTGATGCCGATGACGATACCGAGCATGGTCAGCAACGTGCGCATGCGGTGCGAGATCAGCGCGACCCAGGCCATGCTGAACGCCTCTTTGAACAGGCCGAGGCTGGCCACCAGGCGCCGTGAAGCCGTGGCTTTTGGCGTCACCGATTCTTCATCCGGCAGTTGCGTGGTGTCACGCACGTTGCTGCGGTCACTGAAGATTGCACCGTCACTGACCTCGATGATGCGCTCGGCGTTGGCCGCGACTTTCGGGTCGTGGGTCACCAGAATCACCGTGTGTCCGGCCGCGTGCAGTTCCAGCAGGATGCGCATCACTTCTTTGCCGCTGGCGGTGTCGAGCGCGCCGGTCGGTTCATCGGCGAGAATCACTTCGCCGCCGTTCATCAAGGCGCGGGCGATACTTACCCGCTGTTGCTGCCCGCCCGACAGTTGGCTCGGCCGGTGGCTCAAGTGCTCCTGCAAGCCCAATCGCGCCAATAACTCACGGGCTCGGGCATGGCGTTGCAGCTGTGGAATACCCGCGTAGATCGCTGGCATTTCGACGTTGTGCATGGCGCTCAGGTGCGGCAGCAAATGGTAACGCTGGAAGATGAAGCCGAAGTAATCGCGGCGCAGTTCCGCCAGCGCCTGATTATCCAGATCGCGGGTTTCCTGGCCGTTGATCTTGTAGCTGCCGGCAGTGGCGTAATCGAGGCAACCTAGCAGGTTCATCAACGTTGATTTACCCGAGCCCGAGGCGCCGATGATCGCCACCATTTCCCCGGCATTGATCGTCAGGTTGATATTTTTCAGCGCGAGAAATTCGCGGTCACCGGCGGTGAAACTGCGGGTGATGCCCGTGAGTTGGAGCAGCGGTTGCGTCATGTTCAAGCCCCCGCCACGTTGGTCACTGGATCACCAATCACCACACGATCACCCTCGGCCAGCCCCTCATTGACCTGCACCTTGACGTTATTGTTGATCCCGGTCTGCACGTTGCGCGACTGCGCATGGCCCTTGGCGTCCAGCACCCGCACCGGAAAACTGCCATCGGCATTGCGCGGGCCGAGCGCCGCCACCGGCACGGTCAGCACTGACTTGGCCGTGTCGAGGACGATGCGCACTTGCGCGGTCATCGAAATGCGCAGGCGGTGATCAGGGTTGGGCACTTCGAACAGCGCGTTATAGAACACCGCCGAGTTTTGTTTGGGCGTACCGGCGGGCGGCGTTTCCAGAAAGTTCTGCGGCGCCGGTTCGGTGCCGCGCAGCTTGCCGTAGTAGCGCTTGTCCTCGCCGAGAATGGTGAAGTACACCTCCTGCCCCGGGGCGATGTGAATCACATCGGCCTCGGAGACTTGGGCCTTGACCGTCATGGTGTCCAGGTCCGCCAGTTTCAGCAGGATCGGCGCCAACTGGTTAGCGATCACGGTCTGCCCTTCCTGGGTGACGATACCGACCACGTCGCCATCAATTGGCGCGACAATCCGCGTGTACGCCAGGTTGACCTTGGCGGTATCGATCTGGATGTGCGCACTCTTGATCTGCGCGTCCAGCGACAACAGATTGGCCTGCTGCACTTCGTAATCCGACTGGGCGGTTTCGAAATCCTGGCGAGAGATCGAGGCGTCTTCCTGCAGGTTTTTATAGCGTTCGTAAATTGCTTTGGTCTGCTTGAGCTGGGCCTGTGTGGCACGCTTTTGCGCTTGCAGGTTTTCCTCATCGACCTGGGCCTGACGCAGGGTGTTCTGCAACACCAGCGGATCGATTTCCGCCAGCCACTGGCCCTTTTTCACTTTGTCGCCGACCTTGACCTTGAGCGACTTCAACTGGCCGGACACTTGCGCACCGACGTCCACTTGCTTGATGCCTTCGAGCAACCCGGTGGCGAGCACCGCGTTTTCGATATCACTGCGTTCGACCGTGGCGGTCAGGTACTGCGGTGCTTCAGCCGGCGCCTGCACCGTGTAGAACACCAATCCGGCCACCGCGGCCAACGCCAATCCCATACCGACTTTGCGCAACTTCGACTTTTCCATAAATGACCACAAGTCCGTTCAGGAGTGGGCCCGGCCAGCGGCCGGGCTCGGGTAGAGAAACAACATTCAGGACAGCGTTTCGTTGACCGGCACCGACAGGCCGTCATGCCACCACGCCGCGAGACTGAAGACGTTGGGCGCCTTGAGAATCGTGAAGTGGTTGCCCGGCCCGTACCACACCGCCAGATCGTTGACCTGACGCTGCCAGCCTTCCAGGATCGCGGCCTGCTCGCGCTGATTGCCCCAGGCGTCCAGCGTCGGGTCGTCGACCAGCACCAGCCTGACCGGCCCGTGGTAGGCGAGTGTCGGTTGATAGACCGTGCGCAACGCCGTGGCGAAGGTCCGCACCGGGCCGTGCATGGCGTCTGCCGCAGCCTTTTCCGAAAGCACCCCGACGCTCACCATGCCGGCATGCAGAAGACGCATCTGCGTCGTGTCATCGGCATTGGCAAAGGTCAGCGGGTCAATACCCAGGGACTTGCCGCTGGACAATTGCAGCGTTTCGATCAGGCGCTCCAGCGCAGCCGTCGCCGTATACGGTTTACCAGCCGTGCCGTCGCCGCCGGGCGCTTCACTGTCGATCAACGTCAGCGACGCCACTGCACGCCCGGCAGCCTGCAACTGCGCCGCCATGGCGTGCGCCACCCAACCGCCGAACGAGTGGCCGATCAGGTGCACGGGCCCCTGCGGATAAACCTGCTCAATCGCCTGCAAATAAAACGCGGCAGCCGCCTCCACCTGACTGTGCGGCACACTGCTGCCATCCAGACCTCGCGGTTGCAGGCCGATGATCGGCCATTCCGGACCGAGCGCTTCGGTCAGGTGAATGAACCCGGTCACGCTGTCCCCCGCCCCCGGCACACAAAAGATCGGCGCATGCCCGACGTGCCCGGTCTGAATGGTCAGCAGTGGCTGATACAGCGTAGGTTCCGGCGCCACGGCAGCTTCCAGCGCCTGACTGATGGCTTGTCCGAGGGCCTGGATATGCGGGTTTTTCATCATCGTGCGGTGATCGCCAGGGATATCGATACAGCGCAGCATTGCGCTGGCAAAACGTTCCTCCCATCCGCGCGTCGGACTCGGCACCGATTGCCCGTCCATCAGTTCCTGCGCGCGGAACAGATGGATTGTCTGGCTGGCCGGGCTGACCCGGTAATGCGCCAATGCCAGTCGATGCGCGGCTTCGCGCTCGAAGTAGTGTCTGGCATCGGCGGTGCTGACGGTCGACAATTCCGGATCCGTCAGTTGCTGCGCCAGGCAACGCTGGAACAGCTCATTGAAATCCAGTTGCCCGACTTCAGCCTCCAGCGCCTGCACACGCGCCAGCGCGGTTTGCCCCTCTGCACCAAGCATCATCGAACGACCCCGGCAATGGCCCAGCAACTGGCGCTTGTCCAGCCCTTCACCGCTCCACATCGCCTTGTTCTGGGCCAGTGGGTTGGGCGCGTAACTGTCGAGCATGCCGATGAACGCAACCGGCTCATCAAGGCCAAGCAATTGCTGGGCAACTTCAAGGGCCAACACCCCGCCGAATGACCATCCCGCCAGACGATATGGCCCGTGCGGCTGTACCGAACGGATGATCCCGACAAGACGCCGAGCCATGCACTCGATCGTACGCAGTTGCGGCTCGCCGAGTGGCACACCGGGCAAACCGTAAATCGGGAATTCTCCGCCGATGTGCATGGCCAGTGCCGGAAAATACACCTCGCGACCGCTGAACTCGTGCATCAGAAACAGCGGCGTACCGTGATCCCCGGCGCGCACCACGACCAGTCCTTCGGGCTGTCCGGCAACGTCGCGACGCTGATTCAGCAGCGCAGCGGCGGATTCGACGCTCGGGTGCTGGAACAACTGCGCCAGCGACACTGGCAACCCTGCTCGCTGCATCAGATTGACCAGACGCACCGCCAACAGCGAGTGCCCGCCCAACTCGAAGAAGTTGTCGTGACGCCCGACCTGCTCAACGCCAAGCACTTGCGCCCAGATTCGCGCCAATGCCGTTTCGACTTCGCCTTGCGGCGCCACGTACGGACGGTTGATGAGCGCATCCCCCCCCGGTTCAGGCAGCGCCTTGCGATCAACCTTGTCATTGGGCGTCAGCGGCAGAGCGTCGAGCAGCACGTAAGCCCCGGGCACCATGTACTCCGGCAATCGCTCCAGCATATGGGCGCGCAACACTTCCAGATCTGGCGCGGCAACGCCGGCACGCACGGTGTACCAGGCGACCAGGCGCTCGTCGCGCACCATGACCACTGCTTGGTGGATCGCCGGGTGCTCGATCAGCCGAGCTTCGATTTCACCCGGTTCCAGGCGCAAGCCACGCAGCTTGATCTGGAAGTCGTTGCGGCCGAGGAATTCGAGGTCGCCGTCGTTGTTGTAGCGCACCAGATCGCCGGTGCGGTACAGCCGATCACCCGGCACAAACGGGCTGTCGATGAAGCGCTCGGCCTGCATCTCGGGCAGTCCGTGATAGCCGCGCGCCACGCCCACGCCACCGATGTGCAACTGACCACTGACGCCCAGCGGCACTGGCTGATCGTGGGCATCGAGGACGTACAGGCGAGTGTTGCTCAGTGCCTTGCCGATCGGAACCACGCTGTCCGGCAACGGGCTACCTGGTTCCAGCGTCCAGCCGCTGCTGTCGACTGTGGTTTCGGTCGGCCCGTAAACGTTGTGCAAACGCACCCACGGCAGGCGCTGACGCACTTGGCGAACCAGTGCCGCACTGAGTTCACCACCGCCGTTGAGCACATCGGTGAGGCAGGTGCACTGGTCGACATCGTCCTGCTCGATGAAATGCTGGAGCAACGCCGGAACGAACTTGACCACGCTGACCTGATGCTCGCGAATCGCCTGCACTACATAAGCCGAATCGCGGTTGCCGTCAGGTCGTGCCAGCACCAGACGCAGGCCGGAACACAGTGGCCAGAAGATCTCCCACACCGAGCTATCGAAGCTGAACGGCGCTTTTTGCAGCAGCGCACCGTGCTCGGTGGGCGGACTGATCTGCGACCCCCAGTGCACCATGTTGCAGGCGCTGCGATGCTCGATCATCACGCCTTTCGGCAGGCCGGTGGAGCCGGAGGTGTAGATCATGTAGGCAAGGCTGGACGCACTCAGGCCTGGCACCTGCGGATCGTGTTCGGCCTGTTGCTGCCAGGTGCTGCGATCAAGGTCGATCAGCGCGACCGCAGACGTTGCCAACAACGAGCGGGTAGCCGATTGCACCAGCACCGCTACCGGTGCGCTGTCCTTGAGCATGTAGGCCAGACGCTCGGCCGGATAACCCGGATCCAGCGGCACATACGCCCCGCCCGCCTTGAGAATGGCGAGCAGACCGACCACCAGATCCGGCCCGCGCTCGACGCAAATCGCCACGCGCGTGTCCGGCTGTACACCGATTTCGCGCAGATGATGAGCCAGTCGGTTGGCGCGCGCATTGAGCGCTTGATAAGTCAGAGAGCCTTGCTCGGATTGCACGGCAACGGCGTCCGGTTTACGCCGAACCTGCGCTTCGAACAACGCCTGAAGCGGCTGCTCCACCGGACACTCGGCCTCGGTTGCGTTGTACTCGACCAGCAATCGCTGAAGCTCCTCCGGCGCCGGCAACGGCAGGTGTTCCAGTACCGTTTGATCATCGCTGACCAGCGCCGCTAGCAGTCGCTGGAAGTACCCGACATAGCGCTGGATCGTCGTCTCGTCGAACAGCGCCGTGGCGTAGTTCAGCGCACCTCGAATCCCGCCCGGATAGTCGCCGAGGGTCAACGACAGGTCGAATTTCACAAAATGGTTCGGGCTGGCGACACCTTCGAGCGTCATGTCGCCGAGGGTCAGGCTTGGGCCGTCGTTGTTGTTCCAGCTCAACAGGGTCTGGAACAACGCGCTGTGGGACAGGCTGCGGACCGGTCTGGTGATTTCCACCACTTGTTCGAACGGCAAATCCTGATGCGCCTGGGCTTGCAGGGTCTGCGCCTTGACCCGCGCCAGCAGCGCCGCACCGCTCAGCTCGCCGGACGTGTCGATGCGCAATGCGAGGGTGTTGACGAACATGCCGATCAAACCTTCGATCTCGGCGCGGGTACGGTTGGCCACCGGCGAGCCGATCACCACGTCGGACTGGCCGGACAAGCGCGCGAGCAATATCGCCCATGTGCTCATGATCACCATGTATGGCGTGACGGCGCGTCGCTGGCACAGCGCCTTGAGGCCGGCGCTGGTCTGCTCGTCCAGTTGCACTTCGACACTGCCGCCGCTGTAATCCTGCTGCGCCGGACGCGGACGGTCGGTCGGCAGGCTCAACAAGGCCGGAGCGCCGGCGAGGTTCTGTTGCCAGTAATCAGACTGACGCTGCAACACTTCACCGCTGAGCCAGCGGCGCTGCCACACCGCGTAGTCGGTGTATTGCAGAGCCAGCGGCGGCAGCGGATCGGCTGCACCACGGCTGAAAGCCTGATACAGCGCCATCAGCTCGCGGGTCAACACGCCCATCGACCAGCCGTCGGAGATGATGTGGTGCATGGTCAGCAACAGCACATGGTGATCGTCGGCCAGACGCACCAGTCGGCCGCGCACCAGTGGATCATGTTCCAGGTTGAACGGCGCGCATGCTTCGGCTTCGCTCAGTTGCTGCAACGCCTCGTCGGCTTGCGGATGCTCACGCAAATCTGCGACTTGCAGCAACAGACCGGTGTCGACCGGCAGGATCAGCACTTGTGCCTGATCGTTGTGCGGGGTGAAGCGGCTGCGCAGGGTTTCATGGCGGGCGACGATTCGCGCCAGCGCCCGTTGCAAGGCGTCTTCATCGAGGCGCCCGCGCAGACGCAGACCCACCGGTATGTTGTACGCCGAGTTGCCACCGCCCATCTGTGCGAGGAACCACAGACGTTGCTGGGCAAACGACAGCGGCAGCGCTTGATCACGTGGTGCCGGCACAATATCCGGCAGCGTGCTGCGGCCGGCACGACTGAGGACTTCGGCGACGGCGGCCAGTTGCGGGTTGGCGAACAGATCGGCCAACGCCAGTTCCACACCCATTTGCTGACGCACCTGGGACAACATGCGCATCGCCAGCAGCGAATGACCGCCGAGTTCGAAAAAGTTGTCGTGCCGACCGACCTGCCCGACCTGCAACACCTCGGACCAGACGGCGGCGAGGCTTGCTTCCAGTGGATTGGCCGGGGCCTCGTAGATTCGACTGAGCATCGCCTCCTGCGTCGGTGCCGGCAGCGCCTTGCGGTCGACCTTGCCATTGTTGTTCAGCGGCAATACGTCGAGCCGCACCCACGCCGTCGGCACCATGTATTCCGGCAGGCGCGCCTGCAACTGCGCGTGCAGATCGGCACTGTCCAGCGCCTCGTCGTGGGCGGTGTAGTACGCCACCAGACGCGTGGTTTCCTGGCCGTCGCGGCGCGCCAGCACCACCGCTTCCTTGATGCCCGGGCAGTTCAGCAGGCGGTTTTCGATTTCGCCCAGCTCGATGCGGAAACCACGGATTTTCACCTGATCGTCATTGCGCCCGAGGCAATCGAGTTGCCCCGGCGCTATCCAGCGCGCGAGGTCGCCGGTGCGATACAGCAGTGCGCCGGGCGTGTCGCTGAAAGGATCACGGAGGAATTTTTCCGCAGTCAGCTCCGGCCGGTTCAAGTAACCCAGCGCCACACCCTGCCCGCCAATGCACAGCTCGCCGGTCACGCCCATCGGCACGGGTTGCTGATGAGCGTCGAGGACATACACCTGAGTGTTGGCGATCGGCCCGCCAATCGGCACGCTTTCGGCATTTTCGGCCACTTCATCGACTTCGAAGCTCGTGGCGAACGTGGTGGTTTCGGTCGGGCCGTAGCAATTCAAGATGCGCAACGCTGGCGCCTCGGCCAGCATTCGGCGGAACGCGGTCCGATCGCCGCGCTCACCGCCGCACAACAGAATGCGCAAGCCTTTGAGCGCCTGCGGGATCAGTTGCACGTATTGGTTGAACAGCGCGGTGGTGAGGAACAGGATCGTCGCCCCGGAGCTGCTCAGTTCTCGGCCGAAAGCATTCGGATCAAGCAAGGTTTGATGATCGATGACCACCACTCGCCCGCCGTTCAACAGCGGCCCCCAGATGTCCATGGTGCTGGCATCGAACGCCGGGTTCGAGGCGAACACAACGCGGTCCTGCGGATTGAAATCGGCATAACCGTTGTTGATCACCAACCGGCCGATGCCACGGTGCGGCACCATCACGCCTTTCGGCGTACCGGTGGAGCCGGAGGTGTACATGATGTACGCCAGCGATTCGGATGACTGCAACAGGTTCGGGTTGTGCGTCGGCTGCCCGCTGAGCTTCAGCCTGTCCAGGTCGATACGCGATGCCGGGTAGTCGATGACTTCGCTGCTCAGCGTCAGCAATGCCACCGCCCGACAATCCTCGACCATGAACGCCTGACGCTCGCTCGGCGCGTTGATGTCCAGCGGCACGTAGGCTGCCGCGCATTTGGCAATCGCCAGTTGCGCGACCAGCAATTCCAGCGAGCGTGGCAACAGGATCGCCACATGATCGCCCGGTTGCACGCCTTGGCCGATCAGATGATGGGCCAGACGATTGGCCTGCGCGTTCAGTTCAAAGTAGCTCAGCGAGTGCGCACCATGCACCGCTGCGACAGCTTTCGGATGCGCCGCGACCTGCTGCTGGAAAATCCCATGCACGGTCAGCGTCTGCGGATATTCACGCGCCGTGGCGTTGAAATCCGTCAACAAGCGTTGACGCTCATCCGGCGCCAGCAGCGGCACGTGTTCCAGTACGGTGTGATCAGCGCCGACCATCGCTTCCAGCAGCCGCTGGAAATAGTCGACATAGCGCTGGATCGTCGATTCGTCGAACAATGCCGTGGCGTAGTTCAGCGAACCACGTATCACCCCGTTGACCTCCCCCAGCGTCAGGGTCAGGTCGAATTTGGCGACATCGTCCATCCCGGCCACACCTTCCAGCGACAGATCGCCGAGGACCAGACGCGGCCCGACGCTGCTGTCCCAACTCAACGTGGTCTGGAACAACGGGCTGTGTGCCAGACTGCGCACCGGCCGGACAATTTCCACCACCTGCTCGAATGGCAGGTCCTGATGCCCCTGGGCCTCAAGTGTTCGTGCCTTGACCTGCGCCAACAGCGCTTCGACGTTCGGTTCGCCCGAGGTGTCGATACGCAACGCGAGGGTGTTGACGAACATGCCGATCAACCCTTCGATCTCGGCACGGGTACGGTTGGCCACCGGTGAGCCGATCACCACATCGGACTGCCCGGACAGACGACTCATCAACAGCGCCCAGGCGCCGGTCATGGTCATGAACAAGGTCACCCCATGACGCTGGCTCAAGGCCTTGAGCGCCGCACTCAAGCGCGCGTCCAACAACACTTCGACGTTGCCGCCGGTGTAATCCTGTTGCGCCGGGCGCGGCCGATCGGTCGGCAGGGTCAACAGCGCGGGCGCACCGGCGAGGGTCTGCTGCCAGTAATCGCTTTGCCGCTGCAGTACCTCGCCACTGAGCCAGCGCCGTTGCCACACGGCGTAGTCGCCGTATTGCAATGCCAGCGGCGGCAACGGATCTGCCCCGCCATGGCTGAACGCTTGATACAGCGCCATCAGCTCGCGAGTCAGCACGCCCATTGACCAACCGTCGGCGACAATGTGATGCACGGTCAACAACAGCACATGGTGATCGTCGGCCAGACGCACCAGCCGTCCGCGAATCAGTGCATCGGTTTGCAGATCGAATGCGGCCGAGGCTTCCTGCGTCATCAATGTCTGCAAGGCAGGCTCGGCTTGCGGGTGTTGGCGCAGGTCTTCAACGCGCAGCAGCAAATCGCTGCCGACCGGCGCAATCGCCACCTGCGCGGTGTCGTCGATGCTGACGAAACGGCTGCGCAAGGTTTCGTGACGAGCAACGATCCGCGTCAACGCCCGTTGCAGCGCATCGGCGTCGAGACGGCCGCGCAGGCGCAGGCCGATGGGGATGTTGTACGCCGAGTTGCCACCCTGCATCTGCGCCAAAAACCACAGGCGTTGCTGGGCGAAAGACAGGGGCAACGCTTGATCACGTGGCGCCGGGAGTATTTCCGGCAACGTGCTGCGGCCGGCGCGATTCAGCGTCGCGGCCACGGCGTGCATTTGCGCATCGGCAAACAGATCGCTCAGCGCCAGCTCGACACCGAGGCGCTGACGTACCAGCGAGACCATGCGCATCGCCAGCAACGAATGGCCGCCCAGTTCAAAGAAGTGATCGTGACGGCCGACCTGCTCGACCTGCAGCACTTCAATCCAGATTTGCGCCAGAACGCTTTCCAACTCGCCCTGCGGCGCCGTGTACTCACGGATAAGTAACGCAGCATCATCAGGCTTGGGTAAGGCTTTACGATCAACCTTGCCGTTGTTGTTCAGCGGCAGCACATCGAGTTGCACCCACGCCGTCGGCACCATGTATTCCGGCAGCAGTGCTTGCAACTGAGCGTGCAGATCAGCGCTGTCGAGACTGTCGCCAGTCACCGTGTAATACGCCACCAGTCGTGCGTTCTCCTGGCCATCGCGGCGCGCCAGCACCACCGCTTCCTTGATGCCCGGGCAGTTCAACAGACGGTTTTCGATTTCGCCCAGCTCGATGCGGAAACCACGGATTTTCACCTGATCGTCATTGCGCCCGATGCAATCGAGTTGCCCCGGCGCCAGCCAGCGTACGAGGTCGCCGGTGCGATACAGCAGCGCGCCGGGTCTGTCGCTGAACGGGTCATGAAGGAATTTCTCGGCGGTCAGCTCCGGCCGATTCAAATAGCCCAGCGCCACCCCTTGCCCGCCGATGTACAGCTCACCGGTCACGCCCATGGGCACCGGTTGCTGATGGGCATCGAGCACGTACACCTGAGTATTGGAAATCGGACCGCCAATCGGCACGCTTTCGGCGTTTTCCGCGACGTCATGCACGGCAAACGTTGTCGCGTAAGTGGTGGTTTCGGTCGGGCCGTAGCAATGCACGATGCGTAACGCTGGCGCCTCGGCCAGCAGCCGGCGGAACGCTGCCGGATCGCCGCGCTCACCGCCACACAGCAGGATGCGCAGGCCTTTGAGCGCCTGCGGAATCAGTTGCACGTACTGGTTGAACAGCGCCGTGGTGACGAACAGGATCGTCGCCCCGGAGCTGCTCAGTTCTCGGCCGAAAGCATTTGGATCAAGCAGGGTTTGATGATCGATGACCACCACTCGCCCGCCGTTCAATAGCGGCCCCCAGATGTCCATGGTGCTGGCGTCGAACGCCGGGTTCGAGGCGAACACCACGCGATCCTGCGGATTGAAATCGGCATAACCGTTGTTGATCACCAAGCGGCCGATACCACGGTGCGGCACCATCACGCCTTTCGGCGTACCGGTGGAGCCGGAGGTGTACATGATGTACGCCAGCGATTCCGAGGATTGCACCAGGTTCGGGTTGTGCGTCGGTTGCCCGCTGAGTGTCAGCCTGTCGAGATCGATGCGCGGCGCGGCGTAGTCGATCACTTCGCGGCTCAGGGTCAGCAATGCCACCGCCCGACAATCCTCGACCATGAACGCCTGACGCTCGCTCGGCGCGTTGATGTCCAGCGGCACGTAGGCCGCCGCGCACTTGGCAATCGCCAGTTGCGCGATCAGCAGGTCCAGCGAGCGCGGCAGCAGGATTGCCACATGGCTGCCCGGTTGCACGCCTTGCGCGATCAGGTGATGGGCCAATTGGTTGGCTCGGGTGTTCAACTCAAAGTAACTCAACGATTGCTCGCCATGCACCGCTGCCACAGCTTGTGCGTGCGCTACGGCTTGGCGCTCGAACAGACCGTGCACTGTCAGCGATTGCGGGTATTCACGTGCCGTTGCATTAAGCTCGACCAATAACTGATGCCGCTCTGCGGCAGGCACCACTGACAGGCGATCAAAACCCACATGCGGCGTATGTTCCAGCGCATCGAGCAATGCACCCAAAGCACTTTGCATGTACGCGCAGATCCGCTGCGCATCAATCCCGGCAGCGGCCAATACTTTCAGGCTGAAATCTTCGCCGAGATCATCAACGCTGAGCGTCAAGCGATAGTTGGTGTGCTCCTCGGCCTCAAGCAACTGCATCCCCTGCCATGCTGCTTGCGCCTCGGTGGAGATCGGCCCGAGCGGTGCGCTGTGACGATAATTGAGCAATGCGCTGAACAGCGGCGTACCCGACGGCATCGCACTGCACTGTTGTACCTGCGCCAATTGCGCATGCTCATGGGCCAATAACTGACTCAGGCGTTTATGGGTCGCCAGTGCGGCGCCTTTGACGCTGTGCCCGTTCAGTTCGATGCACAGCGGCAGGGTGTTGATGAACACCCCGAGCGCTCGCTCTGAACCTTCACCGCCCTGCAATCGGCCGAGTAAAACCGTGCCGAACACCACGGCTTCGCGGCCGGACAGTTGCCCCAGCACCTGCGCCCAGGCGAGGTGCATCAGGCTGGCCGCGCTGACACCCAGGCGCCGTGCCTGCTGACGCACGCTGTGGCTGAGTGTGCTTTGCAGCGTCAGTTGTGCCTCTTGCGCAGGTCCGTCGTCCGCCAGGTGCTGGCCGTACGGCAAGGTCGGTTCATCGATATTGCCGAGCATTTCGCGGAAGAAGTCCTGGTGATCCTGCTCGCTCAACCCGGAACGGGTGTGCGCCACGTAATTGCGGTACGGCACCGGCTCGCTCAGATGCAGTGGCTGACCCAGCAGAAACGCCTGCATCTCGTGTTGCAGCACTTCAAGCGCGACGTGATCCATCACCAGATGATGGAACAGCAGCAACGCGACCACGCGCTGATTGACGGCATCGCGGTTGTACACCACGCGCATCAGCGGTGCCTCGGTGACGGGCATGCGGTATTTATCGACGGTGAAGCGCGCGCGCAATTGACTCAGCGCATCAGCCGAATCAGCGTCAAGTTCCAGCGCCTCGCAGCTCAGCGAAGCCTGACGCCAGACCACTTGCACCGGCTGTTCCAGGCCTTCCCAGAACAGCGATGTGCGCAGAATGTCATGGCGTTCGATCACCCGTTGCAGCGCCGCGACAAATGCCTGCAAACGCTGCTCATCGGCGAAGGCAAACTGCGCTTGCAGAACATACGGATCGCCCTGAGCCGCCGCCAGATGATGGAACAGAATCCCGGTCTGCAACGGTGCCAGCGGATAGATATCCTGCACATTCAGGGCACCACCGGGGACGCTCGCCACGATTCTGTCGATAGTCGCCTGATCCAGCGTGACCAACGGCAGCAACTCAGGAGTGATGTGCGTGCAGTCCGGAGGGATGAGATTGGCCGGGACAGCCGCTTCAGGTTCTCCGCCCACGGCTGCGGCCAGCGCCGCCAGGGTAGGCTGGCCGAACAGCACGCGAATATCCGCCGACAGGCCGGCCCGGCGCATGCGTGCAACCAGATTGACCGCCATCAACGAATGCCCGCCCAGTTCAAAGAAGTGGTCGTGGCGCCCTACCCGCTCGACCTTCAACAGCTCGGCCCAGAGCCCGGCAATCACTGTTTCGACTTCACCGACCGGGGCTTCGTATTCGCGGTTCAACAGCGCGGTCTGGTCCGGTACCGGCAAGGCCTTGCGGTCCAGTTTGCCGTTGGGGCTCAGCGGCAAGGCTTCCAGATGCACGAACACGGCGGGCACCATGTAGTCCGGCAGATGCGTGAGCAATTCGCTGCGCAACTGCTCGATCTGCAAGGGCTCGCCGCTGTAGTACGCCACCAGTCGCTGATCGCCCGGGGCGTCTTCACGGGCCAGCACGGCGGCTTCGCGCACGCCGTCGACCTGCGCCAGATGCGCCTGAATCTCGCCGAGTTCGATGCGCAAACCACGGATCTTGACCTGATCGTCATTGCGCCCCAGGTATTCGATATTGCCGTCGGCGAGATATCGCGCGACGTCGCCAGTGCGGTACAGGCGCGCGTCCGCTTGCTCGCTGAACGGGTCGTTGAGGAAGCGTTCGGCTGTCAGCTCCGGCCGGTTCAGATAACCCCGCGTCACCTGCACGCCGCCGAGATACATCTCGCCGACGACACCGAATGGCACCGGTTGCTGATGAGCATCCAGGATATACACGCGGGTATTGCACAGCGGTTTGCCGATCGGTGGTGCGCCTTCCGGCACCGGCGTATTCGGCTCAAGTGTCCACACCGTGCTGTCGACGGTGGCCTCGGTCGGGCCATAGACGTTATGCAGGCGAACGTGCGGCAGGCGCACGCGCACGCTGCGCACCAACGCGGCGGTCAACTCACCGCCACCACAGAACAGATCGGTCAGGCTGCTGCATTCGCCGACATCCTCGACTTCGAGGAACTGCTGCAACAGCGCCGGCACAAACTGAACGACATTGACCTGTTGCTCGCGAATGAGCTGCACCAGCGCCGCCGGGTCGCGGTGCCCGTCGGGGCTGGCGAGGACCAGACGCATGCCCGTGGTCAACGGCCAGAACAGCTCCCAGACCGAAGCGTCGAAGCTGAATGGGGTTTTCTGCAACAGCGCGGCGCCGGTTGAAAGCGGACACAGGCTGGCGCTCCAGTGCAACAGATTGCTCAGGTTGCGGTGCTCGACCATCACGCCTTTCGGGGCGCCGGTGGAACCTGAGGTGTAAATCACATACGCCAGATTCGCAGCGCTCAGGTCTGGCACCTTCGGATTACTTTCCGGCAGGTTGTGCCAGGTGCAATGGTCGAAATCGATCAGCACCGCCGCAGATTCGCCGATCAGCGCACGCGTCGCCGAGTGCACCAGCACTGCCACCGGCGCGCTGTCCTCGAGCATGTAGGCCAGACGCTCGGCGGGATAACCCGGATCCAGCGGCACATAAGCGCCGCCGGCCTTGAGAATGGCCAGTAAACCGACCAGCAATTGCGGTCCGCGCTCGACGCAGATCGCCACCCGCGAATCGCTGCCCACGCCGCACTCGCGCAGATGATGCGCAAGCTGGTTGGCGCGGCGGTTCAAATCGGCATAACTCAAACGCAACTCAGCGCACACCACGGCGTCAGCCTCTGGCGTGCGCAAGACCTGCGCCTCGAAGCGGCCATGGACAGTCTGCTCAAGATCATGCTCGATGGCGGTCGAGTTCAGATCAACCAGCAAATGCCGGCGCTCTTCGTCCGCCAACAACTCGACCTGCGCCAGCACCGCTTGATCGTTGCTGACCATCGCTTGCAACAAGCGCTGGAAGTAACCGACATATCGCTGGATCGTCACCTCATCGAACAAGGCAATGGCGTATTCCAGCGAACCGCGAATGCCGTCCGCAGCCTCCGCCAGGGTCAACGACAGATCGAATTTGGCAAAATGGCTCGGCTCGGCGACGCTTTCCAGCGTCAGATCACCCAGGCTCAGGCCAGCGCCGTGGCCGCTTTCCCAACTGAACATCACCTGGAACAACGGGCTGTGCGCCATGCTGCGCAGCGGTTTGGTGATTTCCACCACTTGCTCGAACGGCAGATCCTGATGCGCCTGCGCCGACAGTGTCTGCGCCTTGACCCGCGCCAGCAACGCCTCGCTGCTCAACTCACCGGAGGTATCGATGCGCAGCGCAAGGGTGTTGACGAACATGCCGATCAAGCCTTCGATCTCGGCGCGGTTACGGTTGGCGACAGGCGAGCCGATGACCACTTCCGACTGCCCGGACAAACGACTGAGCAGGCTCGCCCATGCGCTGATCATCAGCATGTACATCGTCACGCCGTGGCGCTGGGACAGGGCTTTGAGCCCGGCACTCAAACGCTCGTCAAGTAGCACATCGACAGTGCTGCCGGCGAAATCCTGTTCTGCCGGGCGCGGTCGATCGGTCGGCAGCATCAACAGCGCCGGCGCGCCGGCTAGCGTCTGTTGCCAGTATTCGCTCTGGCGCTGCAACACCTCACCGCTGAGCCAGCGGCGCTGCCACACCGCGTAATCGGTGTATTGCAGCGCCAGCGGTGGCAACGGATCCGGTTGGCCATGGCTGAACGCCTGATACAACGCCATCAGTTCCCGGGTCAAAACACCCATCGACCAGCCATCGGAGATGATGTGGTGCAGGGTCAGCAACAGCACATGGTGATCATCGGCCAGACGCACCAGCCGCCCACGAATCAGCGGGTCGTCCTGCAAATCGAAGGGCCCCGACGCTTCGCCCTGGATCAATGCCAGCAAGGTTTTGTCGGGTTGCGGGTGCTGCCGCAGATCTTCGACGCGCAGCAGCAAACCGCTGTCGACCGGGGCAATCAATACCTGTGCTTCGTCATTGAACTGAGCGAAACGGCTGCGCAGGGTTTCGTGGCGGGCGACGATGCGGCCCAGCGCTTGTTGCAGCGCCTCTTCGTTCAACTGGCCACGCAGGCGCAGGCCGATGGGAATGTTGTACGCGGTGTTGGCGCCTTCCATTTGCGCCAGAAACCATAAACGTTGCTGGGCGAACGACAGCGGCAAAGCACCGTCACGGGCCACCGGCACAATCTCCGGTTGCGTGCTGCGCCCGGCTCGCGCCACCGCTGCGGCGACCGCCGCCAGTTCAGCGTTGGCGAACAGATCGCCCAGCGCCAGTTCTACCCCGAGGCGTTGGCGAACCTGGGAAACCATGCGCATCGCCAGCAATGAATGGCCGCCGAGTTCGAAAAAGTGATCCTGACGCCCGACTCGCTCAACCTGTAGCACTTGTGCCCAGATCTGTGCCAGTGCGGTTTCCAGCTCATTGTGTGGCGCCTCGTATTCGCGGGTGAACAGCGCCGCACGATCAGGCTTGGGCAGTGCCTTGCGGTCGACCTTGCCATTGGCCGTCAGTGGCAACGCGTCGAGTTTGACGAAGGCCACCGGCACCATGTAATCCGGCAACTGCGTCAACAGGTGCGCGCGCAACTCGGCCACGGCCAGCGGTTCGACCTGCGCCTGCTCGGTGAAATAGGCGACCAGACGCGGCTGGCCGGGCTCGTCTTCGCGAGCCAGCAGCACCGCTTCCTGGATGCCGGGCAACTGGTTGAGGCGGGTCTCGATTTCGCCAAGTTCGATGCGCACGCCACGGATTTTCACCTGATCGTCATTGCGTCCCAGGTAATCAATCGTGCCGTCGGCGCGCCAACGGGCGAGGTCCCCGGTGCGATACATGCGCGCATTTGCGGCGCTGCTGAATGGATCGTCGAGGAAGCGCTCGGCCGTCAGATCGGCACGATTCAGATAGCCACGCGCAACACCCGCACCACCGACGTACAACTCGCCCATGACGCCAATCGGCACCGGACGTTGTTGTTCATCGAGCAGATACACCGTGGCATTGGCGACCGGTTTGCCGATGTGCAGCGCATCACCGGCCTCGATCCGGCCAGAGGTGGCGACCACCGTGGCTTCGGTCGGGCCATAGTTGTTGATCACGTCGAATTGCTGGTTGCGGCTGAACTGCCGCAAGCGGTCGCCACCGATCAGCAACGTGCGCAAGGTCGGGTGTTCAAGGTTCTGGCTGAAGGCATATTCGGCCACTGGCGTCGGCAGGAAACTCACGTCCAGCGGCTGCGCACGCCACCAGTCGAGCAGCGCGTCGATGTCTTCGCTGCCTTCGTGAGTCGGTGCCAGATGCAGGGTCGCGCCGGCACACAACGCCGGCCAGACTTCCCACGCCATGGCGTCAAAACCGAATCCGGCAAGGCTCGACGTGTGGCGACTGGCGCACAGATCGAACGCTGTGCAGTGCCAGTCGACCAGATTCGACAGTGTGCGGTGTTCGACCATCACGCCTTTCGGCAAGCCGGTGGACCCGGAGGTGTAGATCACGTAGGCCAGGTGCGCGCTGGTCAGGCCCGGCACCTGCGGATCAGCGGTCACGCCCAGCGGCCAGGCGCGCTGATCGAGGTCGATCACCGGCACATTCAGCGCCGGCAAGCGCTGGTGCAAAGTGCTCTGGGTGAGGATCACAACCGGGGCGCTGTCACTCAGCAAGTAGTGCAGACGATCTGCCGGGTGCGCCGGGTCAATCGGCACGTAACCGGCGCCCGCCTTGAGAATCGCCAGCAGCCCGACCAGCGTATCGAGGCCGCGCCGGGCGACGATGGCGACACGATCATCGGGTTTCACCCCGAGTTCGATCAAGTGATGCGCCAGCGCATTGGCCTGCCGGTTGAGCTCGGCATAACTCAATGGCTTATCGAGAAAGACCGCCGCCACGGCCTCCGGCCGCTGCACCACTTGCGCCTCGAAACGTTGCGCGATGGTCAGCGTTGCCGGGTAGTCGGCGTGGGTGGCATTGAACGCCAGCAAGACTTGCTCGCGCTCGGCCGCTGGCAGAATCGGCAGTTGGTTAAGCGCAGTGTCCGGCGCTTGCTCCAGCGCCAGCACCAGACTTTCCAGCGCGCAGTGCAGGTACTCGCAGATGCGCTGCGGGTCAACCTCAGTGGTGGCCAGCAAAGTCAGGCTGAAGGCATCAGCGAAATCATCGACGCTCAGGGTCAGCGGGTAATTGGTACGTTCTTCGGAGCTGAGGGTGCTGATGCCTTCCCACGCAGCGAGGGTCTCGGCACTGGCCGTCGCCGCCGTGTGGCTGTGGCGGTAATTGAGCAAGGCACTGAACAACGGCGTGGGCGCGACCACACCGCTGCAACGTTGTGCCAACGCCAGCGGCGCGTGTTCGTGACGCATCAACGTGGTCAGGCGTTTGTGCGTCGCATCGACCGCAGCACGCACGCCCTGCGCATCGACATCGATCCGCAGCGGCAAGGTATTGATGAAAATCCCCAGCGCGCGCTCGGTGGCTTCGGCGCCTTGCATACGCCCCATCAACACCGTGCCGAAAACCACATTGGGTTTGCCGGTCAACACCGCCAGCACCTGCGCCCAGCCGAGATGGAACAGGCTCGCGACACTCACGCCGAGCTGACGCGCCTGCGCCCGCAAACGCTGCCCCAGCAACGGGTTGATCGGCAGGCTCAGTTCGGCGATGCCGAGTCCGTCGCCCTGCACATCGTGCAAGCCGCACGGCAGCGTCGGCTCGGTTATATCGCCAAGCATGTCGCGGAAAAACGCCTCATGTTCGGCCTCTGTGATGCCCAACCGTGCCTGCGCGACGTAATTGCGAAACGGCACTGGCCGCCCCAGCAATTCATGCTGGCCGGTGAGACAGACTTGCAGTTCGTGCCGCACCACGTCGAGCGCCGAGTGATCCAGCGCCATGTGATGGAACAGCAACGTCGCCACGACCCGTTGACCGGCCTCATCCCAGGCGTACGCCAGACGCATCAGCGGTGCCCGGGTAACGTCGAGACGGAAATGTCGCGCGTCAAAACGCTCGTGAAGTTGTTGCAAAGCATCGCCTGCGTGGTCGAGCAGCACCTCTTCCACGGGTAGTTGCACCTGGCGCCAGACCACTTGCAGCGGCGTATCCAGCCCCTCCCAATGCACTGCCGTGCGCAGGATGTCGTGGCGATCGATCACCGTTTGCAAGGCCTGAGCAAAAGCCTGTAACCGCTGGCGATTGCTGAACGCAAAGTACGACTGCATGACGTACGGATCGCCCTGCTCGTTGCTCGCATGGTGGTAAAGAATGCCTTCCTGCAACGGCGCCAGCGGATAGATATCCTGCACATTGGCGGCGCCGCCGGGGACGTCAGCGATCAAGCGGTCAATAGTCGCTTGATCAACTTCGGCGAGGGTCAGCATTTGCGGCGTGATGCGCGTGGTACCGGGGACAATGCCGTTGGCCGGCACGTCGATCTGGCCAGCCTTGGTGGCCGAATATTGCCCGGCCTTGATCAGTTCGATCAGCGCCGGTTTGTGCTCACGTAGCGCTGCCAGCAATGCCGGATCGCTCAAGGCCTGCTTGTTGCCGTTTACGCGCAACTGGTCGTCGCTGACCGCCAACTGAATGTCTTTGCTTTTCAGGGTTGCCAACAGTTCGATCACATTCACAGGACGATCTCCATTCTTTCCGTAATTGCGGCGTAGCCGGCCAGGGTCGGCTGTTCGAACAGCGCCCTGACATCGGCTTCCATGCCTTCCTGACGTAACCGGCCGATGAGGCTGACCGCCAGTAATGAGTGACCACCCAGCTCAAAGAAATGGTCGTGCCGCCCTACCCGCTCGACGTTGAGCAACTCGGCCCAGAGCCGTGCGAGGGTGATTTCGACTTCGCCGACCGGCGCTTCGTATTCACGGGTTTTCAGCGCGCTCTGATCCGGTGCCGGCAAGGCCTTGCGGTCGAGTTTGCCGTTGGGGCTCAGGGGCAACGCGTGCAGATGCACGAACACCGCAGGCACCATGTAATCGGGCAAATGCTCCAGCAGATGCCCGCGCAACACGTCGACTTCCAGACGTTCGCCGGTGTAATACGCGACCAGACGCTTGTCCCCCGGGACCTCTTCACGGGCCAGCACCGCGGCTTCCTGCACGCCGGCGATCGCGGTCATGCGCGCCTGAATCTCACCCAGTTCGATACGCAGGCCGCGGATTTTCACCTGATCGTCGTTACGGCCCAGGTACTCGATGTTGCCGTCGGGCAGATAGCGGGCGACATCACCAGTGCGGTACATCCGGCCGTCGGGCCGGAACGGATCGTCGAGGAAGCGTTCGGCGTTCAGTTGCGGGCGATTGAGGTAGCCGCGTGCGACCTGCACGCCACCGATGTACAACTCGCCGATCACGCCTTGCGGCACCGGTTGTTGCTGGGCGTCGAGGATGTACATACGGGTGTTGGCAATCGGTTTGCCGATGGGCGTGTTGTCCGGTGTGTGTTCGATTGGCCCGGCGCAGTTCCACGCGGTCACGTCGACGGCCGCTTCGGTCGGGCCGTACAGGTTGTGCAACTCGCTGCCCGGCAATTGCAGTTTGAAACGTCGCACCAGACTGCCCGGCAACGCCTCACCGCTGCACATCACCCGCCGCAGCCCCCTGCTGCGTTCGGTGTCACTGTTGGCAAGGAACACGTCGAGCATCGACGGCACAAAGTGCAGCGTGGTGATGTTCTCGGCCTCAATCACTTTTGCGAGGTATTGCGGGTCCTTGTGTCCGCCAGGCTGAGCCATGACCAGGCGCGCACCGGTCATCAACGGCCAGAAAAACTCCCACACCGACACGTCGAAACTGAACGGGGTTTTCTGCAACACCGTGTCCGCCGCCGTCAGTGGGTAAGCGTCCTGCATCCACAACAAGCGGTTGACCACCCCGGCGTGCTCGTTGACCACGCCTTTGGGCTGGCCGGTCGAGCCGGAGGTGTAGATCACATACGCGGTGTGCTGTGGGGTCGATCCAGCGCCGGGCAGATTGTCCGTCGGTTGCGCTTGCCAGTGCGGTTGATCGAGATCGATCATCGGCACATCAACCTCGCCCAGCAACGCACGAGTCGAACCCTGCACCAGCACCGCCACTGGCGCGCTATCGTGCAGCATGTAGGCCAGACGTTCCAACGGATACGCCGGATCCAGCGGCACATAGCCGCCGCCCGCCTTGAGAATGGCCAGCAGGCCGACCACCATATCGAGGCTGCGTTCGACGCAAATCGCCACCCGCGAATCCGCCTGCACGCCCAGGCCTCGCAGGTGCCGCGCCAGTTGATTGGCCCGGGCGTTCAGTTCGGCATAGCTCAGTTGTTGCGCTGCCGTCGCCACGGCCGGCGCCTGTGGCGTACGTTGTACCTGCGCCTCGAACAGACCATGGAGCGTTTGCTCAAGATCGTAATCGACTTCGGTAGCGTTGAATTCGCACAGCAATTTCTGCCGCTCTGCCTCTGGCAACACCGGCAGATGGCTCAGCGGCGCCTGCGGTGATTGCTCCAACGCTTCGGCCAGGCTCGACAAGGCCCGCTGCATGTAACCGCAAACCCGCGTCGCGCCGATGTTCGAAGGGGTCATGACCGTCAGGTAAAAGCCCTGACCGAGGTCATCGACGTTGAGACTCAGCGGATAGTTGGTGCGTTCTTCGCTGGAGAGGCTATCGATGCCTTGCCAGCTCAGGCGAGCGGCTTGCTGCTGTTGCTCGCTGACGCTGTGGCGATAGTTGAGCATGGCGCTGAACAATGGCGATGACCCGGTCACACCACTGCAACGCTGGGCCAGCGCCAGTGGTGCATGTTCGTGGCCGAGCAATGCAGTCAATTGCGCATGCGTCGCCCTGACACCGGCACGCACTGGCGTTTGACCCAGATCCACGCGTATCGGCAAGGTATTGATGAACATCCCCAGGCCGCGATCAGCACCGCTACCACCCTGCATCCGCCCCAGCAGCACGGTGCCAAACACCACGCGTTCCTGACCCGAGGTCGCCGCCAGCACCTGTGCCCATGCCAGATGGAACAGGCTGGCAACGCTCACGCCCAACTGCCGCGCCTGACTGCGCAGGCGCATGGCCAACGCTTCGGGCACGCTTTGGCGGACTTCTTCAATGTCATTGCCGTCACCGCGCACATCGAGCATGCCGAATGGCAGCGTCGGCTCGTCGATGGCGCCCAGCATCTCGCGGAAAAACGCTTCGTGTTCCTGCTGGTTGATGCCCAGCCGTGTCTGGGCCACATAGTTGCGGTAAGGCACCGCCGGCATTGGCGCTTCGCCGTGCCCCAAGAGAATCGCGAGCATTTCCTGTTGCACGACTTCCAGCGCGGTGTGGTCCATGACGATGTGATGGAACAGCAGCATCGCCACCACCCGATCGTTGACCGGATCCTGTGCATACACCAGACGCGTCAATGGCGCCTGGCTGATATCCAGACGAAACTGCCGCGCGTCGAAACGCTCATTCAACTGCAACAACACATCGCCCGCCGCCGGGTCGAGCGCGATTTCCTGCACCGGCAGTTCAGTTGCGCGCCAGACTACTTGCACAGGCGCGGTCAACCCTTCCCAGACCACCCCGGTGCGCAGGATGTCGTGGCGCGCCATGACCTGACGCAATGCGTCGGCATAGGCTTGCAGCCGTTCAAGGCTGTCGAACGCCAGACGCGATTGCAGCAGGTACGGATCGCCGCGTTCAGCGGTGATGTAGTGATAAAGAATGCCTTCCTGCAATGGCGCCAACGGATAAATGTCCTGCACATTCGCCGCGCCGCCCGGCACCGTGGCGACGATGCGCTCGATGCTGGCCTGATCCAGTTGCACCAGCGGCAACATGTCCGGGGTGATGTGGGTGCAATCGGCCGGAATCAGATTGGCCGGCACTTCGACCACGCGGCCACTGCCCACCGCAGCGGCCAGCGCAGCCAGGGTTGGCTGGCTGAACAGGACGCGCACGTCGGTGCGCAGATCGGCCTGACGCATGCGCTCGATCAGTGTCACCGCCAGCAATGAATGCCCGCCCAGTTCGAAGAAATTGTCGTGACGGCCGACCTGTTCGACCTGCAGCACGTCAGACCAGATCTGCGCCAACGTCGTTTCGACTGCGCCCTGCGGCGCTTCGTACTCGCGGCTGAGCCAGGCGCTTTGGTCCGGCTCGGGCAAGGCTTTGCGATCAAGTTTGCCGTTGGCGGTCAGCGGCAGGCTGTCCAGTCGCACATAGGCTGCCGGCACCAGTGCTGGCGGCAACTGCGCTTGCAGCTGACTGCGCAAATCCTCTATCTCGACGCTCACCTGCCCGGTGAACCACGCCAGAAGTTGCCCGTCACGCACCAACACCACGCAATCCTGCACCGCATCGTGGCGGCTCAGCGCCGCTTCGATTTCGCCCAGTTCGATGCGCACACCGCGCAGTTTCACCTGATCGTCGTTGCGCCCCAGGTATTCGATAGTGCCGTCGCCCAGCCAGCGTGCGAGGTCGCCGGTGCGGTACATGCGCGCCTGCGGTTCGTCGCTGAACGGGTCTTCGAGGAAGCGTTCGGCGCTCAGCTCGGGCCGGTTCAGATAACCGCGTGCCACGCCGGCACCGCCAACGAACAATTCACCCGCAACGCCGACCGGCACCGGCCGCTGTTGCTCGTCGAGCAGATACACCTTGGCGTTGGCCATTGGTCGACCGATATGCAGCGTCTGCCCGGCCTCGACCGCGCCAGACGTGGCGACCACCGTCGCCTCGGTCGGGCCATAGTTGTTGATCACCGCGAAGGTCTGATTGCGAGGGAATTGCCGCAACTTGTCGCCACCGATCAACAGCGTGCGCAAAGTCGGGTGACCGAGATCGCGACTGAAGGCATATTCGGCCACCGGCGTCGGCAGGAAACTCACCTGCAACGGCTGCGCGCGCCACCAGTCGAGCAAGTCATCGAGGTGTTCGTTGCTGATCGACTGCGGCGGCAGGTGCAGGGTCGCGCCCACACACAGCGCCGGCCAGATTTCCCAGGCCATCGCGTCGAAACCGAATCCAGCGACACTCGCGGTGTGGCTGCCGGCCTGTAGATCGAAAGCCTCGCAGTGCCAGTGCACAAGGTTTTCCAAGGTCGAGTGCTCGACCATTACACCTTTCGGCTCACCGGTTGAGCCGGAGGTGTAGATCACATAAGCCAGATGCGCCGGCGTCAGGGTCGGCAGTTGCGGATTGGCTTCGGACAGGTGTTGCCAGGTGGGGTTGTCCAGATCGATCACCGGCATCCGCCCCAGCAGATCGCGGGTCGAAGCCTGTGCGAGTACCGCCACGGGATCGCTGTCCTGCAACAGATAGGCAATGCGCTGCGCCGGGTACGCCGGATCGACCGGCACGTAACCGGCGCCAGCCTTGAGGATCGCCAGCAACGCCACGAGCATGTCCGGGCTGCGGCGCAGGCACACGGCGATGCGGTCATCGGGCTGCACGCCGAGGCCGAGCAAGTGATGGGCCAGGCGATTGGCGCGCTGATTGAGCTGAGCGTAGGTTAACTGCTGCGCGCCCTGGACCACTGCCAGAGCATCTGGCCGCTGCTCGGCCTGAGCCTCCACCAACCGATGGATCGTCGCGCCACGCGGATACGCCGCTGAATGCTGGTTGAAGCCGACCAGCAGGTGCTCGTATTCCGCGACCGAGAGAATCGGTAAACGGTTCAGCGGACGTTGCGGCGCCTGCTCGAGCGCTGTCACCAGATGTTCGAGCGCGGTGTGCATGTAGCTGCAAATCCGTGGCGCGCCGATCTGCCTGACCGCCAGCACCGTCAGGGCAAAGCCCTCGCCGAGATCATCAACGCTGAGGGTCAGCGGGTAATTGCTGCGCTCTTCACCGCCCAGGTGGCGCACGCCTTCCCAGATTCCTTGCCCCTCTTGTGCCTGGGAATCTGCGGCACTGTGGCGGTAATTGAGCAAAGCGCTGAACAACGGCGTCGAAGCGGACACCGCGCTGCAACGCTGGGCCAGCGCCAGTGATGCATGTTCATGGCCCAGCAGCGCAGTCAGCCGGGCGTGGGTGCGCTTGACGCCAGCGCGCACGCCTTCGCTGACATCCACGCGCAAAGGCAAGGTGTTGATAAACACGCCCAGTGTTCGATCCGCGCCCTCGCCGCCCTGCATACGCCCCATCAACACGGTGCCGAACACCACATCACGGCGATTCGAAACCACGCCCAGCACCTGCGCCCAAGCCAGGTGCATCAGGCTCGCCGGACTGACGCCCAACTGTCTGGCCTGCTCGCGCAACCGCACGTTCAGACCGGCATCGACCGCTTGCAGGGCTTCTTCGATATCGCTGCCATCGCCCTGCACATCCTGCAAGCCGAACGGCAACGTCGGTTCATCGATAGCGCCGAGCATTTCGCGGAAAAACACCTCGTGCGCTTGCTCGTCAGCACCCAGACGCGCCTGCGCCACGTAGTTGCGATACGGCATTGGCGTTGTCAGGGTGTGTGCCTGATTGAACATGATCGCGCGCATTTCCTGACCGACCACGTCCATCGCGGTGTGATCGAGGATCAAGTGCTGGAACAGCACAATCGCCACTACTTGTTGCTGCGCCGGGTCCTCGGCATAAACGATGCGCAGCAACGGTGCCTGGGTCAGATCGATGCGGTGATGTCGGGCGTCGAAGCGCTGGTGCAACTGTTCGAGAATATCGCCGTGCGCCGGGTCCAGCGGCACCGCTCGCACCACCAGTTGCGCCTGACGCCACACCACCTGGTGAGCGCTCGGCAGGCCTTCCCAGACCACGCTGGTGCGCAGAATGTCGTGACGCACGATGACCTGCTGCAAAGCATCAGCGAAGTGGTGCAAACGCTCGAGGCTGTCGAATGCCAGACGCGATTGCAGCAGGTACGGATCGCCCTGTTCGGCGCTGAGGTGGTGATAGAGGATGCCTTCCTGCAACGGCGCCAGCGGATAAATATCCTGCACGTTGGCCGCGCCGCCCGGCACCGTGGCGACGATGCGCTCGATACTGGCTTGATCGAGTTCAGTCAGGGTCAGCATGTCCGCAGTGATGTGCGTGCATCCGGCCGGGATCAAGTTGGCCGGTACCTCTATCTCGCGACCGCTGCCCACCGCCGCCGCCAATGCAGCGAGGGTCGGCTGATTGAACAGCACGCGCACATCGGCACTGAGGCCGAGCTGACGCATGCGCTCGATCAGGCTCACCGCCAGCAACGAATGCCCGCCCAGTTCAAAGAAGTGGTCATACCGACCGATGCGCTCGACCTTGAGCAGGTCGGCCCAGATTTGCGCCAACGCGACTTCCACTTCCCCTTGCGGTGCTGCGAATTCCCGGCTGAGCACGGCATCCTGATCGGGTGCCGGCAATGCCTTGCGATCCAGTTTGCCGTTGGCCGTCAGTGGCCATACGTCCAGTCGCACATAGGCCGCGGGCAACATGTAGTCGGGCAACTGCCCTTGCAATTGCCCGTGCAACTCGCTGATCGCAGGCACGTGAGCAGTGTCCTGCGCGGTGAACCACGCCACCAGACGTTTATCGCCCGGCACGTCTTCGCGCAGCAGCACCACGGCATCGCGGACCCCGGCACAGGCGCTCAGGCGGGTTTCGATCTCCCCCAGTTCGATGCGATAGCCGCGAATTTTCACTTGCTGATCATTGCGCCCCAGGTACTGCAACGTGCCGTCGGCGAGCCAGCAGACCAGGTCACCGGTGCAATACATCCGCGCATCCGGCGCGTCGGCAAACGGGTCGGCAAGAAATTTCTCTTCGCTCAGTTGCGGCTGATTCAGGTACCCCTTCGCCACCCCGGCACCGCCGATGAACAGCTCACCGACGGCCCCCACCGGCAGCGGCTGTTGACGGGCATCCAGCACATAGCAGCGGGCGTTGCCGATCGGCCGGCCGATGGCAATGCTGCCGGTTTCGACAGCGCGGATTTCATGGGTGGTGGTGAATGTCGTGGCTTCGGTCGGGCCATAACCGTTGAGCAAATGCTGCGGTGCGCCATCACGCAGCACGCGGGCGATCACCGCAGGATCCAGCACATCGCCACCCACCAGCAGGTAGCGCAAGCGGCGGAACACCGGCATCAAGTCATCGGCGTATTGATGGAACAGGCCGGCAGTCAACCACAGCACGTTGACGGCCTGCGTCAGCAGCACGTTGAGGAAGCTCTCGCGAGACAGCACGTCGTCCTGCCCGATCACCACGACCGCGCCGCCGTTAAGCAGCGGCGCCCAGACTTCCAGCGTACTGGCGTCGAATGCCGGGTTCGAAGCGAACGCTACGCGGTCGCCGCCATTGAAATCGGCGTAGCCATTGTTGATCACCAGCCGCGTGACGGCCCGATGCGGCACCAGTACGCCTTTCGGCGCGCCGGTCGAACCTGAGGTGTACATGATGTAGGCCAGCGATTCTGCCGACTGCGGCAGATTCGGATTATGCGCGGGATATTCTTCCAGCATCAGCGTGTCGAGATCCCGACGTCGCACCGAGTACTCGACTGACGCATCGCTCTGGGTCAGCAACAGCACCGCACGGCTGTCCTGGACCATGAAGCTCTGACGCTCGGCCGGGGCGTTGATGTCCAGCGGCACGTACACCGCGGCGCACTTGTTGATCGCGAGGATGCACACCAGCAGATCCAGCGAGCGCTCAAGCAACGTCGCCACACTGTGCCCCGGTTGCACGCCGAAGCCGATCAGGTGGTGGGCCAGACGATTGGCGCGCCGATTCAGCTCTTCATAACTCAACTGCTGCCGGCCTTGCACCGCCGCCAATGCCTGCGGACGCAGCGCCGCTTGTGCTTCGAACAAGCGTTGCACGGTTTGCTCACGCGGATAGTCACGGCCGGTGATATTGAAGCCGACCAGCACCCGTTGGCGCTCGCTCGGCGACAGGATCGACACCTGCTGTAACGGCGTGGTCGGGTGCAACTCCAGCGCCGTGACCAGATTGTGCAACGCGGTTTGCAGGTAATCGCAGACCCGCACGCCATCCACTTGTGGCAACGCCTGCACACCCAGACGAAAACCTTCGCCAAGGTCATCGACGTTGATCACCAACGGGTAGTTGCTGCGCTCACGGGAACTGAGAATCTGAATACCGTCCCACGCCACTGCGGCGGTTTGCGGCGCACTGTGTCGGAAATTCAGCAGCGTGCTGAACAGCGGCAGCGACCCGGGCACGCCGCTGCAACGTTGGGCCTGGGCCAGGGAGGCCTGCTCATGTCCGAGCAGTTGCGCCAGACGTTCGTGCGTGGCACGCACGCCCTCTTGCACCGTGGTCGCCCCCACGCTGACGCGCACCGGCAAGGTGTTGATGAACATGCCCAGCGCACGGTCAGCACCCGCGCCGCCCTGCATCCGCCCCAGCAGCACCGTGCCGAACACCACATCATCACGGCCCGACATTTGCGCCAGAACCTGGCCCCACGCCTGATGCACCAGACTCGCCACACTGATGCCGAGCTGGCGCGCCTGTTCCCGCAGACGCTGGGCAACGCCGGCATCGAGCATCAGCTCTGTGTCGACAATCGTGCTGCCATCGCCGTGCACGTCCTGCAAGCCGAAGGCCACGGTCGGTTCGTCGATGTCACCGAGCATGTCGCGGAAGAATGCTTCGTGAGCCTCGGCATCCGTGCCAAGCCGCGCCTGCGCTACGTAGTGGCGGTATTGCACCGGAGCTGGCAGATCGCTCGATTGCTCGCGCATGGCCTCATCCATTTCGGCCACCAGCATTTCCAATGCGGTGTGGTCCAGCACGATGTGATGAAACAGCAGGATGGCAACCCAGCGCTGGTGCGCCACATCTTCGGTGTAGGCGAAACGCATCAGCGGAGCGCGATTGAGATCCAGTCGATAGTGTCGCGGGTCGAACCGTGCCTGCATCTGCTCCAGCACATCGCCTTCCAGCAAATCGGCATCGACCCGCTCCAGCGCCAGCGGGGCCTGGCGCCAGACCACTTGCACCGGCTCTTCAAGGCCTTCCCAGACCACGCTGGTGCGCAGGATGTCGTGACGGGCGATCACCGCGTTCATGGCGCGGACGAAGGCCTTGATCTGCGGCAAACCGTCGAAGGCGAATTGCGCCTGCAACACATACGGGTCACCGGCATGGGTGGCCAGATGGTGATAGAGAATCCCCGCCTGCAACGGTGCCAGGCCATAAATATCCTGCACGTTGGCGATGCCGCCGGGCACCGTTGCGATGACCCGATCGATGCCCGCCTGATCCAGCGCGGCCAGCGGCAGCATGTCCGGAGTGATGCGCGCGCAGTCGGGCTCGATCAGATTGTCCGGGACCACGATGGCTTGCGCTGCGCTCAACGTTGCCGCCAGTGCTGCCACACTTGGCTGGCCGAACAGCACGCGCACGTCGCAATGCAATTCGTGTTGGCGCATGCGCTCGATCAGCTTCACCGCAAGCAGTGAATGGCCGCCCAGTTCGAAGAAGTTGTCATGGCGGCCGACCTGCTCGACGCCGAGCAAGGTCTGCCAGATATCGGCAATAAGCGTTTCCACGGCACCCACCGGCGCTTCAAAACCGCGGCGGGCAAATGCGTCGCTGTCGGGCTGCGGCAGCGCCTTGCGGTCGAGCTTGCCGTTGGTGGTCAACGGATAGGCATCGAGGCGCACGAAAGCGCTCGGCACCATGTACTCGGCCAGCGAAACCAGCAAATGTTCACGCAGTTGCGCAGCACTCGGCTCAGCACCTTCGGACGCCAGCCAGTACGCCACCAGACGCTGGTCGCCGGGGCTGTCCTCGCGAGCGATGACCACGGCTTCGCGCACACCGTCGCACGCGGCCAGACGCGCTTCGATTTCGCCGAGTTCGATCCGGAAACCACGAATCTTCACTTGATCGTCATTGCGCCCGAGGTATTCGAGGTTGCCATCGGCCGTCCACCGGGCGAGGTCGCCAGTCTTGTACAGACGCGCTTCGGCACGGCCACTGAACGGGTCGGCGATAAAGCGTTCGGCGGTCAGTGCCTCGCGATTGAGGTAACCCCGGGCCACCCCGGCACCGCCCACGTACAACTCACCGACAACGCCCGCCGGCACCGGCTCACGCTGCGTGTCCAGCACGTACAGCTGCAAGTCGGGAATGCCGACGCCAATCGGGCTGCGGCCGGCCCGTTGCGCATCCGCTGCCGCCAGTGGGCGATAGGTTACGTGCACCGTGGTTTCGGTGATGCCATACATGTTCACCAGGCGCGTGCCGGCATTGCCGGCCCGCGCATACCACGGCTTGAGCAGGCCAGGTTCCAGGGCTTCGCCGCCGAAAATCACTTCGCGCAACGAGTGCTGCAATGGGCTGCGACCCTGCGCGGCGATCAACTGGCGGAATGCACTCGGGGTCTGGTTGAGCACGGTCACGCCGCTGCGGCAGAGCAACGCGTAGCAGTCGTCCGGCGAGCGACTGACTGCCTGCGGCACCAACAACAATTGCCCGCCAAATGCCAACGCGCCCCAGATTTCCCACACGGAGAAATCGAACGCGAAGGAATGGAACAATGCCCAGACATCCTGCGGATTGAAGTTGAACCAGTCATGGGTCGCCGAGAACAGCCGCACCACGTTGCGATGCTCGACCATCACGCCTTTCGGCAGACCGGTGGAGCCGGAGGTGTAAATCACATAGGCGAGATGGTTCGGGGTCAGCTCGGCAATCTGTGGATTACTGGTGAGTTCAGCCTGCAGCTGCTCGCTGTCGAGGTCGATGATTGGCATGTCAGGTGCGCCGACTCGATCAACGGTTTGCGCCTGTATCAGCAGCGCCACCGGGGCACTGTCTTCGAGGGTGTAAGCGATGCGCTCCAGCGGATACGCCGGATCGATCGGCACATAACCGGCGCCAGCCTTGAGCACGCCGAGCAGGCCGATGATCATCTGTGGCGCGCGTTCGACGCAGATTGCCACCCGGTCATCGGGGCGAATGCCGCGCGCCAACAGCTGATGCGCGACCTGATTGGCGCGGCGATTGAGCTCGCCATAGCTGACGATGCGGCCCTCGAAAAGCAGTGCCGCAGCGTCGGGCCGCGCCTGCGCATGGGCTTCGAACTGCTGGTGAATCAGCGGCGTGTCGGGGAAGCGTGGCAACGGCGAATTGACACCGTGCAGCAGGTACTCGCGCTCGTCGGCCGGCAGGATGTCGAGGCCGTGCACCGGCGCATTCGGCGTCGATTGCAGGGCCTGGATCAAACTGTGCAGCGCGGTGTTCAGGTAGCGGGCGATGCGTTCTGCACCGAGAGCGACATCGGCGAGCGCGGTTATACGCAGGTCTTCGCCGAGATCATCGATGTTGACGGTCAACGGATAGTTGGTGCGCTCTCGGGCGCCCAAAATCTGCACGCCGGGCGCCAGTTCGTTGACCTCGACGACTTCTTCGGCGCTGCTGTGGCGGTAGTTGAGGATCGCACTGAACAGCGGCGTCGGCACCGCGACAGCACTGCAACGCTGAGCCAGTGCCAGCGAGGCCTGCTCGTGCGCGAGCAACGCGGTCAGGCGGCGATGCGTCGCCAACACGGCGGCGCGCGCACCTTCCTGACCGACATCCACCCGCAGCGGCAAGGTGTTGATGAACATCCCCAACGCCTGTTCGCCACCCTCGCCCGCCTCCATGCGTCCCAGCAGCACCGTGCCGAACACCACAGCCGTGCGTCCGGACAACTGGCCGAGCACCCGCGCCATCGCCAGATGCAACAGGCTCGCGACGCTGACACCGAGTTGCCTGGCCTGGCTGCGCAGTTGCCGGCTCAATGAACTGTCGAGCAGCAGCGAAGACTCTTCGATAGCCTGGCCGTCGCCCTGCACGTCCTGCAAACCGCAGGGCAACGTCGGTGCATCGATATCGGCGAGCATCTCGCGGAAAAACGCGGTCTGCGCCTGCTCGTTCAGGCCCAGAAGTGCCTTGGCCAGGTGATCGCGATACGGCACGGCCGGGCTGACCTGCTCCGCGTGTCCGAGAAGGTATGCCCGGGTTTCGCGGCGCACCACGTCGAGGGCAACGTGATCCATGATCAAGTGGTGAAACAGCAACAGCGCAACCACACGATCATTGTCCGGATCGGCGGCGTACACCAGACGCAGCAACGGTGCCTGCTGCACATCAAGACGGAAAAACCGTGGATCGTGGCGTTCCAGCAACTGCGTCAGTACGTCACCGTCGGCGTTGAGTTCGATTTCTTCGCAGAACAGCGGCGCATGGCGTTGCACCACTTGCAAGGGTTCGTCGAGCCGCTCCCAGATGAACGAGGTGCGCAAAATGTCGTGGCGCTCGACCATCCATTGCAGCGCTTGCGCGAAGGCATCCAGACGTTCGCGGTTGTCAAAGGCGAACCGCGCCTGCGAGACATAAGGGTCACCTGCCGCAGCGGACAAATGCAGGTAAAGCATGCCCGCCTGCAACGGCGCCAGCGGGTAGATATCTTGCAGATTGGCGGCGCCACCCGGCACATCGCCAACGATGCGGTCGATGGTCGGTTGATCCAGCTGCACCAGCGGCAACATGTCCGGGGTGATGCGAAAGGCCGGGCTCAACCAGTCGCCGCCATGGCTGGCGACCAGCTCCAGCAACTGCGACTTGTGTTCGGCGAGGCTGTCCCACAACGCGTCGTCCAACGCGTCGTCGCTGCCCAGAATGACCAGGTCTTCATCTTCCTGTTGAAGGCGGATCGCATGGGTCGAAATAACAGCCATCAGTTCGCTGAAATGCATGGGATAACCTGCTGTAAATACGAGAAAAAGGAGCGCGCAGCCGCGAGTCCGTGCGAGTTGCGCGCAGCCTGGAAAAACTAAAACATCAAGGCTTGGCGAGCTGACATGGGAAGCAGGGACAATCCACCTCCCCATGAGCCGCGATCCTTTGCATCCCCCGGCAGGCGCTGCCGCAGGCTGCGGCAGCGCCCACAGGCTGGATTGTCAGAGCCGGCGTTTGCGGTTGAGGCTCGGGATGGTGGTCTGCGGGATTTCCAGGTGCTGTGCCTGGCTGCGGGTGTTGGCCGCCAGTGCCGCCAGCGTCGGCTGACTGAACAGCGCTCGCGCGTCGGTGTGCAACCCGGTCTGGCGCATGCGCGCAACCAGGCTGACCGCCAGCAACGAATGCCCGCCCAACTCGAAGAAGTTGTCGTGACGCCCGACCTGATGGACGTTGAGCACCTCGGCCCAGATCTGCGCCAACGCCGCTTCGACTTCACCTTCGGGTGGCTGATACGGGCGATTGAACACCGCCTCTGCTCCCGGTTCAGGCAAGGCCTTGCGGTCGATCTTGTCGTTGGGCGTCAGCGGCAGAGCGTCAAGCAACACAAAAGCCCCCGGCACCATGTACTCCGGCAAGCGCTCCAGCACATGGGCGCGCAACGCCTCCAGACCTGGCGCAGCAACGCCGGCACGCACGGTGTACCAGGCGACCAGGCGCTCGTCGCGCACCATCACCACCGCTTCGCGTACGGCCGGATGCTCGATCAACCGAGCTTCGATTTCACCCGGTTCCAGACGCAAGCCACGCAACTTGACCTGGAAATCGTTGCGGCCGAGGAATTCCAGGTCGCCGTCGTTGTTGTAGCGCACCAGATCACCCGTTCGGTACAGCCGATCACCCGGTACAAACGGGCTGTCGATGAAGCGCTCGGCCTGCATCTCGGGCAGTCCGTGATAGCCGCGCGCCACGCCCACGCCACCGATGTGCAACTGACCGGCGACGCCCTGCGGCACTGGCTGATCGTGGGCATCGAGGACGTACAGGCGCGTGTTGCTCAGTGCCTTGCCGATCGGCACGACGTGGTCCGGCACCGACGTTTGCGGTTCAAGCGTCCAGCCGGTGCTGTCGACTGTGGTTTCGGTTGGGCCGTAGACGTTGTGCAAACGCACCCACGGCAGGCGCTGACGCACCTGACGGGCCAGCGCCGCGCTGAGTTCGCCGCCACCATTGAGCACATCGGTGAGGCTGGTGCACTGGTCAACATCGTCCTGCTCGATGAACTGCTGGAGCAACGCCGGAACGAACTTGACCACGCTGACCTGATGCTCGCGAATGGTCTGCACCACATACGCCGAATCGCGGTTGCCGTCAGGTCGTGCCAGCACCAGACGCAGGCCGGAACACAGTGGCCAGAAGATCTCCCACACCGAGCTGTCGAAGCTGAACGGCGCTTTTTGCAGCAGCGCACCGTGCTCGGTGGGCGGACTGATCTGTGAGCCCCAGTGCACCATGTTGCAGGCGCTGCGGTGCTCGATCATCACGCCTTTCGGCAGGCCGGTGGAGCCGGAGGTGTAGATCATGTAAGCAAGATTTGAGGCACTCAGGCCCGGTACCTGCACGTTATTCTCGGGGTTGTACTGCCAACTGCCACGTTCGAGATCAATCAGCGGCACATCGTGCTCACCGAGCAGCTCACGGGTAGCGGCATGCACCAGCACGGCGACCGGCGCGCTGTCCTGCAACATGTAGCGCAGGCGTTCCAGCGGATAGTCCGGGTCAAGCGGCACATACGCCCCGCCAGCCTTGAGAATGGCGAGCAGACCGACCACCAGATCCAGTCCACGCTCGACACAGATCGCCACGCGCGTATCCGGCTGCACGCCTTGTTCGCGCAGATGATGCGCCAGTCGGTTGGCGCGTGCATTGAGCTCGGCGTAAGTCAGATCTCCTTGCTCGGATTGCAGCGCGATGGCATCCGGTTTGCGGCGAACCTGTTGTTCAAACAACGTCTGAAGCGGCTGCTCCAGTGGGCAAGCGACCTCGGTGGCGTTGAACTCGACCAGCCATTTCTCGCGCTCGGCTGGTGGCAGAACCGATACGTTGCTCAGCAACAATTGCGGCGTGTGTTCCAACGCATTGATCAGCGCTTCGAGCGCTGTGAGCAGATAATCCAATACACGTTGCGCACCGATCAGGCGCGGCGCTTTGGCGGCAAGATGAAAACCCGTGGTGTCGTCATCTACAGACAGCATCAATGGATAGCTGACGATTTCGACGCTGCTCAACAACTCGATTCCCGGCACAGCGCTCAGCAATGGAGCCGCGTCGGTATGTCGATAGTTGAGCAGACTGTTGAACAGCGGCGTACCGGACGCTATCGCACTGCAACGCTGCGCCAGTGCAAGCGGTGCCTGTTCGTGGGCCAGCAACGCGGCAAGGCGTTCGTGAGTCTGGGCCAATGCCCTGCTGACGCTGGCTCCTGCCAACCTCAGGCGCAATGGCAAGGTATTGATGAACATGCCCAGCGCACGGTCGGCACCGTTACCGGCCTGCAGTCGTCCCAACAACACCGTGCCGAATACCACGTCCTCACGCCCGGCACACGCCCCGACCACCTGGGCCCAGGCCAGATGGAACAGGCTCGCCGGACTGACGCCCGATTGGCGCGCCTGATCGCGCAGGCGCTGCGCGAGGCTGGCAGCGAGGGGGTGTCTGGCATCGTCGTGTCCACTGGAGTCGACTTGACGGTCGCTCAAGGCAAAAGCCAGCGTAGGTTCATCGACATCGCTCAGTTGCTCGCGGAAAAACCTCTCATGCTCCGCTTGCCGATCCTTCAAACCAACCTGTGCGACGTAGTTGCGATACGGGACCGACAGCGGCAATTCATGTTCGCGCCCGAGCAGATGCATCTGGATTTCGTGCATCAATACCGCCGTCGAAGTGGCATCGTTGATCAGATGATGAAAGCGCAGCAGGCCGAGCCAGCGCCGGTCAGGTTTGTCTTCGGCTGCCGCCAGCGCCAGCATCGGTGCCTGGCGGATATTCAGAGGCCGTTGCAGCGGGCTGAAGGCTTCGCGCAACTGTTGTGCGATATCACCGGCGCAGGGCTCCAGTACGACGGTTTCGATACCCAGTTTCGCTTGACGCCAGACGACCTGCACCGCGGGTTCGATGCCTTCCCAGACCAGGCTGGTGCGCAGGATATCGTGACGTTCGATAACCTTTTGCAGAGCGCTGGCAAAGGCATCCAGTTGCGCGCGGCTGGCGAAAGACAACACGGCGTTCTGCTGATACGGATCGCGGCCCTCAGCGGTGATGTGGTGATACAACAGGCCTTGTTGCAAAGGCGCCAGCGGATAGATGTCCTGCACGTTTGCCGCTCCGCCCGGAACCGTCAGGGTGACTTGATCGATACTGGCTTGATCCAGTTGCACCAGGCTCAGCATATCCGGCGTGATGAGTTCGCAATCCGCAACGATACGGCTGGGCGGCACGTCGCTCTCCTGGCTGCGTCCTGCGGCGGCAGCCAATGCCGCTAGTGTGGGCTGAGCGAAGAGTTGCCGCACATCGACGCTCAAACCGTGTTGGCGCATACGTTCGGCCATGCCCACCGCTAGCAGCGAATGCCCGCCCAGTTCGAAGAAATGGTCGTGGCGCCCTACCCGTTCAACCTGCAACACCTCGGCCCATAACTGCGCCAACAACACTTCGACTTCGCCTGTCGGTGCTTCATATTCGCGTCTGATCAGGTCGTCCTGACACGGCGCCGGTAATCCCTTGCGATCAAGCTTGCCGTTGGCAGTCATCGGCCACGCCGTCAGGCGCACATAAGCGCTCGGCAGCATGGCGCTGGTCAGACGGGTTTTCAGGTGGGCGTGCAAGGCGTTGATGTCGAGCGGCTCATGCTCGATGAACCACGCCAACAGTTGCCCGTCGCGCACCTGCACCACCGCTTCCTGCACGGCGGCATGGCTGCCGAGCGCAGTTTCGATCTCGCCGAGTTCGATGCGCACACCGCGAATCTTCACCTGATCGTCATTGCGTCCCAGGTAGTCGAGGTTACCGTCGGCACGCCAGCGTGCGAGGTCGCCGGTGCGATACATACGCGCCTGCGGTTCGCTGCTGAACGGGTCGCGCAGAAAGCGCTCGGCGGTCAGTTCCGGTTGATTCAGGTAGCCCCGGGCAACACCGGCGCCGCCGACATACAACTCGCCGGTAATCCCCATCGGCACTGGCCGTTGTTTATCATCGAGCAAGTACACCGTGCTGTTACTCACGGGCTTGCCAATGTGCAGCGCCTGGCCGGCGTCGATCCGCCCCGAGGTCGCAACCACTGTGGCTTCGGTCGGCCCATAGTTGTTGATCACTTCGAAGGACTGCTGTCGGTTGAACTGACGCAAGCGATCACCGCCAATCAGCAGCGTACGCAGGGTCGGGTGGTCGAGTTGTTTGCCAAAGGCATATTCGGCGATCGGCGTTGGTAAAAAACTGACGTCCAGCGGCTGCGCGCGCCACCAGTCGAGCAGCGCGGCGATGTCTTCGTTGCTGCCAGTGGCGGGCGCCAGATGCAGGATCGCGCCCACGCACAACGCCGGCCAGACCTCCCACGCCATGGCATCAAAACCGAAACCGGCGAGGCTTGAGGTGTGCTGACCGGCGCGCAGCTCGAAGGCGTCACAATGCCAGTCGACCAGATTGCCCAGTGTCCCGTGCTCGACCATCACCCCTTTGGGCAGGCCGGTAGAACCGGAGGTATAGATCACGTAGGCGAGGTTCGCCGGGGTCAGCCCGGCCACTCGCGGGTTGGCAAGGTTGTCGGCCGGCCAGTCGCGCAGATTCAGATCGATCACTGGCACATCCAGTTTCGGCAGACGTGCGCGCAAAGCGCTTTGCGTCAGGACGACAACCGGTGCGCTGTCATTGAGCAGATAGTTCAAACGCTCGGCGGGGTGCGCCGGATCGATCGGCACATAACCGGCTCCGGCCTTGAGAGTCGCCAGCAATCCGACCAGGCTGTCGAGTCCACGGCGGGCCATCAGCGCCACGCGATCATCCGGCTGCACGCCGAGCCCGAGCAGGCGATGTGCCAATGCATTGGCCTGACGATTCAACTCGGCATATGTCAGTGGTTGTCCTTCTCCAACCGCCGCCACTGCCTCGGGCTGTTGCGCCGCTCGGGCCTCGAAACGCTGGACGATGGTCAATCCTTGCGGATAAACCACGCGAGTGTCGTTCCATTGCTGCAGCAGCGCGGTTTCCGTCGGCGAGAGCAGGCCGAATTCGGTCACGGGCAGTTGCGGGTTTTCCAGCCCTTGCTCCAGTACCGACAACAGCCGCTCGGCAAACGCCTCGACTTCACCTTCCTCGAAATACATCGGGGAGTAGGCAATGTGCAACCAGGCCTGTTCGTCGAAGCGGTTACTGCGCAAATAAATAGCCAGCGGCGCAGCCTCCTGATGATTGGAAACCTTGACCACGTGACCCCGTGCCTGGCCGTAAATATGTTCTTGATCATCCAGTTCGTAAGAAACCGTCAGCTCAAACAGTTGCGCGCGATCCTCGCGCAGCAAGCCCAAGGCGCGGTTCATCTCGCTCAGGGGAAACCGCTGATGACGAAAGTTTTCTTTCAGCTCATCGCGAATCGCCCTGATCAAGTCGGCGAATGTGAGGTCGCGACCAAACCCCATGCGCACCGCACTGACCTGGGTGAACAAGCCGACGGTAGATTTGAATCGAGCGCCAGACCGGTTGAGAATCGGCATTCCCAACACCCATTCGTCACGCTGTGCGGTACGGCTGAAATACACATGAAGCGCCGCCAGCAGCACATGAAACGCCGATGCGCCAAGTCCCTGACCGAGCTGTTTCATGCGCTCATGCAGCACGGCGGGGAACGTCCGCGCCACGACCTGACTGGACGGCGCATGCCCGACAAAGCGCTCCTGATAACGCGGCACCAGCAGGGGTTCGGGCAGGAGGCGGTATTTGTCCAGCCAGTACGCGCGATCCTGCGCGTATCGGGGTGACTGGTAATAACGCGCATCGTCCTCGATAAAATCGACGTAGGACAACGCGGTGTCAGGTGCCTTCTGATCGGCGTCTAGCGCGTTATAGATGGCGGCCAACGACTTGATCATCTCGGCGAAGCCCCAGCCGTCGACGATCAGGTGGTGAGCCAGGATGGAGAACCAGTGCAGATCGTCATCAAGCCGGATCAGCAAAAAACGGTACAACGGCCCGCCGTCCAGCGTGAACGTCTGGTCGATCCGCTCCTGAATCAGCGCTCGCGCCGCCGCTTTTGGATCTGACTGGCCAGAGACATCCCACGTCATCAGTGGCCCCGGCATCGATGGCGCAAATCGTTGCCGTGGCAGTCCGTCCGCGCCGGCCCTCGGCAACAATTCGATTCGCATCGCGTCATGCAGGCTCACCAGGTGGCTGAGCGCCGCCTGCATCCGCGCAGGATCCAGCGGGCCGGTCAACTCCATGTATCCACCGATGTTGTACAGCGGCGAGTCACCCCGGCTCATTTGATCGAGCCAGATGTCCAGCTGTGCGGCGGTCAGGGGAAAGGTCGCGGGCGCAACGGACGAGGTGTCCGCCGCAGAGGCAGAAATAGGCGGCATAAGATCCTTCTCATGAGATTTTGCCCGTATTCAAGCATCGGCCCCGGCGCCGACATGACACCCGAAACCCGGACAACCATCGCTCCCCGGCGCGCCCGACAGTGCTTATCGGCTTTTTCGCATAGGTCCTGTCTAAGTTCTCGGAGAGAAAATACTGAAAAGTTTGTAGGAAAAGAACCACATGCCAATGCTGCCATTTGCCCCAGCATCAGCAATCGAGGAACACGATCTGCCGATTTTCCGGGCCCTTGCAGTGACTGGATGGTCACGGTGAACGACTTTCCAGCAAACAACCCCGTCAGAACCCCGGCGCCAACAATCAGAAATGCTGGCACTTTGTGTCCCCGGATTCCCCTACAGACGTAGGACAAATCCATAGGCTTAAATCCCGCTCCAGATCATGTTCAAGGAGAAATGACTGCGTGGGCGGCTTTTACATAGACGGCAGACGATTCAGTGATGGCTCTGTACCAGGGATGACAAGGATATGAATCTGACCGGCAGTATTCGCAATGTGGAAAACCCGCACTTCTACTGGCAATTGGGGGAACTGATTGCAAGCACGGGCGATGATCACTTCGCCACGAACATGTTCCAGTTGGTCGACACTCTGGTGCCGGTCAATCGGGTCGATCTGACCGAGTGGACGCTTGATGAGCGTCAGGCCAGCGTGGTCGAGATCAAGCCGTTGGGCAGTGCCGGTCCGGCACGAACCTTCCCGCCGCCGGATCCCCTGGAGAGCCCGGACGATCACCCGTTGTTGCAGAAAATGATCGAGATGAATGATTCACTGTTGATCCAATTGAAAGCCTCGCTTCTGCCCTGCCACCCGCAACACAGCGTCCACCAATGCAATCTGGTGTCACGCACGTCCAACCGCCGTTGCGTCATCTCGTTTTACCGTCCGCACACTCAACGGGTGTTTTCCCTGCCGGAGCTGTCATTCCTCAAGAGTCTGTCCGACACCCTGCTGCCTCTGATCGAGCGACATGCACAGATCAGTCGGCAAACCATCGCCAGACAACCGCGCCTGCCCTCGATCGATCTGGATCACGCCCCCCTTGCGCTGGTGTTCGATGAGCGCCTGATGTTGAGCGGCGTTGTGCTGTCGGCACGCGAAAAAGAAGTCTGCCTGGGTTTGCTGACCGGCGGCACGGTGCCGCACATGGCGGAAAAGCTGCGGGTCAAGAACAGTTCGATCGAGACCTACCTTAAACGCGCTACGGCCAAATTGGGTGTCAGTGGCCGGCATGGGTTGGCGAAATGGATGGCCGGGGCGTGATCTGAACCATTGAATTTCCTGACCTGTTAACACTGTGGAGAGAGATCTTTCTGTGTTTCGGGAGTTATCTGTGATCTGGGGATTTATCTGTGATCTGGGAATTTACCTGTGGCGAGGGGATTTATCCCCGATGGGGCGCGAAGCGCCCCCCTTTTGATCTCAAAGAAGCGGCCTGCTGCGCAGGCCATCGGGGATAAATCCCCTCACCACAGATAAATCCCCTCACCACAAAATGCTCGTCTGCTTTCAATCCTTCATCTTCCGCGCATGAGGCTGTTCGATGTCCACCCTGCGAATTTCCTTGCTGTCCATGGCCATGCTGATGGCTGGTTGCTCACTGATTCCCGACTATCAACGCCCCGCCTCACCAAGTGCCGCGCAATATCCGCAAGGTCCGCAGGCGGCAACCACTGACGAAGACTGGCGCACGTTGTTCAACGACCCGGCCCTGCAACAGTTGATCGAAAGCGCCCTGATCAATAACCGCGACCTGCGTGTAGCGGCGTTGAACGTCGAAGCCTTCCAGGCGCAGTACCGCATTCAGCGCGCCGACCTGCTGCCGGCGGTGTCGGCCAACGCCAGCGAATCGCGGCAACGCATGCCGCCGAGCGTGACCCGCAGCAAAGCCATGATCAACTCGACCTACTCGGTCAACCTCGGTATCAGCGCCTATGAGCTGGATTTTTTTGGCCGCGTGCGCAGCCTCAGCGAGCAGGCCTTGCAAACCTGGCTGGCCACCGAAGAGGCGCGGCGCAGTGCGCAGTTGAGCCTGGTGGCCAACGTCGCCAATGCCTACCTGACCTGGCGCGCCGATCAGGAACTGCTGGCCCTGACTCGCGAGACCCTCGCCGCCGATGAACGGAGCCTGCACCTGACCACGCGCAACCGTGAGGCCGGCAAGTCGTCGGCGCTGGAGCAGGCTCAAGCGAAAACCAGCGTTGATACCTCTCGGGCGAATCTGGCGCGTTATCAGCGTCAGGTCGCCCAGGATTTGAACAGCCTGACGCTGCTGGTCGGCGCGCCAGTGCCGGAGTCCTTGCCTGCACGTCCGCTGGCCAGCGATCTGGTGCTGCAACTGCCGGCCGGTGTGCCGTCGGATCTGCTGCAACGGCGCCCGGACATTCTCCAGGCCGAATACAAACTGAAAGCGGCCAACGCCAACATCGGCGCGGCGCGAGCGGCGTTTTTCCCCAGCGTCAGTCTGACGGCCAACGCCGGTACGTCCAGCCGCGACCTCTCGGGTTTGTTCGGCGCCGGCTCCGGGGCATGGACGTTTCAGCCGCAGATCAGCCTGCCGATTTTCAATGCCGGCAGCCTGCGCGCCAGCCTTGATTATTCGAAATTGCAGAAAGACGTGGCCGTGGCCGAATACGAGAAATCGATTCAAACGGCGTTTCAAGAAGTCGCCGATGGGCTGGCGGCACGCAGCACGTATCAGCAGCAATTACAGGCGCAGCGCGATCTGGTGCAAGCCACTCAGGACTATTACAACCTCGCGCAACACCGTTATCAGAATGGCGTCGACAGCAGTCTGGTGTTTCTCGATGCCCAGCGTTCACTGTTCAGTTCGCAGCAAGGGCTGATCACCGACCGCCTCGCGCAACTGGTCGCCGAAGTGAATCTGTACACCGCGCTGGGCGGCGGTTGGCGGGCAACGGAGGCGAAAGTTCAGTAAGCACCCGTCACTTTTTCTTACACCTTTTGTCGCCCTGCGACACCCTGTCAGCCGATCAAAAACCGACTCGCCGGTTCAGTTTGGTATCATGCGCCGCTTTTACGGTTAACCCCCCCGCCAGTCCTGTCGACTGACGGGCTGCAAAAGGCGGTATTAGATGACGGCTTTGTTGACTCGCCGCAAGGTGCTTGCGGGAATGGGCGTACTCGGGCTCGGCCTGCTCGCCGGTTGCGACACTCGCGGCCAACTTTCGTACAAGTACGGCAAGGATCTGAGTAACAAGATCATGGGGCGCACCTTCAAACTGAAGAACACCGATGGCGAAACCATGACGCTGTCGAGCTTTCGCGGCATGATGCCGATGGTGTTCTTCGGCTTCACCCAGTGCCCGGCCGTCTGCCCGACCACTCTGGCCCGCGCGGCGAAAATCAAAAAGCTGATGGGCGCCGATGGCGATCGCTTGCAGGTGATTTTCATCACCCTCGATCCCGAACGCGACACGCCTGAAATCCTCGACGCCTACATGAAAGCCTTCGATCCGACCTTCGTTGCGCTGTACGGCACGCTTGAGGAAACCCAGGCCACGGCCAAGGAATTCGACGTGTTCTACGAGAAAGTCCCCGCCGGCGACACGTACACCATCTCGCACACCGCCACCAGTTACGTTTACGACTCCAACGGCGGCTTGCGCCTGGGTCTGTCCACCTCGCTTTCGGCAGAACAATGCACGGAAGATTTGCTTACTGTTATGGAGGTTTGCTGATGCAACCTGTTCTGAACTCGATCAAACACGCGGTATTGGGTCTCTCGCTGCTGGGCCTGGCGTTCCAGGCGTCCGCGCAAACCAAGGTCGACGATGCCTGGGTTCGTGCCACCGTACCAACCCAGTCCGCCAGCGGCGCGTTCATGACCCTCACCGCCGACAGCGACAGCAAGCTGCTCAGCGTCGCGACCCCGGTGGCCAAAGACGTGCAGATCCACGAAATGACCATGAAGAACGACGTCATGAGCATGGGCCCGGTGAAGTTCGTCGAACTGCCGGCCGGCAAAGCCGTCAAGCTTGACCCGAACGGTTACCACGTGATGCTGATGGGCCTGAACGGTCAACTGAAAGAAGGCGAAAGCGTGCCGCTGACCCTGACCGTGGAAAACGCCAAGGGCGAGAAAGAAACCGTTGAAGTGAAGGCCGCCGTGCGCTCACTGACCAACATGGAAGGTCACGATCACAGCAAAATGCATTGATCTGACTGACTGCAGTACCCACGGGGCGGCCTGATCACTGATCAGGCCGCCCCGTTTTTTTTTGCGCGAGACATCATTTACCGCCCGTCGCATAAGGCCGCCAGGGCGGGTTGACAGAAATCCGCGTCAGGAGGATTATTATTCAATCGCATGCGACTTAACCGCATACGATAATAAACCAACTATTATGTCTTTGAGGATTAATCCCATGAGCAAGATCGAAAAAGTACTCGCCACCGGAAAAACCCACACCACAGCTGCCAGCGCCGGCCTCACCTCCCGTGGTCACAACGGCAACCTCGACATTCAATTGTCCTCGCCGGGCAGCGCAAAACCGGCTCATGTGTTTGCCAACGCCCTGCCTCATCCCACCGCCGAGCAACTGTTTGCCGGTGCCTGGTCCGCCTGCTACACCGCTGCGGTCGGCCTGGTTGCCAACGACCTCAATGTGGTGTTGCCTGCCGACATGTCGGTGGACATCGAGGTCGACCTTGGCCAGACCGGCCCGGCCTACTTCCTTCAGGCTCGCCTGACCCTGCGCGTACCGGGCATTGCCGAAGACATCGCGAAAAACCTCGCGCACACCGCCGACCAGATCTGCCCCTACTCGAAAGCCACGCGCGGCAACATTGATGTGGCGTTGAATGTCATCACCGCGTGATTTTGCCCAAATAGATATATCGCATGCGATATAGGCGCATAGGATAAATAAGCAATCGGTTCGCTCTGTTGTACAGGGCGCACCGATTGAGTCGATGGTGACACCCAACACTCCCGATACAATCGCATCCGACGTATAGTTCGCCGCATACGTTTCAACGGTTCAACAGACCACGAGGATGAACATGAAAAACACCCAGGCCCCCACCGATCTCAAACTCAGCGACTTCCTGTGCTTTGCCGTTTACTCGACCAACCTGGCGTTTGGCAAAGCCTACAAACCGATCCTCGAAAAACTCGGTCTCACCTATACCCAGTACATCACCGTTGTCGCACTCTGGGAGCAAGACGACCAGACCGTCGGCAGCCTTGGCGAGAAGCTGTTCCTGGAATCCAACACGCTCACGCCGATCCTGAAAAAACTCGAAGCCATGGGCTACCTGCAACGTCAGCGCGATCCGGCAGACGAGCGTCAGGTGCGCATCAGCCTGACCCAGAGCGGCAAGGATCTGCGCAACGTCTCCTCAGGCAGCAGTCTGTTTGAAGCGACCGGACTGACCGTGGACGAGTTCACCCAGATGCAGCAATCGATCGTCAAATTGCGCAACAACCTGATCAAGTCGATGAATGCCGACGATTAAACAGTCTGCAGAATTTATGGAAAGCAGGCTTTACATCAGAAAAATCATCAGCGACTATGTAAAGGGTCTTTTACACAGGAAGTGCAGCATGAACCGCTATTACCTCGAATTGGGCGCAGCCCTGATCCTTTACATGCTGGTGCTGACTGCATCGCTGATCGCCTCGCAGTATCTGCTGGAGGCCAACATTATTCTGCGCTCAGCCGTCGCGGTGACGCCGATGATTCCGGCCGGATTGATGTGCTGGGCGATCGTGCGCAACATGCGGCGCATGGACGAAATGCACCTGCGCATCCAGTTCGAAGCGCTGGGTTTCGCCTTCGCCGCCTCGGCCCTGCTGACCTTCAGCTACGGTTTCCTGGAAAACGTCGGTGCCCCGCATATTCCGTGGACATGCGTCTGGCCAGTGATGGGCTTGATGTGGATCCTCGGCCTGCAAATCGCCCGACGCCGTTACCAATGAAAAATCGCCTGAAGGAACTGCGCGCCGAACGCAAATGGTCACAGGTCGATCTGGCTGAACGGCTTAACGTGTCACGCCAGACAATCAATGCGATTGAAAACGAACGCTACGATCCGAGCCTGCCGCTGGCGTTTCAGATCGCCCGGGCGTTTGAGATGCCGATTGAAAGCATCTTTGATGATGGGCTGAACTGACGTGAACCGCGTGGCGAGATTCGACCCATCATCGCCACTCGGTACAACGGCTGAAAAGGTTACCTGACGGCCACCGGCACCTGCTGACACCATTTGATCGAACGCAACGCTTCCTCCTCCGGCACTAGCGCATAACGGAAAAAGAAATGCGCCCCCGAGTAGTAGGCGTCGTTCAACTCACCCAGCGTCTGTTCATCACTGAAGGCTTGCGAGCTGGTCTGATCGGCAATGAAGTAGGTTTTGCCGTTCTCGACGTTCAGCTCGAAACGCTTGTTGACGCTGCTGCTGACAAAAGGGGGCGACGTCGACTCAATGCTGTAGCGCCCGGCCGGCAGGCTCGTTTTGAAATACCCGCCCGACGGTAAAACCCCGACGTCTTTTCCATTGACCTTGATCGTGGGCGTCACAAAGTACCCAACCGACGCGGCCGTGCGATAGAAATACAGCGTTGCCTGATCCGGCTGCGCTTGTTCCACGGCACTGAAGAATGGCTGGCCCTTCAAGTCGGGTCCGGTGTTACATCCGCCGAGCAGGATCAGGCTGGCCAACAGGCTGGCCCAGAGCAGTATGGTGCGGCTCATCAATGTTTTTCCTTGAGCGAAAAGCGGTGGCAGGACAGCAAGAGCGAACGCATGCATCAGAACATGCAAAGTCCTTTGCCCGAGTCTTTGGCGTCAGAAGTTGGCCAGGGTTTGAAAGCGCTTTCAGCGGTCAGGTTGTAAATCGTGCGGTTTTGCAGAACTGCATACTTGCGTTTGAGGCCTTCAACCGTTTTCTCAGCGTTATCGACGTTGGACAGGCAGAACGTCAGGGCATTGGCGTAAAGGTCGCCGATGTACAGTGTCTGACCGGCCTTCACCTCAAATACCACCGGAGCCGGGCGTGCGAGCGCATTACCCAGGTAATACTGGTAGCGCCAGTCGGTGAACTGATAACGCCCTGGTGGCACTTCGTACATGAACAAGTGCCCGAGCAGATTGGCGGAAGGCTGATCGTCTTCGCTATACAGCGTCTGCAACGTGATCGACGCGTTCGGCTCGTTCAATTGTCTGATTTCGACCGTCAACCCATGCGGTTGCGTCAGATAACCTTCGGTAATCGAACCCACAATCAGCGCCTTGGCCGGATCCGGTGGCCGGGAACCGTCATAGCGCGCAGTCGTGCATCCATTCAATACCGTGAGGCACAGGGTGATAGCGCCCCAATGAGCGAATGAGGTGAAAACTTTCCGTAGCATTTTTGATTTCCGAGTCTGACAACTGATTCATGCCGTGCGCCGTATCGATGGTTTGCGGCGCACGTGTAGATCACTGGTATCGCCCGGTGAGCGGCATTCTTGAGCGGCGCGCGTGCCATTGCCTCGGCCGTACGCCCGTTCCAACCTTTGTTGGCGGGATTACCCGGCTTCAACGGCCAGATAAACAGTCTGAAACAATAAAGCGCCTGCACCGATTCGCCTGCCGCCTATGGCCTGATCGTCTGACACGAACGCCTGTCAAGGCTCCAGCACCTTTTCCCCGGTTCCAGGGCCGTCTGACAACAGATCACCCGTGTGTTTAAAAAGGCGATCAGACAGCTCTCCCTTGGTATCATCGCGCACACTTTTTTGACGGTTTAATGACTGGAAGGTCTTTTTTTGTGAGTGCTTTCTTGAACGGCTTGCGACATCCGCGTGCCCGCCTCTATTCCCTGATTTTTCTGCTGTTGATCGTGCCGGTGTGCCTGCGTGCAGCACTCGGTTGGTCGACACCGTTGGGTTATCTGTCGGATCTGGCCATCGGCAGCTCGCTGGTCATTCTGCTGCATCGCCGTGCGTGGTGGCTGGCATTGCCGGTGCTGTTGTTCTGGGGCCTGTTGGCAGTGGCGACGGCGGAACTGGTCAGCGCCGTCGGCCGACTGCCGAGCCCGGCCGATCTGCATTACCTGTTCGATCCGCAATTTGTCGAAAACTCCACCGGCGGTGGGCTGGCGCATCCAGGTGTGGGCGTCACGTTGTTGCTGGCGCTGCTGGTCTGGTTGCTAACCCAGTTTGCCGGACGCGGCATCGCCCGCCCGGCCCTGCCTCGCGCCTTGTGGGCGGCGCCGCTGGCGCTGTTCGCCGCGCACTGGGGCGTACAGAATCTGTGGCCGAGCGAGGAAGATCCGTGGCGAGCGTACAACCTGCCCCATCAACTGCTGGCCACTCAGGTCGCCGATGTGCAGATCCAGGCCGAGGAATGGCTGGACGGTGATGTCGAAGAAGTCGCGCCACCCATGGCCGGACTCACCGACGTCGATCTTGATGGCCACAAGCTGCTGACTGCGCCAGGGCAGGCGCGCAATGTTTTGGTCATCGCCCTGGAAGGCATTCCCGGCGCCTACATCCGCGCCAATCGCGAGGCCATCGGCAGCCATTATCAGGAAGACCTGATGCCCAGACTCAGCCGTTGGGCCGAGCGCGGCATGAATACCCCGGACTACGTCCTGCATACACACCAGACCATTCGCGGTCTGTACGCCATGCTCTGCGGTGATTACGACAAACTGAACAACGGCACGCCCAAAGGCGTGGAAATGCTCACCCAGAAGGAGCGCAATCAGGCCTGTCTGCCGGCGCAACTGCGCGAACACGGCTTCAGCACCCACTACCTGCAGGGCGCCGGCCTGCGCTTCATGGCCAAAGACAAGATCATGCCGCACATCGGTTTCGATGCGACTCATGGCCTGGAGTGGTTCACCAACAGCAACTATCTGGAATTCCCGTGGGGCAAGGACGACAAGGCCTTCTTTGAAGGTGCCCTGGATTATGTCGGTCAACTGAAAAAGCAAAAGCAACCGTGGATGCTGACATTGTTGACGGTGGGCACCCATCAGCCCTACTCCGCGCCGGAAGATTATCTGCAGCGCTATGACACGCCGAAGCAGGCGGCTGTCGGTTATCTGGACGATGCACTGGATCAATTCCTCAGCGGACTTGAGCGCCAGGGTGTATTGAAAGACACCCTCGTGGTGATCACCTCGGATGAATCCCACGGCATCGACGGCGTGCGTCTGGCCTCTTCCTGGGGTTTCAACCTGACATTGGCACCTGAACATGAGCAACTGCCGCGACTCAATGCCGGGGTGTATGGCCATGTCGATCTGAGCACGTCGATCCTCGACTACTTCGACCTGCCGGTGCCTACCGCGCTGAGCGGTCGCTCACTGTTTCGCGACTACGATTCCGGGCGCGAGATCATGTCGTTCACCAACGGCAAACTGCGCTATCACGACGGCAAGGGGATTTTTTCCGAATGTGACATGCCGCGCCGCTGCCGCTATTACGAAAGTACCGGTTTCATCGCCGAGAGCGCCACGTTCAAAGGCACCTACAGCGGTCAGCGCGCTCGCCAGATCGCAGCCCGCGCCACGGCACTCGACCTGTCGCTGCTGCGCACCCCGCTCAATCATCGCTATCAGTTCGGCAGCAACAACATCATCCCGCTGCAAGCGCAGATCATCGACGATTGGGCCGACAACCTGATCGGCGCGCAATACCTGGAAATGCCCAAGGGCTCGCACACCCGCGTACGCCTGACCGTGCGCTCGGTGGATCCGCAGCAGGCGGCGTTCATTCAACTCAAGGCCAAGGAATTCGAACAGGACGTGCAACTGGGATTGCCGGCGGAAATGGTCGCCACCGCCGATCAGCCGCTGGAGATGGATTTCAGCTTCGAAAACCCGCAACCGCGCAAAGCCTTTTCGTTCCATCTGCTGGGTTATGGCCTCGGAGCCGTCGAGGTCACGGATTTCAGCGTGATCACGGAATTGCCAGGCCAGGAAGACACGCTCGACGACGTGCCGGAAGACGAAGCCGCACAGTCCACCTGATTACCCGCCCCTCTTGATTGTTCCCACGCTCGGCGCGGGAACGACCAAATTCCTGCATGGGGGGGAGTGATTTAGAACGTGGTGCGCAATCCCACCTGAATGCTCCGTCCTTGTGCCGGCGCAACGTCGCGAAGGATCGAACTGGCGTAGCGCACGGTTTGGTTGGTCAGGTTATCGGCATCGACGAAAGCCAGCCATTTGCTCTGACCGACGTCAAAGTGATAACCGACATTGGCACCCAGCGTGGTGTAGCCATCCGTGCTGCTTTCATTGGCCGGCACACGATGCTGCGAACTGGCGTGTTCAAGGTCGATCCGCGCCTGCCAACGATCCAGCTCCCATAGCAAACCACTGTTCAAGCGTAGCGGCGCGATGCGCGGCAAGTCCTCGCCGTTATCCAGGTTCTTCGCGCGGGTGTAATCACCGGACAACTCCAGGGCAAACTTGCCGTAGGCAGTCTCGCCAAGACTCCAGCGATCCTGGGCTTCGATGCCACTGAAGCGCGCACGCACACCCGAGTAAGCGTATTCAGGAATACCGCCGCTATCCTCCTCGCCTTCATCATTCAGCGTTCGGCCCGTACCGAGCAAGCCGATGTAGTTGGAAAAGTGGCTGTAGAACACACCGACACTGCCCTTGTGCGTGCCGTTGTCGAAACGCAGAGCGAGGTCGCTGGAGACGGCTTTCTCTTTCGACAGCCCGGCGTCGCCGACTTCATAAGTGCCGGTCGCGACATGCGCACCGTTGGCGTACAACTCGTAAAACGTCGGCGCACGCTCGGTATAACCGACGGTGGCGGCAACCGACCAAACCGGCGTCAGCGTGTACACCGCACCGGACGACAGGCTGCCGGCGGTGAAACTGCTCGAGCGGTCGGCATTGGCGAAACGCTCGTTGCCCTTGGCATCCGGGTCAACCGTAGTGTGCTCAAGCCGTCCACCGAGAGTGAACAACAGTCGCTCGGTGGCTTGCAGCTCCTCAAGAATGAACAGTGCACCGGCATTCGTATCGGTCTGCGGCACAAACGCTTCTTCACCCAGCGCCGAAAACTCGTTGCGGCTGACCTGTGCGCCGATCACCCCTTCGACTGGCCCCAGCGGCTGATGCCGGGCCTCGACCCGCGCCTCGTAACCCTTGTTCTTGAATGTCGTGCCGACCTCACCGCCCTCAATTTCCCGATGTTGATAATCGGTGTATCCGGCGTCGAATTTGATTGAACTGAACGGCCCGTCGAGATTGCGTATCTGCGAGGCAAAGGCGTAATGCTCCTGCTCCATGCGGATGCGCACGTCGTCTTCGGCGGGCGAGCCGTAATTGGAGTCGTAATTGCTGTACGAAAGGCCAGCATAGCCGTCATCCCAGGTGTACGAACCGCCGACTGCACCGCCGTCCTGACGACCGTCACTATTGGCCAGACGATGCTTGCGTGAATCACCATCATCGTTGGCGCGCTCAGCGCCGGTTTTCGCGTAACCGGGAATTTTCAGATCATTGAACTCCCGAGCACTGGCGTCCAGGTGCAGGGCGAACTCACCGTTACCCGCCTCGAGTTTGCCGGCGCTGCTGCGGGTGGTATCAGCGCCGCCATAACGCAGCTCGCCAGCGCCATGGATACCGTCGATGGCTTCGGTGGGAATGCGATTATCGAAGGTATTGACCACCCCGCCGATGGCGCTGCCACCGTAAAGCAGCGCGGCCGGGCCACGGATGATTTCAATGCGTTCAACGTTGACCGGGTCCAGCGGCACAGCGTGATCGTAAGACAACGACGAAGCATCCAGCGCGCCGACACCGTTGCGCAGGATGCGAATCCGGTCACCGTCCTGACCACGAATGATCGGGCGACTGGCCCCCGGGCCGAAATACGACGATGACACGCCGGGCTGTTTGTTCAGGGTTTCACCGAGGCTGCCCTTCTGTGCCAGCGTGAGGTCATCGCCACTGAGCACTGTCGCCGGTGAGGCCAGCATCTGGCTGCCCAAGGGATTGCCGGTAATCACTTGCGGTTGCAATTCGAGGGCGTCAGCAGCGAATACCGGTGAAGCGAGCAGCAGCGCGGCGGCCAAGGGAGTCAGTCGTCGTTGCAGGGGCTGGGATCGGGCAGGCATTTCAGAACTTCCGTGAGCAGAAAAGTGAGCATCGCTGCCAGCGTCTTGCACACGACACTGGCAGAAACAGAATGAAACGAATTTCATGTTATACAATAACATTTCGTCCTGTCATTACGATTTTGACTTTTTGCGTGTCACCAAACGCTCAAGGACGCGGATTTCAACTTCTGAGCAAACGCCTAAGGCAGAGGCGCCAGTCGCGAAAAAATCCTGAAAGACTGCGCCTATCAGCCCCCAATAGTCGGGCTATTAGCTGACTCATCCAGTCGGGTCTAGCCTTACTAGTCCGAAGTCGGCACGAGCCGGCCGTAGCAGACCTGATAAGGACCCGAACATGGCTAACGAATCGAAATGCCCGTTCAACCACGCCGCCGGTGGTGGTACGACGAACCGTGACTGGTGGCCGAATCAACTCAACCTGAAAATCCTGAGTCAGCACTCGCCCAAGTCCGATCCGTTGGGCAAGGACTTCGACTACGCCAAAGCTTTCAAGAGCCTGGATTTTCAGGCGCTGAAACAAGACCTGCGCGCGCTGATGACCGACTCCCAGGACTGGTGGCCGGCCGACTTCGGGCACTACGGCCCGCTCTTCATCCGCATGGCCTGGCACAGTGCCGGCACCTATCGCACGGCCGATGGCCGTGGTGGCGCGGGGTCCGGACAGCAACGTTTCGCCCCGCTCAACAGTTGGCCGGACAACGTCAGCCTCGACAAGGCCCGCCGTCTGCTGTGGCCGATCAAACAGAAATATGGCCGCAATATTTCCTGGGCTGACCTGATTGTGCTCACCGGTAACGTCGCGCTGGAATCGATGGGCTTCAAGACTTTCGGTTTCTCTGGCGGTCGTCCCGACGTCTGGGAACCGGACGAAGACGTGTACTGGGGTTCGGAACACGAATGGCTGGGTGGCGACAGCCGTTACGGCAAAGACAAGTCCGCCATGCAGGAGCCCGGCGACGGTACGCTGGTGGCTGAACCGGATTTGCATGGCAAAGAAGAAAGCCGCACCGATCAGGGCGAGCGCAATCTGGAAAACCCGCTCGCCGCTGTGCAGATGGGCCTGATTTACGTAAACCCGGAAGGTCCCGAAGGCAACCCGGACCCGGTAGCCTCGGCCCACGATATCCGCGAAACCTTTGGCCGCATGGCCATGAACGATGAGGAAACCGTGGCACTGATCGCTGGTGGTCACGCCTTCGGCAAGACTCACGGCGCGGGCCCTGCCGATAACGTCGGCGCAGAGCCGGAAGCCGCCGGGCTTGAAGAGCAAGGCCTGGGCTGGAGAAACGCCTTCGGCACCGGCAAGGGCGCAGACACCATCACCAGCGGCCTCGAAGTGACCTGGACCACCACACCAACCCAATGGAGCAACAACTATCTGGAAAACCTGTTCGGCTTCGAGTGGGAACTGACCAAAAGCCCGGCGGGGGCGCATCAGTGGAAACCGAAGAACGGCGCCGGTACCGGGACCATTCCTCACGCTCACGATCCGAACAAACGCATTGACCCGACCATGCTCACGTCTGACCTGGCGCTGCGTTTTGACCCGGCCTACGAGCAGATCTCCCGGCGCTTTCTGGCCAATCCCGATCAACTGGCCGACGCCTTCGCCCGCGCCTGGTACAAACTGATCCACCGCGACATGGGCCCGCTGTCCCGCTACCTCGGCCCGGAACTGCCTAACGAAGAACTGCTGTGGCAGGACCCGATTCCAGAGGTCACTCATGCACTGATCGACGAGAGCGACGCTGCCGCGCTGAAAAGCAAAATCCTTGCGTCGGGGCTTTCGGTGTCGCAATTGGTTTCAACCACTTGGGCCGCCGTTTCAACTTTCCGTGGGTCGGACAAACGTGGCGGCGCCAACGGTGGCCGGTTACGTCTGGCACCGCAGAAATTCTGGCAAGCCAACCAGCCCGAGCAACTGGCCAAAGTGCTGCAAACTCTTGAAGGCATTCAGGGCGAGTTCAATGGCGGCGCCGCCGGCAAGAAAGTCTCGCTGGCGGATCTGATTGTGCTGGCGGGCAATGCCGGGATCGAGAAAGCGGCGCAAAACGCCGGTCACTCGGTGACGGTGCCGTTTACGCCGGGGCGTGCGGATGCCTCGCAGGAGCAAACCGATGTTGATTCGTTTGGTTTTCTGGAACCGATTGCCGATGGTTTCCGCAATTACAGCAAGGGCAAATACCGGGTTTCAGCGGAGGCGCTGTTGATCGACAAGGCGCAACTGCTGACCCTCTCCGCGCCGGAAATGACCGTGCTGTTGGGTGGTTTGCGCGTGTTGAATACCAATGTCGGGGGAACCCGTCATGGTGTGTTCACCTCGCAAACCGAAGCGTTGACCAACGACTTCTTCACCAACCTGCTGGATATGGGCGTGGAGTGGAAGCCGACTTCAAGGGATGCCGATGAGTTTGAAGGCCGCGACCGTAAAACCGGTAGCGTGAAGTGGACGGCGACGCGGGTTGATCTGGTGTTCGGTTCCAACGCGCAATTGCGGGCGCTGGCCGAGGTGTATGCCAGTTCGGATGCCAAGGAGCAGTTCGTCAAGGACTTCGTGGCGGCCTGGACGAAAGTGACCAACCTGGATCGATTTGATTTGAAGTAACGCAAAATAACTGTGGGAGCGGGCTTGCCCGCGATGACGGCAGCAGATTCAACATCACTGTTGACTGATAGACCGCTATCGCTGGCAAGCCAGCTCCCACAGGGCTTGGTGTTAAAACACCTTAGGCCAGGCTCTTGCTGACAACCTCATACACATCACTCGACAGCTGCCCCGAAGCCAGAATCCGCTCCAGCTCACCCTTCATCAACGCCTGCCGCGCACCATCATATTTGCGCCAGCGAGTCAGCGGCGCCAATTGGCGCGAAGCGATCTGCGGGTTGAAGCCGTTCAGCTCGATCACCAGATCCGCGAGGAAGCGATAACCGGAACCATCCGCCGCGTGGAAGTTGATCAGGTTTTGCCCGGCAAACGCACCGACCAGTGCACGCACCTTGTTCGGGTTCTTGATGTTGAACGCCGGGTGCTGCATCAACGCTTTCACGCGCTCCAGACCGCCGGGCAAAGTGCTGCCGGCCTGCACGCTGAACCATTGATCCATGACCAGCGGGTTGTCCTTGAAGTGTTCGGCGAAACTCGCCAGCGCCAATGCTTTCTGCTCTTCGAACGGCGAGTTGACCAACACCGCCAGCGCCGTCAGGCGCTCGGTCATGTTGTCGGCCGTTTCGAATTGCTCCAGCGCCGCTGCCAGCACTTGCGGCTTGCCGCTGAGCATCAGGTACGACAGCGCAATGTTCTGCAATGCACGACGGGCGAAGTGCTCGGCCTCGGCCACGTACGGCGTCTGCTTCGACAGGTCGCGGTTGGCCTGATAACGCAGCCACAACGCTTCGAACAGATTGTCCGCCAGTTGCTTGCGGGCGAACTCGCGAGCGATATGGATGGCGTCGACGTCCGCCACTTCGCTGATTTCGGTGAGGTACGCCTCGCCCGGCAGCGAAAGCATCTCGGCAACCATCGCCTGATCCAGCGACTCGTCGGACAGCACTGTTTTCAGCGCCGAAATCAGCCGTGGATCGAGCACCAGGCTCTCGCCCTTCTGCTGCTGGGCGATCAGCTCTTGCAGCACCTGCACCGACAGTTGCTGACCGGCATCCCAGCGGTTGAAGCCGTCGCTGTCGTGCTGCATCAGGAACATCAACTGATCACGGTTGTACGGGAAGCTCAGTTTCACCGGCGCCGAGAAACCGCGCAGCAACGATGGCAGCGGCTGTTCGGCGATGTCGACGAAGGTGAAGGTCTGCTCGGCTTCAGTCACCGAGATGACGCGCGTGGTGCCTTGAGCCGAGGTCTCGCCAACCAGACGCAGGGCAATTTCGTTGCCTTTGCTGTCGAGCAGGCCCAGTTCGACCGGGATCACGAACGGCAGTTTTTCAACCTTGTCCGGGGTCTCCGGGCAGCTCTGGCGGAAGGTCAGGCTGTAGGTTTTCGCCGCAGCGTCGTAAGACTCGCTCACTGCCAGACGCGGTGTGCCGGCCTGGCTGTACCAGCGCTTGAACTGGGTCAGGTCGACACCGTTGGCATCTTCCATGGCCTTGATGAAGTCGTCGCAGGTCACGGCTTGACCGTCATGGCGTTCGAAGTACAGGTCGCTGCCCTTACGGAAGCCTTCGGCGCCGAGCAAGGTGTGGATCATGCCGACCACTTCCGAGCCCTTTTCGTAGACGGTCAGGGTGTAGAAGTTGGAAATCTCGATGAAGCTGTCCGGGCGCACGGCGTGGGCCATCGGGCCCGCATCTTCGGCGAACTGGTGGGTACGCAGGTAGGCGACGTCCTGAATGCGCTTGACCGTGGCCGAGTTCATGTCGGCGGAGAAGCCGGAATCGCGGAACACGGTGAAGCCTTCCTTGAGCGACAGCTGGAACCAGTCGCGGCAGGTCACGCGGTTGCCCGACCAGTTGTGGAAATATTCGTGGGCGACGATCGCCTCGACCCGCTGGTGTGCG
>NZ_JBIUVJ010000004.1:162552-170580 GCF_044742875.1 Pseudomonas sp. NPDC087817
TGGTTGGTGTTGTTGAAGATATTGTTGGACTTGTTCTTCTTCGAGGACTTGTTGAAGTAGTTGAAGGGGTTGTTCTTGTAGATGTCCAGATCGTACTCGCGACCGTAGACCTCTTCGTCCCAGCGCATCGACTTCTTCAGGCTGTTCATCGCGTGTTGGCACTTGTCGATGTTTTCCGGCTCGACGTAGATGCGTAGCGCGACCGTGCGCTCGGTCATGGTGGTGAAGGTGTCTTCAACGCACCACAAATCACCGGCCACCAGCGCGAACAGGTACGCCGGTTTCATGAACGGGTCTTCCCACGTTGCCCAGTGCCGGCCGTCTTCACCCGGGCCTGAAGCAATCGGGTTGCCGTTGGAGAGCAGCACCGGATAGCTGTGCTGTTCGGCGACCACGGTGGTGGTGAACTTGCTCATCACGTCCGGGCGGTCGAGGTAATAGGTGATCTTGCGGAAGCCTTCGGCCTCGCACTGGGTGCAGAACATCGTGCCGGACTTGTACAGGCCTTCCAGCGCGGTGTTGGTTTCCGGGTGGATCCTGACGCTGGTGTCGACCGTAAAGGTTTCGCTGGTCGGTTGCAGGGTCAGATGGTTCTCGGACAACTGATAGTCGCCGTCAGCCAGCTCTTTATCGGCGAGGGTCACCGAGAGCAGTTCCAGCTGCTGGCCATCGAGCACCAGCGGCGGCAGGCCGGCGCCACGTGCCGGGTTGCGGCGCATCACCAGTTGCGCGTGGACCAGGCTGTGGTCCTCGAACAACTCGAAGGTCAGGTGTGTTACATCGATCAGGTACTCAGGCGCCTGATAGTCCTTCAGGTAAATCATCTTCGGTTGTTCGGTGCGCATGCTGGAGTCCTTATTGATGCACGGCGAGCTGATAAGCCGTGTACTTACGAATATTGATCACGCCGGTGTCGAAGATCAGGTACTGACCCTTGATCCCCAGCAGCGTGCCTTCGGCAATCGGGTTCTTGTCCAGGTTGAAGCTGACGATTTTGGCCGGGTATTGCTCGACCGGATAGCGGATTTCGAGAGGTTCTACATCGGCAATCGTCTGAATCGCTTGTAGGCCGAATCGCTCTTGCAAGCCTTGCAGGCCTTCGGCGCAGCTTTCGAACAACTGATCGCGCACCTGTGCCAGATCCACCGCCACCGCATCGCCCTTGAGCAGTGCACGCCAGTTGGTCTTGTCGGCCACCTGACTGCGGAACAAGTCTTCAACGAAGCCCGACTGCTGACGCGTCGATACACGCATGATCGGCAAGGCCTGACTCGCACCCTGATCGAGCCAACGGGTCGGCAACTGGGTAGCACGCGTGATGCCGACCTTGATCCCTGACGAATTGGCCAGGTACACAACGTGATCGGTCATGCAGAACTGTTCGCCCCAGACTGGATCGCGGCAGGTGCCGGCGTCGTAGTGGCAACGCTCCGGGCTCATGATGCACAGGTCGCACTGGGCCAGTTTGGTCATGCACGGGTAGCAGTAACCCTGGCTGAAACTGGTTTTGGTCTTGCGCCCGCAATGGGTGCAGTGAATCGCCCCCAGGTACTCCAGACGCACCGTGGTGCCGATCAACGGGTTGACCGGCACCTCGACGTCATCCAGACGAAACGCGTATTGCACATTCGGCCCGTCCAGGCGCGCCGACATTTTGCTGATTGCACCGCGGCCAATCTCGATCAATGGATGGCATCCGACTTGAACAGGATGTTCGGCACTTCGATCGACTTCGACGCACACTCTTGCGGGCCCATGTAACCGGTGCGCTGATCTTCAGGCAGGTTCTGGATTTCCCAGGCGATCATCGCCTGCAACGACAGTTCACGCTGCTCGGCGGTGAGCTTGCCACCGTCCGACCACTTGCCGATTTCCACGGCCAGTTTCAGGCTCTCGTAGATGTCCGGGGTGATGTTTTTGATCATTTCGGCAAAAGACGACATGTTTGAACACTCTCCAATGAATGTCGCTAGTTTAACGGCGCTGAAGCGGCAAGACACTGCCGGGCATCAGGTCAGCGAGCGGATCGCCGGGCGCAATGCCCGGCGTCCTAGAACTCCCTTGAAAGTTTTACCTGGGTCAGTTCTTTCTCCAGCGCACGCCGGAAAATCTGCGGTGCGGTGAAGGTGTAAAGGGCGAACGCAAGCCAAACCCAGTCGATCACCTCGGCGGCACCGGGGTAGCCCTGTGCGGTGAGGGTGATCACGGTAACGCGGTACACCACAAACATTGCCAGCAACAGAATGATGGCGCCGGTCGTACTGCGGTCGTTCATCCAGCTGTTGAACCGCCACCAGAGCCCCATGAACACATTGCTGCGCGCCTTCACGGCGGTCAGCAGACTCAAAGCCGAGACATTGCTGGCGTTTTCCTGCAGGGCCCAGATCGCGTGTTCGCGTGCACCGTTGATATCGCCCTGACGCAGCAGCAAACGACCCAGCACCACCACGGCCCCGGCATGCCCGGGATCGGCCTGGAGTGCCTGTCGGGCAAAACTTTCGGCCTGCTGCCAATGGCCACAGGCCTGATGATATTCGGCCATCGCCACCAGATTGGCCGGATCGTCAGGGCCCAGCTCCAGCGCCTTTTCCAGCAGCGCCTGACTCTGCGCAAGGCGCCCGGTCAGTTGAAACAGGTCCGCAAGACTGCGGTAGTAACGCGGCTCCGTCGGCTCCATGTCGAGCAACTGCAACAGGTGCTGTTCGGTACTCTTGAATTGCCGCGCAGCCATGTAGATATGCGCGGCGGCGTAATGCGCCAACGGCAACGCCGGGTCCATCGCCAACGCCATCGAGGCTTCGTGGCGCCCGGCATGCAGACGACGCATGTTGAGCAGACACAGCGCCAGCAAGGCGTGGGCTTCGGCACATTCCGGGTCATCGGCCAGCAACTGTCGCAGGCTGTCGATGGCGCCGTCGTTGTGGCCGGACTGCAACCGCTGATAAGCCACTTGCAGCAGATAAGAGGTATTCATCAGCTCACCACCAGATACCAAAGGGTCGCCGGCACCAGAGTGACCACGATTCCTTTGAGCAGGAAGGCGCCTGCGAGCGCGACCAGCGGCGCGAAGCGATTGAGCACGCCGCCATAATATTGATACAGCTCGATGGTCGAGTTCTGCAGGGTGTACAGCACGTAACCGATGCTCAGTTTCCACACCACCAGGACCAGCAAGGCGTACTGGATCTGTGCCTGAGTGCTCAGGTAGCCGTTGTTCAACAAGCTGATCAAGGCCAGTCCGAGGATCACGCTGCCCACGGCACCGACGCCAACCCAGATCCACTCACGCTTGCGCGTCGGGCTGCCCACGGCCACCGAGTTGAGCACGAACCACGGCAAACCCAGCCATAGCCCGCCCATCATCAGCGCCAGCAATGGCCAGAACGGCGACACGGCAAACCGCGCCAGGCCGCCCGGACGCGGTTCGTCTTCAATGCGGTAAATATTCTGGGTTCCCATCAGCGTCCCTTGCCATGTTTGTCGAGAAACGCCAGCACTTCGTCGTACTGATTGCCTTCGTTGGCATAACGCGCGTAGTTGCGGGCGGTGGTCAGCCATTCCAGCGTCGTCGCGCGGACTTCTTTCAAGGCTTGCTTGAAGTGGCGGTCGCAAATCGGTTGCTCGGCGCCTTCACTGATCGACTCTTCGATGGCTTCATCGGCGGCGGTTTCCACCAGCTCGCTGAGGTCCGCGCCGGAGAAGCCCGAGGTGTGTTTGGCAAGGAAGGCGAAATCGATATCAGCCGCCAGCGGACGGCCCTTGACCATCAGTTGCAGCATGTTTTCGCGGGCGGCACGATCCGGTGGCGGCACAAACAACACGCGGTCGAAGCGACCGGGACGGCGGAACGCCGAATCCACCGACCACGGCACGTTGGTTGCCGCGAGGATCAGCACGCCATGATTGTCATGGGTGAAGCCATCCATTTCCGAGAGGAACTGGCTGACCAGTTTCGACGACGTCGACTCGCGGGTATTGGAGCGTTTGCCGCCCAGCGCCTCGACTTCATCGAAGAACATCACCGCCGGTGCCTGCGCCCGCGCCTGCTCGAACAAGGCGTGCAACTTGCGTTCGGACTCGCCGATGTACATGTCCAACACGTCGGAAATCGCCACGTTGAAAAACTTCGCCTTGCACTCGCCGGCGGTGGCTCGGGCCAGTAAGGTTTTGCCGCAGCCAGGCGGCCCGTACAGCAGCACACCGCCGCCGACGCGCTTGCGAAAGCGCTCGAACAACCCCGGCTTCTGGTACGGCAGGATGATCTTTTTATGGATGGTCTTTTTCAGATCGTCCAGGCCACCGATGTCGTTGAACGTCACGGTTTCGGTGTCTGGCACCAACAGTCGGCGGACTTCCGTCTGATCGGTGTCGTCGTTGGAGATCACCCGCAGTTTCGGCCGCCCTTCGCCAGCGGCAAAATCCACCACCGACACGTTCAGGCGACGCCACAGCGCCATGTCTTCCAACGCCGGGTTGGCAGCGATGGCGGCGCGGTACTCGACCAACGCTTCCTTGAGGCGATCAAGGTCGGCCAGTGCCCGTGCGCGCAACAGTTGCAGATGGGCGCCCTCACCGCTCGCCAGGTTCAAGGCTTTTTCAGCCTGCCCGGCGCCCAGGTACAGCTGCGCGGCGATCGGCTTCAGAGCCTCGGCGTCCGGCAATTGGTGCAGGTCGGCGGGAAGCAGTTTGAGGCCGCGCTGGCTGTCATTGCGCTCAAGGCAGGCCTTGAGCACCAGCGTCAGCAACGCGACGTTTCCCGGCGAGGCCAGCAGCGCGGCCTCGAGTTGATCCAGCGTCGTGTCATCCATGGTGAATCCTTGTGACAGCCAGTTGCAGATTGAAATAGCAGAATGAGCAGACCGCGATCATTGCAGCACCTCCGGCCGCTCGACATCGACCCAGACGAATTTATGCGGATCGAGGCGGGTTTCCTGATCCAGGCGATAAGCAACGAGTTTGCCGTAGAGCACGGCGCTGTAATCCAGACAGGCGAGGTTCGGGCGGATCGGCGCCGGTTTGCCGCTGCGCCAGTAGTGCCCGACAAACAGCAACGGCTCGTCGACGCCGTAGCGCAGCAGCGAATTCTTTTCAGTGGAAGTCAGCGGGGTTTGCGCCACCGGCTCCGGCAATGCATCGGGCTGGAACACGATGTCGCCGTAGGTTTTCGGATCGTCTTCCCAGAACTTGGTGCGGAAGAACGACCGCACCAGACCGTCACCACTGATCATGGTCTGGCCATCGGGCAGGCGCATATCGGTGCCGCGCAACAAACGATCGAACACGGTGCAGGCAAAACTGCCGGGCACTGCCGAAGACTGCAGGAAATGCTCGTCGATGCAGCCATTCGGGAACAGCGCGCGCAACGGCTCGATCAGCCCGGCATCCCAGCAGGCGTGCACCACGCGAAAACGCCCGGCATCGACAAACAGCGGCAACTGATAGAACCAGCGCTGAAAATCATGCCAATCGCCGGGATGGCCTTCGAACTGGGTCAGGGTTTCATTGAGCAGACGCGCATGACGCGGCGTATGTTCACGCACGAATTGCTTGCCGCTGCCCGGTGGCGCCGGAGTGCTCCAGCCGAGCGCGTTGAATTCGTGGTTGCCCATGATGCACAACGCCTGACCGGCCTCGACCATGTCATGGACGATGTGCAACGCCTCGCGAATTCGCGGGCCACGGTCGATGATGTCGCCGACGAACACGGCCATGCGTGAAGGATGTCGCCAGACCCCGCCCTGCTTGTGATAACCGAGTCGGTCAAGCAAGTGTTCGAGGGTCAGGGCGCATCCGTGCACGTCACCGATCAAGTCATAACTGCGCGCGGGATCGAGCATCAGTCGCCTCCACCGCCCAGCTTGCTGCCCCAGCCAAGCTTGGTCCGGCAGACTTCGTAGTAGTTGTGGTCGAGCGGGTGAATCAACCGCAGCTTCTGGGCTTTCTTGCTGACGGTGATGGTGTCGCCCGGCGCGCAGGTGAAGTGGTTCTGCCCGTCGCAGGAGACCTGCGGGTAAATCTGCATGTTTTTCGACACGACGATTTTCAGCTCACTGTTGCCATCGACCACAATTGGCCTGCTCGACAACATATGGGGATACATCGGCACGATCACAATGGCGTCGAGCTTGGGATGCATGATCGGCCCGCCGGCAGACAGCGCGTACGCAGTGGAACCGGTCGGCGTGGCGACGATCAGGCCGTCGGCCTTCTGGCTGCAGACGAACTGGCCGTCGATGTACAGCTCGAACTCGATCATTCGGGTCGACTTGCCGGGGTGCAGCACTACGTCGTTAAGCGCATCGCCCTGGCCGATGGCCTCGGCATGGCGGCGGACTTCGGCTTGCAGCAGGAAGCGGTTTTCCACCAGATAGTGGCCGTCGAGCACCTTGGCCACTTCGACTTCCAGCTCATCCGGGCGAATGTCGGTGAGAAAGCCGAGGCTGCCACGGTTGATGCCGAGCACCGGGATATTGTGCTTAGCCAGCGCCCGGGCGGCGCCGAGCAGGCTGCCGTCACCGCCGACGACGATGACCATGTCGCAGACTTCACCGAGCATCTTGCGCGACGAGGTTTGCAGGCCATGGCCCGGCAAGACTTCGGCGATGGTGTCTTCGAGGATCACATGCAGGTGACGATCGAGCAGAAAGCGTTTCAGTCGGCGGACGGTATCCAGCACCTGGGAACTGCCCAGGCGACCGATGATGCCGATATTACGAAATTGCTCCATGGGACCTCTGCGGACAATCGAAAACGCGAAAAACCCGATTATGGGCGAAAGCCGCCGTTAGACAAAATCCTTTCAGCCTCAAGGATGACCTCGTGTTTAAGGCTATGCTCGCAAGATGATCCTATTTCCCGAGCTGCTCTCGTTACCCCACCAATTACGCCATCCCGAAGTGCGCGATCTGGCGTGGGTCATCCTCGCCCCGCCGATGCTCGCCACCACCCCGTGGCCGCAACGTCATCCGCTGGCGGGCAGCGACTGGGTGGGCGATCCCGAGCGACTGGAACAATGGCTACGCCAACTCGATCGCGACAGTTACGGCCTGCTGCACTGGTTGTCCCAGGCACGCACCCGGCGCCTGGGCCTGTATTACGAGCGACTGTGGCAGTTTGCCGTGGAGCACGCGCCGGGGATCGAACTGATCGCGGCGAACCTGCCGATCCGCCGCGAGGGCCATACCCTCGGTGAACTGGACATGCTGCTGCGTGATCGCGACGGCGTACATCACCTGGAACTGGCGATCAAGCTCTACCTCGGCCCGCAGAACGGCGATGGCCGCGACCCGGCGCAATGGCTGGGCCCGGGCTGCCATGATCGACTGGACCGCAAACTGGCGCATCTGGCCGAGCATCAACTGCCGATTTCGGCGCGCCCGGAAAGCCGCGAAGTCTTGGCGGCGCTGGATATCGAAGTATTCAGTGCGCAACTGTGGCTGGGCGGGTATTTGCTCTATCCATGGCCGGGCACGGCTGAATCACCGAGCGGCGCGCATCCACAGCATCTGCGCGGCAGCTGGCTGCATCAGAAAGACTGGCCAGCCTTCGTGACCCAGCGCCCGGCCGGCCGCTGGCAACCCCTGCCCCGCCACGCCTGGCTGGCACCGGCGCACTACCCGGCGGATCAGGCCTGGGAGCAACAGCACTTGCAGATGTGGCTGGATGCACTGGAGCCGCTGGCCCCGGCGCAACTGATGGTGCGCCTGACCGAGAATGCGCAGGGGGAATGGGAAGAGGCAGAGCGGCTATTCCTCGTTTCCGATCTCTGGCCGAACGTACCGGGCCAGGCCTGAAAGAATATTTTGCCAATACCGGCCTCTTCGCGAGCTGGCTCGCTCCCACAGGGTGGAGTACAACCGACAAAAACAGGTTGGCTCTCAGGCCGCCATCGCTGGCAAGCCAGCTCCCACAAAGAAATGAGTACACCTCAAACGCGGCGCATGCCGCCCCACTCAACACAATGAGCGTTAGCTCGAGTACCGCCTTTGACCTTCACCACTCAACACAATGAGCGTTAGCTCGAGTACT
>NZ_JBIUVJ010000004.1:170674-199121 GCF_044742875.1 Pseudomonas sp. NPDC087817
GTAACTGCCTTTGACCTTCACCACTCAACACAATGAGCGTTAGCTCGAGTACTGCCTTTGACCTTCACCACTCAACACAATGAGCGTTAGCTCGAGTACTGCCTTTGACCTTCACCACTCAACACAATGAGCGTTAGCTCGAGTACCGCTCTTGATCTTAAAAGGCCCGTCGGCAGGCTGAGCGGAGGGGTTCATCCGGGGAGGACATCGAAAGGAGGTGCAGCGAAGCAAACCGGAGGCGATGCCCCGGATGAACCCCGGAGCGAAGGAACCCGAGCCACAGCGAGGGCCGGACGTCAGGGTAAAGACCTTTGCTTACTTTGGGGCTTTTGCCAAAGTAAGTCGCCGCCAGGCGAAAGCGTTAAAAAGACAACCGCAAAGCCAAAGCCGCCAACGTCACCAACAACACCGGCACCGTCAGCACAATCCCGACCCTGAAGTAATATCCCCAGCCAATCCGGATCCCCTTACGCTCCAGCACATGCAGCCAAAGCAGAGTCGCCAGACTGCCAATCGGCGTGATCTTCGGCCCCAGATCGCTGCCAATCACGTTGGCATAGATCATCGCCTCCTTGATCACCCCGCTCGCCTGACTGGCATCAATCGACAGCAACCCGATCAGCACCGTCGGCAAATTGTTCATGATCGACGACAACAACGCCGTCAGCACCCCGGTCCCGAGCGCCGCGCCCCACACACCATGCCCGGCAAAAACATCCAGCCACCCCGCCAAATACCCGGTCAGTCCGGCATTGCGCAGGCCATAGACCACCAGATACATGCCCAGCGAGAAAATCACGATCTGCCACGGCGCCTCTTTCATTACCTTGCGCGTGGAAATCTTGTGGCCACGGGCGGCGATACCCAGCAGCAACGCCGCGCACACGGCGGAAATCGCACTGATCGGAATACCCAGCGGCTCCAGCGCAAAACAACCAATCAACAAAATCGCCAACACCGCCCAACCGGCATAAAACGTGGCTTTGTCGTGGATGGCGGTTTCCGGATGTTCGAGCTGTTCAGGGTCGTAATCAGCCGGAATGTCACGGCGAAAAAACCACAGCAGCATGCCCAGCGTCGCCGCAACACTGACGAAGTTAACCGGCACCATCACTGCCGCGTAGCGGTTGAAGCCGATATGAAAGAAATCCGCCGAGACGATGTTGACCAGGTTCGACACCACCAGCGGCAGACTCGCCGTATCAGCGATAAACCCTGCGCCCATGACAAACGCCAGCGTCGCCGCCGGCGAGAACCGCAGTGCCAGCAACATGGAAATAACAATCGGCGTGAGAATCAGCGCCGCGCCGTCATTGGCGAACAGCGCCGAGACCAATGCCCCGAGCAGCACCATAAAGGCAAACAACTTGCGCCCGCTGCCGCGCCCCCATCGCGCTACATGCAGCGCGGCCCAGGCAAAAAAACCGGCCTCGTCGAGCAGCAGGCTGATGATGATCAACGCGACGAAGGTACCAGTGGCGTTCCAGATGATTTGCCAAACCAGCGGGATATCGCTCAGGTGCACCACGCCGAAAATCAGCGCCAGCACGGCGCCCAACGTCGCACTCCAGCCGACGCCGAGGCCTTTGGGTTGCCAGATCACCAGGGTAATGGTCAGGAGGAAAATCAGTGACGCAGCAAGCATCCGCAACAGCCTTAAATTGAAATGGAGTAGTGAAGCCAACACAAAAAACTGTAGGAGTGAGCCTGCTCGCGATAGCGGACTGTCAGTTACCAATCAGTCGACTGATACACCGCTATCGCGAGCAGGCTCACTCCTACATCGTGTTCCGTGTTTGGCTTATTTTTTGTGATGTTCTACGAATTGCCCATAAGCATCGATGAATTTTTGCAGGAAAGGTTTCACTGTCTCGCTCAATTTGCCCGCCTCATCAAACGCCGACCCCGCGCCGCCCAGATACGCTTCAGGCTGCTGCATGCATGGCACATCGAGAAACACAAACGACTGGCGCAAATGCTGGTTGGCGCCAAAACCGCCGATGGCACCCGGCGAAACACTGATCACCGCGCCCGGCTTGCCGCTCCAGACACTCTTGCCATAGGGCCGCGAACCGACGTCGATGGCATTCTTCAACGGTGCAGGCACGGAACGATTGTACTCGGGGGTTACAAACAGCACCGCGTCGGATGAACCCACTTTTTGCCGAAAAGTGCTGTAGGCTGCCGGCGGTGAATCGCCGTCGATGTCTTCGTTATAGAGTGGCAGATCGCCAATTTCGACAATCTCAAGCTTGAGGTTCGAGGGGGCCAGCTCGGCCAGTGCCAGAGCGACCTTGCGATTGATCGAAGCTTTGCGCAGGCTACCGACCACTACAGCGACGTTGTAGACATTGCTCATGGAAGACTCTCGATGGTCCGTGGGAGGAGCCACTAGTTATAGATGATTCGGTGACGATTCCACCAGCAGGCAAGGGAAATTCCCGCGTGCTGATTATTTTTTTCCTGTAGGAAAACTTACAGGCCTTGATGACGGTCTACCAAGCCGCAAATCAAGCGTTTTATCTCCAGAGGTTCTAAGCAGATGGCAGCAGTACTCGTCGGTCAGTTCCATGCAAGAGATGCGGAAGGCCGCGTTTATTCCGTGCATGAATTCCAGGAATCCAACCCGTCGGCAGACGGTTCCACTGGCTCGGAGCCTATTTACAAACTGGCCATTGGCGATCGCGTCAACAAGGTCAGCGACAACGAGTTTTTGCTGGTTCAGTCAGGCATTACTCTGGTTCGCGAACCTGAGCCAACCATCGCTTCATAACCCGGCGTTATGAGCTGAAGTCATATACGCAGACTTGGGGTAGGATTCAGCCACTGCCCCCACCTGCTGAACATGGACTTCACGCATGCGTTTACGTCATATCGAAGTGATTCAGGCGCTCTTGCAGACCGGTCACCTGGGCACCGCCGCCGAATGGCTGCAATTGCCAGTGGCCGAAGTCGAAGAGCGTTTGCGCGAAGCCGAAAGTCAGTTGGGGTTCATGCTGTTCGCCAGCGTTCGCGGACGCTTGCAGGCGACCCCCGAGGCACGGACGCTACAGGTCGAAATCGCTCATGTCTATGAGGCGCTGGAGCCGGTGCAACGGCTGGCCGGCAGCCTCAAGCAATACCTCGCCCCGCCCGTCCGCATCATCGGCACCCCGCCGCTGGCTCAGCAATTGCTCCCGCAAAGTCTGGCCGCCCTGCGCCGACGCTTGCCCGACGCACCTTGCAGCCTGATCAGCGCAGCGACTCGCGACATAGTCCGCAGCCTGTTGTTGCGCGAGAGCGATCTGGGGCTGAGCCTGCACGATCCTGAACATCCCGACATCAATTGCCAGCCACTGGCCCAGGGCAAGCTGCAATTGCTCGCGCCCCACGGCTGGCTGCAACCGAAGCAGAAATACATTTCCCTGCAGGACCTGGCCGGGCAAGCGATGGTCGGCCTCGAAGGCCAGGACCCACTGAGCCCGGCGCTGGAAAACAAACTCCAGGCCCTGCGCCCGGCACCGAGCATCCAGACCCGGGTGCAAACCCACCAGATGATGCGCAGCATGGTCGAGGCCGGCGAAGGCCTGGCCATCGTCGACCCATTCACGGCCCTTGGCGCCCGCAGCGCAGGCCTCGATGTGTGCCCGTTGTCACCGGCCGTGCCGATCAGTGTCTACGCGCTGACCTTCAAACACGCACCCACCCCCGCAGCCATTCACACCCTGTTGGCGATCCTCACGGAACAAGCCGAGGCGATGCTGTCGAGTTGACCGCGTGTTCCAGCGGATTATCGAACAATCGATACCAGAACAGCGCCACTTCGGCGGTATTCGGGTCGATGCCGCGATAACGTAACTGGTCAATACCGCCGATCACGTAGCCACACCGTTCATACAACCGGCAGGCTCCGAGGTTATTGTTCTGGGTTTCCAGCATGATCCCCGGCAACTTCTTCTTGCGGCTCCAGAACTGTGCGACATCGAGCAACGCCTTGGCCACACCGTGACGACGTGCCGGCGCGTGCACGGCCAGTTCATCGATATGGGCAAAGCCGTTCCAGTTGGTGCTGATCACCAGATGGCCGACCGGCTCGTCATCGAGGTAAGCCATGAAAATCGCGCTGTCGGCGGCTTTATGGAAACTGCTGAATTCCTCGGGATCGATGCCGTAGCACTTGCGGTACGGCACGATCGGCGTCACCAGCCATTGCTCGACTGGCTTGCCGATCACCGCGGCACCATAAGCGCTGACTTCAAAACTGAAGTCGCTGCCCCAGATATAAGGCGCAAAACCTTCATCGGCGACCCGCACCGACAGCCCTGGGTATTTCGGATTCATGACCGGTTGCATACTGGGAAAAGTCCTCATTCCTTTACGCAATCGACGGTGTAGTGCCGTCCATTGCCTTCATCTTCATGTTGCAGTCCATGCACATCGGCGACAAAACCGGGAAAGCTGCTATCGAACGTGCGGGCAAATTTCAGGTAATCAATGATCGAGCGGGTCGATTCGGTAAAGCGCTCGCCGGGCATGATCAACGGGATGCCCGGCGGGTACGGCACCAGCATTACCGCAGCAACCCGGCCTTCCAGCTCATCGATCGGCACCGCCTCGACTTCACCGCGCACCAGATGATCGTAGGCGTAAGCCGGTTTCATGGCGATTTCCGGCAGCACCGTGTACATGCGCTTGAGATGTTTGGCGGTGGCATTGCTGCGATAGCAGGCGTGCAATTGATCGCACAGATCACGCAGGCCCATGCCGCGATAGCGCGCGGTGTCTTGCTGTGCGACACACGGCAGGCATGTGGCCAGACTGACGTTGGCGTCGTAACTGCGTTTGAATTCCAGCAACTCGGTAAGCAGCGTGCTCCATTTACCTTTGGTAATGCCCATGGAGAACAGCACCAGAAACGAATACAGCCCGGTCTTCTCCACCACCAGCCCGCGCTCCCAGAGGAACTTGCTGACCACGGCGGCGGGGATGCCCTTCTCGCTCAACGCGCCGCCGGCATTAAGGCCCGGCATCACCAACGTGACCTTGATCGGATCGAGCAAGACGTAATCGTCACTGACTTCGCCGAAACCGTGCCATTCGGCGTCCGGCTGCAGCAGCCAGTCCGCGGTTTGCACGCGGTCGATGCCTTCGACTCCCGGCGGCTGCCAGATCGAAAACCACCAGTCATCGGCCGCGATGTGCTGCCGCAGATTGGCCAGCGCACGGCGAAAACTCAGGGCTTCGTCAAAGGTTTCCTGCAACAGAGAGCGCCCGGCCGGGCCTTCCATCATCGCCGAAGCGACATCCAGCGAGGCGATGATGCTGTACTGCGGCGACGTCGAGATATGCATCATGAACGCTTCGTTGAAACGATCCCGATCCAGTTGCCGCGCGCCGCCGTCCTGCACATGGATCATCGACGCCTGACTGAACGCGGCGAGCAGTTTGTGCGTGGAATGGGTGGTGAACACCAGCGGACTGTCTTCGCTGCGCGAGGTGGCCATGCCGTAGCGCCCGGCGAAAAACTCGTGAAACGCCGCGTAGGCGTACCAGGCTTCGTCGAAGTGCAGCACCTCGACACTGTTGCCGAGGTGCTGCTTGATCAGCTCGGCGTTATAGCAGAGCCCGTCGTAGGTCGAATTGGTCACTACCGCAAGCTTCACTTTCGGTGCGCGGCCCTTGGTCAACGGGCTGGCATCGATCTTGGCCTGGATCGATTCGCGGCTGAACTCACTGAGCGGAATCGGGCCGATGATCCCCAGCTCATTACGCTCCGGGCACAGGTACAACGGGATCGCGCCAGTCATGATGATCGCGTGCAACACCGATTTGTGGCAGTTGCGATCGACCAGCACCAGATCGTCGCGCGCAACCATCGAGTGCCAGACGATCTTGTTGGCGGTCGAGGTGCCATTGATCACGAAAAAGGTGTGATCGGCGCCGAAATTGCGCGCCGCCCTTGCCTCAGCTTCAGCAAGCGGGCCGGTGTGATCGAGCAGCGAACCCAGTTCCGGCACCGAGACCGACAAGTCCGAACGCAGCGTGTTTTCACCAAAGAACTGATGGAACGCCTGCCCCACCGGACTCTTGTGATACGCCACGCCGCCGCCATGACCGGGGGTGTGCCAGGAATAATTGGAATCGGCGGTGTGCTGCACCAGCGCTTTGAAAAACGGTGGCAGCAGGCCGTCCAGGTACTTGCGCGCCGCCCGCGCCACTTGCCGGGCGAGGAACGGTACGGTGTCTTCGAACAGATAAAGAATGCCGCGCAGTTGATTGAGTTCGGCCATGGCATCGGCCGGGGCGTTCTCCAGAGTCACCTGTTCGCCCAAGGCAAAGATCGGCAGATCCGGTGCGCGCACCCGCGCCAGGCCGATCAGTTCGGCCATGTTCTGCAACAGATGCGAATTCGTGCTGGCGTCCTCGGCGGCAATCAGCATGCACGCGAGGCCATGATGGGTCGAAGCCACCAGACGCCCTTCGGCGTAATCGGTGGCCGAAACGATACTGAAACCTTCCTGCTCCAACTCCCGGGCGATGCCACGGATACGGTCACCGGCGACCGTGTCGGCCTTGATGTCGCGATGGACGATCAACACCGGAAACTTCAAATCTTTGTACATGGGGCTCAGTGTCCTGAGGCGGCGGTTTCGGATCCGCCAATGCACTCAGGGTAGAGGGTTGCAGCGAAAGGCGCGAGGGTGGCCACTTGGCTTCATGCGCCGGCGTACTGCTTTTGTGGCGAGGGCGCTTGCTCCCGCTGGGGCGCGAAGCATCCCCTTCGCACTCTTTCAGACAAAACGGGTGTACAGGTTTTGCGACTGCTTCGCAGCCGAGCGGGAGCAAGCTCCCTCGCCACAGAAGATCTCTCAGGCTTGGGCGTCAGCCTCGGCAATCTGAGTCCACAGCGCCGGGCCACCGGCAGACTTGGCGATTATTTCCAGGCGCACCTGATGCGCCGCCAGCTCTTCTTCTGTGGCACGAATGATCCGGCTTGGCCGACGATCAGCCGGCAAACGACGGATTTCGGTAGCGGAGTTGTCCGCGCCCTCGCCCGAACCATTACCGTCCGACGCGTTGCCGGCCAGCGACAGGCTGGTCTGGCCACCCGTCATGGTCAGGTAAACGTCGGCGAGAATCTCCGAGTCGAGCAAAGCGCCGTGCAGTTCACGGCCGGAGTTGTCGACGCCATAACGTTTGCACAACGCATCGAGGCTGTTGCGCTGCCCCGGGTGACGTTCCCGGGCCATCATCAGGGTGTCGAGGATCGAGCAATGCTGCGTGATGTCGGCGCGATCGTGCTGACCCATCAAGGCGAATTCGTTGTTGATGAAGCCAACGTCGAACGCCGCGTTATGGATGATCAGCTGTGCGCCCTTGATGAACTCGAAGAACTCATCGGCGACTTCGGCAAAACGTGGCTTGCCGACCAGGAATTCGTTGGTAATGCCGTGGACGCCGATGGCGCCTTCATCACTCTCGCGATCCGGTTGCAGATAAACGTGAAAATGCCGGCCCGTCAGGCGCCGACCGATCAGTTCGACACAACCGATTTCGATAATCCGGTGACCATCGGTCACCGGCATGCCGGTGGTTTCGGTATCGAGTACAACGGATCTGGTGGCCATCAGTGCTCAGCTCTCAACGGGGCAATCGTGCAAAAACGCGGATGTTAACACGCCCGCAGGGTGAGTCGCGCACCGCCAGGTGATCGGCGCTCATGCAGTTTTTAACAATCATTAGCAATGTTCATAAAGTCTGCCGGGAATCGACTTGTTAGCGTGCGCGGCTTGTTTCCCACGGATTTGAACGCGTCATGAAGACTGCACAGGTTTTATTGCTGGGCGGCTGTTTGCTGATTGCGCAAGCGCATGCCACCAGTTTCGTCATCAGCACCGACATCACCATGAGCCTGATTCTCAGCTCCAGCAAAGGCACCAGCGGATCGTTCAAGGACGAGAAGATTGTGCTGGCGGCGAAAGATGATGCGGCGGCGTTTGTGGGGAGTGGCGGGGAGATTCGCGGGGCGCGGATGGAGGCGGCGTTTTTGCGGATCAGGGAGGTGCTGAAGGATTCGGAATACACCGACCAGCAACTGGCCGAGGCTATTTTGATTCTGTGAGTCCGCGTTATCGTTCTTCGCGATCAGGCTCGCTCCCACATTGGATCTGTGTCGTGCACAAAGCCCCTGTGGCAGCGGGCTTGCTCGAGAATGGCCGCACCGCAGTACGTCAGGAACGACTCAGGTCTGCTTGTAACCGCGAACTTCATCTACGCCACGATTGGCGAGTTGGTCAGCCCGCTCGTTACCGTGATGCCCAATGTGCCCACGCACCCATTTCCAGGTGACCTTGTGGCGGTTGACCTGCTCATCCAGCTCCTTCCACAGGTCAGCATTTTTTACCGGTTCTTTCGCAGCGGTTTTCCAGCCGCGCTTTTTCCAGTTGGCCATCCACTCGTTGATGCCCTTCATCACGTACTGTGAGTCGGTCACCAGCAGCACTTCGCACGGGCGCTTGAGCGCTTCGAGGCCACGGATGGCGCCGAGCAACTCCATACGGTTGTTGGTGGTGTTGGCCTCGCCGCCCCACAGTTCCTTTTCGACGCCCTTGCACACCAGCAAGGCGCCCCAGCCGCCCGGGCCGGGGTTGCCCTTGCAGGCGCCATCGGTGAACAGTTCTACGGTGTCGACGCTTTCAACGCTTTCGCTCATGCCACTCTATCCAGAATAAATGTTTGCCTCACCGATCACGGATCGACGATAGCCCGGGCCGGGACACACCCGGCCACAAATAAAAGAAGGTTTACGGTTCGATACGGCGACGGTTGACCTTGGCCATCGGCAGCGGAATCAGCTTGCCCATCGGCTCGCGACGTTCCTGACGCAGCGGCCGCAGCCCGACCACGATCTTGCGCGCGACCAATAAATAGAAGCCGCCACCCGACAATTGCCAGTCACCGGCCTTGCGCTCCCAGCCGGCCAGACGGGCCTGCCACTTGGGCGACGCGAGCGGCGGACGATAGCACCCGAAGCGGCGTTTCTCCAGCGCAAAGCCCAGCAGATTGAGCCAGTCGGCGACCCGCGATGGCGAGATGCAACGGGCCTGACGCAAGGCATCGTGGGCGAATACGTGACGCAGGCCCCAAGTGCTCCAGGGGTTGATGCCGATGATCAGCAGATGCCCGCCGGGGCGCACGCTGCTCGCCGCTTCACGCAGCAAACCGTGGGGCGACAGACAGAAATCCAGACCGTGCTGCATTACTACGACATCGGCAGCATGTTCGCTGAGCGGCCAGGCCTGCTCTTCGCAGACGATTTCGACACCGGGCAACGGCGCACCGAGGCGCACATTACGCTGCACTTGCGGCGCTGCCGGCGGGGTTTCGGCGGATGGCCCGTAATGCACCAGATAACCACCAAAGAACCGGCCCAGCTCGTCTTCGAGCATGCGCCGCTCTTCATCGAGCAGAAACTGCCCGAGCGGGCCCGACAGCCATTCGCGGGCGGCGCTGATCAACGCCAGCCAGTCGGGATCGGCCTGAGCGAACGCTTTATCGGTCATGTCATTCTCCAACGCGCCAGGAACTACTAAGATGCGCCAATGTTTTCCGCTTGGCGAATTCCGACGATGATACAGATCAGTGCCCTGCCCGCGTTCACCGACAACTACATCTGGTTGTTACAGGATCACCGCAGCCAACGCTGCGCGGTGGTCGATCCGGGCGATGCCGCGCCCGTCCAGGCCTGGCTCGCCGCCCATCCGGGCTGGGTGCTGAGCGACATTCTGATCACCCACCATCACCATGACCATGTCGGTGGCGTCGAACGCTTGAAAGCGGCGACCGGTGCGAAAGTTTACGGCCCGGCCAGCGAAAACATCCCGGCGCGGGACGTGGCCCTCAAAGACAATGACAACATCAGCGTGCTCGGCTGGGACTTCGATGTCTATGCGGTGCCCGGTCACACCTTGGGACACATTGCCTATTATCACCACGGCCTGCTGTTCTGCGGTGACACCCTGTTTGCAGCCGGTTGCGGCCGCTTGTTCGAAGGCACGCCGGAGCAAATGCACCACTCGCTCAGCCGCCTTGCCGCTTTACCGGAAGACACGCTGGTCTATTGCACGCACGAATACACCCTGAGCAATCTCAAGTTCGCCGCTGCGGTCGAACCGACCAACCCGGACATTGCCGCCCGTCTGGAAAAAGTCACCCAGCAACGGCAGAACGGCGTCATGTCCCTGCCCTCGACCCTTGCCCTGGAAAAGCTCACCAATCCGTTTTTGCGCACCTCTGAAACATTAGTTACACAAAAAGTGGACGAACGGACAGGCGCTCAAAACCGGGCGCCGAGTGAGGTTTTTGCGGCCCTGCGGGCATGGAAAGATAAGTTCTAAGTGACTCACGGCTTGGTACAAAAATTCTGAATGGTTGACCGCAAGGGGTGCGCTTTCTAGAATCGCCCGACATTTTTGCCCGGAACTTACTTCCAGCCAATGTCGTCATCCATACGTAAGTCCGTCAATTCAGACGCATTGACCCGCCTGGCGCAAGCCATTGCGGTGGCTGTGTCCGCCACGCTGGCGGGCTGTTCCAGCCATGCTCCGCAGACTGAAGCGACGCATACGCCGAATATCGCTGCGCGAGCCAAGCAGAAGCCGATCTGGCTGAGCGAGAAGCCCAGCCCACAGGTTCCCCAGGACATCTGGGAGCGCATGCGCCAAGGCTTCCAGTTGCAGGAAGGCCTGGGCGTAAACCCGCGCATCGAGCAACAGCGCCTGTGGTTCGCCAGTAATCCCTCTTTCCTCGAGAATGCCGGCGAACGCGGCAGTCTCTACATCCACTACATCGTCGAACGCCTCGAAGAACGCAACATGCCGCTGGAACTGGCCCTGCTGCCAGTGATTGAAAGCGCCTACAACCCGATGGCCTATTCCCGCGCCGATGCGGTGGGCCTGTGGCAATTCATTCCTTCCACCGGGCGTTACTTCAACCTGCGCCAGACCCGTTTCTATGATGGCCGTCGCGATATCACCGCCTCGACCACCGCGGCGATGGATTACCTGACCCGTCTGCACGACATGTTCAACGGCGACTGGCTGCTGGCCCTGGCGGCGTACAACGCCGGCGAAGGCACGGTCAGCCGCGCCATCGAACGTAACGAGAAGCTTGGCCTGCCAACCGATTACTGGAACCTGCCGCTGCCGGCGGAAACCCAGGCGTACGTGCCGAAGCTGCTGGCCCTGTCGCAAGTGGTACTGGCACCGGAAGCCTACGGGGTCAACCTCAACCCGATCGCCAACGAACCGTACTTCCAGGTCGTCGAGATCAACCAGCGCATGGACCTGTCCAAGGTTGCTGCCGTTGCCAACATCGACGAAGACGAACTGTTCCAGCTCAATCCGGCGTTCAAGCAGCGCACCACCATCGACGGCCCTCAGCATCTGCTGGTACCAACGTCGAAGGCGCAATTGCTGACGGCCAGTCTGCAAACCATGCGTCCGGAAGAGCTGATCAGCCCGCGTTCACTGAAACCGGTGTTCGAAGGCGCCGATCCATCAGAAGTGGCGCAACTCAAGCGTGCCTATCGCGTGAAACGTGGCGACAACCTCGGTTCCATCGCCAAGGCCAACAAGGTCGAAGTCAAGGATCTGCAGCGCTGGAACAAGCTGACCGGCAAGAACCTCAAGGTCGGCCAGACCCTCGTCATGCAGGACACCACCAAGCGCGCTCCGGCGCGCAAGTCCGGCCGGGTCAACACGGTAATTGCGGCCAACAGCAAAAGCAAAGGCAATGACGACAGCCAGCAGCAGACCCAATACAAGGTCAAACGCGGCGACACGCTGTACGTGGTCGCCAAGCGTTTCAACGTTGAGATGCAACATCTCAAGCGCTGGAATCCGGGTGCGGGCAAGGCGTTGAAACCGGGGCAGATGCTTACGGTTTATCAGTCGCGTTGATAAAAGAGCCCCTGAAATTTCAGGGGCTTTTTTATTGCCGATTGTTTTGTGCCAGGCGGAACCCTGTGGCGAGGGGATTTATCCCCGATGGACTGCGCAGCAGTCCGCTTCTTCAAGAACAAAGAAGGGCTGCTCCGCACCCCATCGGGGATAAATCCCCTCACCACAGAAGTAAATAGGCTCAACATCGCGCAGCGATTAACCTGCCATTAACCCCCGATCTTTTTCCTGTCCAGACAAGCTGTTACTGTACGGCCCACTAAGCCCAAGCCGCCTGGATCGGATCTGACTTGAAGCGTCCCCTCCTCCTGCTCCTGATCAGCCTGGCCTTGAGCTCAACCGCAAGCGCGACGATTACCGAAAGTCACGGTTATGCGCAGTTCGGCACGCTCAAGTACCCGGCCAGATTTACCCACTTCGACTGGGTCAACCCGCAAGCGCCCAAGGGCGGTACGTTGCGGGTGATGGCGTTCGGCACCTTCGATACGGTGAACCCTTACACCTTCAGGGGCACCAGCCCGGTGACCACGCCAAATTTCCTTCAGTACGGCATCAACGAGCTGAACGAGCCGTTGATGGTCGGCACCGGCCAATACTCGCCGTCCGGTGATGAACCGGCGTCCAGTTATGGCTTGATCGCGCAATCGGTGGAGTACAGCGAAGATCGCAGCTGGGTCGTCTTCAATCTGCGCCCCGAAGCACGCTTTCACGACGGCACACCCATCACCGCCTACGACGTCGCGTTCTCCTATCGCCTGCTGCTCAAGGAAGGTCATCCGCTGTACCGCACGGCTTTGCAGGAAGTGCTGCGGGTGGACATCCTCAACAAGCAGCGCATTCGCTTCGTGATGAAACGCTCGGGCAATCCGCTGTTGATTCTGCGTCTCGGTGAGTTGCCGGTGCTGCCGCAGCATTACTGGAAAGACCGCGATTTCAAAGCGACCACTTTTGAGCCGCCACTGGGCAGCGGGCCGTATCGCATTACTTCGGTGACGCCGGGTCGGCAGTTGATCTTCGAACGGGTCAAGGATTACTGGGGCAAGGACTTGCCGGTCAATCGCGGCAAATACAACTTCGATCGCATGGAAGTCGAGTTCTACCGTGACAGCGACGTCGCCTTCGAAGCCTTCAAGGCCGGCGAGTTCGACATCTACATCGAGCATCAGGCCAAGAACTGGGCCAACGGCTACAACTTCCCGGCGATACGCCGTGGCGACGTGATCAAGGCGCAGATCCCGCATCAGATCCCGACCCAGAGCCAGGGCCTGTTCATGAACACCCGCCGCGCAACGTTTTCCGACGTGAAGACCCGCGAAGCGTTGGGCCTGATGTTCGACTTCGAATGGACCAACCGCGCACTGTTCAGCGACGCCTACAAGCGCACCACCAGCTATTACCCCAACAGCGAGTTTTCCGCGACGGGACTGCCGGTCGGGCACGAATGGCTGATGCTCAAGCCCTACAAGGAACAACTGCCGGCCAAGCTGTTCACCGAGCCGTTCACCCTGCCGCAAACCGACGGTCGCGGCATTCCTCGGGAAACCATGCGCAAAGCCCTGGCCCTGCTCGCCGAGGCCGGCTGGAAGCTCAACGGTCAGCGCCTGCAAAACGCCAACGGCCAGCCGTTGAGTTTCGAGCTGCTGCTGGTTAATCCGAACCTTGAGCGGATCCTCCAGCCGTACATTGAAAACCTCAATAGCATCGGCATCGATGCACGCCTGCGCACGGTGGATCGCGCCCAGTACAAACAGCGCCTCGATCAGTTCGACTTCGACATGATCCTGATGACGCTCAACCAGACCCTCAGCCCGGGCCTTGAGCAATGGCAGTACTTCCACTCCAGCCAGGTCGGGGTCAAGGGCAGCAAGAATTACGCGGGCATCGCCAACCCGGTGGTCGATCACCTGCTCGAACAATTGCTCGCTGCGCAAACCCGCGATGAACAGGTCGCCGCCGGCAAGGCGCTCGATCGCGTACTGCTCTGGCAGCACTACAGCATTCCCAACTGGTACCTCAATTATCACCGTCTGGCCTACCGCAACCGGTTGGCCTTCGTCACCACGCCGCCCTACACCCTGGGCTTGAGCGCGTGGTGGCTGAAATCTTCGGAGAAAGATCAATGAGCCCCATCCGCGCCCTGCTCGTGCAGGCCAGCGGTCTGTTGTTCGCAGGGCTGGCCTTCGCCGCCCCGCAGCACGCCGTGACCCTGTACAACGAGCCGCCGAAATACCCGGCCGATTTCAAGCAATTCGATTACGTGAACGCCGATGCGCCCAAGGGCGGAGTCTTCCGTCAGGCCGGTTTCGGCGGGTTCGATAGCCTCAACCCGTTCATCAGCAAAGGCGTGCCGGCCGATGACATCGGGCAGATCTACGACACCCTGACCAAGCATAGCCTCGACGAGCCGTTCACCGAGTACGGCCTGATCGCCCGCCAGATCGAAAAAGCCCCGGACAACAGCTGGGTGCGTTTCTACCTGCGCCCCGAAGCGCGCTTCCACGACGGTCACCCGGTACGCGCCGAGGACGTGGTGTTCAGTTTCAACATCCTGACCAAAGAAGGTTCGCCGCTGTTTCGTGGTTACTACAGCGATGTCGCCGAAGTCATCGCCGAAGACCCGCTCAAGGTGCTGTTCAAGTTCAAGCACACCAATAACCGCGAATTGCCGCTGATTCTCGGCCAGTTACCCGTGCTGCCGAAACACTGGTGGGCCGATCGTGATTTCAGCAAAGGTAATCTGGAAATTCCGCTCGGCAGTGGCCCGTACAAGGTCGCCGAAGTGAAGGCCGGCCGTTCGGTGCGTTACGAACGGGTCAAGGACTACTGGGGCAAGGATCTGCCAGTCAATCGCGGCTTTTACAATTTCGACGTGATGACTACCGATTACTACCGCGACAACACCGTCGCCCTCGAAGCGCTGAAGGCCGGCCAGTTCGATTACTGGCTGGAAATGACCGCGAAGAACTGGGCCAACGCCTACAACATCCCGGCGGTCACCGAAGGTCGCTTGATCAAGGAACAGATCGCCAACAGCAATCCGACCGGCATGCAGGGCTTCGTCTTCAACCTGCGCCGCCCGGTGTTTCAGGATGCACGCGTGCGTCAGGCGCTCGGTCTGCTGTTCGACTTCGAATGGACCAACAAACAACTGTTCAACGGTGCCTACTTCCGCACCCGCAGCTATTTCGAGAACTCGGAGATGGCCGCCACCGGCCTGCCTGATGCCGATCAACGGGCGATCCTCGAGCCGTTCCGCAGCAAGCTGCCGGCGCAGGTGTTCAGCGAAGCCTTCGAGAACCCGAAGACCGACGCCAGCGGCATGATCCGCACGCAACAGCGCGAGGCCTATCAGTTGCTGCAAGAAGCCGGCTGGAAGATCGTCGACGACAAAATGGTCGACGCCACCGGCAAACCGGTGGTCATCGAGTTCCTTCTCGCCCAGACCGAATTCGAACGCGTGTTGCTGCCGTTCAAACGCAACCTCAGCGACCTCGGCATCGATCTGGTGATCCGTCGCGTCGACGTCTCGCAATACATCAACCGCGTGCGTTCGCGGGACTTCGACATGGTGGTCGGCAGCTTCCCGCAGTCCAACTCGCCGGGCAACGAACAGCGCGAATACTGGATGAGCGCCGCCGCCGACAAGCCGAGCAGCCGCAACACCATGGGTTTGAAGGATCCGATCGTCGATCAACTGGTCGAGAACCTGATCAACGCCGATTCACGCAAAAATCTGGTGGCCCACGCCCGGGCGCTGGATCGCGTGTTGCAGTGGGGCTATTACGTGGTTCCCAACTGGCACATCAAGACGTGGCGCGTGGCGTACTGGAACCACATCGGCCACCCCAAAGTTTCCCCCAAGTACGACATCGGCATTAACACCTGGTGGGTCAAACCCGATGCGAAACCTGCGGTAGAAGTGCAAAACCAACTGCAAGCCGAACCTGTGGGCACGGAGTAATCAGATGCTGGCGTACATTTTTCGACGACTGTTGCTGATCATCCCGACCTTGTTCGGCATTTTGCTGATCAACTTTGTGATCATCCAGGCCGCGCCCGGTGGGCCGGTGGAGCAGATGATCGCCAAACTTGAAGGCTTCGAAGGCGCCACCAGCCGTATTGCCGGCGGTGGTGCCGAGGTGTCGGTGGCCGGCTCGTCCTATCGCGGCGCGCAAGGGCTGGACCCGGTGCTGATCAAGGAAATCGAGCACATGTACGGGTTCGACAAATCGGCCCCGGAACGCCTGTGGATCATGGTCAAGAACTACGCGAAGCTGGATTTCGGCGACAGTTTCTTCCGCGACGCCAAGGTCATCGACCTGATCAAGGAAAAAATGCCGGTGTCGATCTCGCTGGGACTGTGGAGCACGCTGATCATGTACCTGGTGTCGATCCCGCTGGGGATCGCCAAAGCCACGCGGCACGGCAGTCACTTCGACGTCTGGACCAGTTCGGCGATCATCGTCGGCTACGCGATCCCGGCATTCCTCTTTGCGATCCTGCTGATCGTGGTGTTTGCCGGCGGCAGTTATCTGGACTGGTTCCCGTTACGCGGGCTGACCTCGAACAACTTCGATGAACTGAGTTTCGGCGGCAAGATCCTCGACTACTTCTGGCATTTGGCATTGCCGGTGACGGCGCTGGTGATCGGCAACTTCGCGACCATGACCCTGCTGACCAAAAACAGCTTTCTCGACGAGATCAACAAGCAATACGTGGTCACCGCCAAGGCCAAGGGGCTGACCCGTCATCGTGTGCTTTACGGCCATGTGTTCCGCAACGCCATGCTGTTGGTGATCGCCGGATTCCCGTCGGCGTTCATCGGCATTTTCTTCACCGGCTCGTTGCTGGTCGAGGTGATCTTCTCCCTCGACGGCCTCGGCCTGATGAGTTTCGAAGCGGCGATCAACCGCGATTACCCGGTGGTGTTCGGCACCCTGTTCATCTTCACCCTGCTGGGGCTGGTGGTGAAACTGATCGGCGACCTCACCTACACCCTGGTCGATCCGCGCATCGACTTCGAAAGCCGGGAGCATTGAGATGAACCTGTCCCCTCTCAACCGCCGCCGCTTCGAACTGTTCAAGGCCAATAAACGTGGCTGGTGGTCGCTGTGGCTGTTTCTGGTGCTGTTCGGCCTGAGCCTCGGCGCCGAGCTGATCGCCAACGACAAGCCGCTGGTGGTGCATTACGACAACAACTGGTATTTCCCGGCGGTCAAGCGCTACCCGGAAACCGCCTTCGGCGGCGAATACCCGCTGGAAGCCAACTACAAGAGCCCGTACATCCGCGAACTGCTCAAGGCCAAGGATGCGTGGGTGTTGTGGGCGCCGATCCCCTACAGCTACCAGAGCATCAACTACGACCTGAAAGTCCCGGCCCCTGCCCCGCCCTCGGCGGACAATCTGCTCGGTACTGACGACCAGGGCCGTGATGTGCTGGCGCGGGTCATTTACGGTTTCCGTATTTCGGTGCTGTTTGCCCTGACGTTGACCGTGTTGAGTTCGATCATTGGCGTGATTGCCGGTGCGTTGCAGGGTTTCTATGGCGGCTGGGTCGATCTGGCCGGGCAGCGCTTTCTGGAGATCTGGTCGGGTTTGCCAGTGCTGTATTTGCTGATCATTCTGGCCAGTTTCGTCCAGCCGAATTTCTGGTGGCTGCTGGGGATCATGCTGCTGTTTTCGTGGATGAGCCTGGTCGATGTGGTGCGCGCCGAGTTCCTCCGTGGCCGCAACCTCGAATACGTGCGCGCAGCTCGGGCGCTAGGCATGCAGAACGGTGCGATCATGTTCCGCCACATCCTGCCCAACGCCATGGTCTCGACCATGACGTTTATGCCGTTCATCCTCACCGGCGCCATCGGCACCCTCACCGCGCTGGACTTCCTTGGTTTCGGCTTGCCGGCCGGCAGTCCGTCGCTGGGTGAACTGGTCGCGCAGGGCAAGTCCAACCTGCAAGCACCGTGGCTGGGCATGAGCGCGTTTGCCGTGCTGGCGCTGATGTTGAGTTTGCTGGTGTTTATCGGCGAGTCCGCTCGCGATGCCTTCGACCCGAGGAAGTGAAATGAATCAGGACAATCTGATCGAAGTACGCGACCTCGCCGTCGAATTCGGTTTCGGCGAGCGTGTGCACCGGGTCGTCGAAGGCGTGAGCTTCGACATCAAGCGTGGCGAAACCCTGGCGCTGGTCGGCGAATCCGGCTCGGGCAAATCGGTGACGGCACACTCGATCCTGCGCCTGCTGCCCTACCCGATGGCGCGTCATCCGGCTGGCAGCATCAACTATGCCGGGCAAAACCTGCTGGGGCTGAGCGAAAAAACCATCCGTCACATTCGCGGCAACCGCATTGCGATGATCTTTCAGGAGCCGATGACGTCGCTGAACCCGCTGCATTCCATCGAGAAGCAGATCAACGAAATCCTCGGCATCCACAAGGGCCTGACCGGCAAAGTCGCGACCAAGCGCACGCTGGAGCTGCTGGAGATGGTTGGCATCCCCGAGCCGCACAAGCGCCTCAAGGCCCTGCCCCACGAATTGTCCGGCGGTCAGCGTCAGCGGGTGATGATCGCCATGGCCCTGGCCAATGAGCCGGAGCTGCTGATTGCCGACGAACCGACCACGGCTCTGGACGTGACCGTTCAGCTGAAAATCCTCGATTTGCTCAAGGAATTGCAGGCCAGATTGGGCATGTCGCTGCTACTGATCAGTCACGATTTGAACCTGGTGCGAAGAATTGCGCATCGCGTATGTGTCATGCAGCGCGGTTGCATCGTCGAACAGGCATCGTGCGCAGAGCTGTTACGTTCGCCGCAGCATCCGTACACTCGGGAATTGCTCGGCGCGGAGCCCAGCGGAGGCCCGGCGAGCAATAAAATCGGGGCGCCGCTGCTCGAAGTCGAGAACCTGAAAGTCTGGTTCCCGATCAAGAAAGGCCTGCTCAAGCGCACGGTGGATTACGTCAAGGCAGTGGACGGCATCAATTTCAGCCTGCCTCAGGGTCAGACTCTAGGGATTGTGGGGGAAAGCGGTTCCGGCAAATCCACGCTGGGTCTGGCGATTTTGCGGCTGATCGGCAGCAAAGGCGCCATTCGTTTTGAAGGCAAGCAGCTAGACTGCCTGACGCAGAATGAGGTTCGCCCGTTGCGTCGGGAGATGCAGGTGGTGTTTCAGGACCCGTTTGGCAGCCTGAGCCCGCGTATGTGCGTCAGTGACATCGTTGGCGAAGGCCTGCGGATTCACAAGATGGGCACCGCAGAGGAACAAGAGGCGGCGATTATTGCGGCATTGAAGGAGGTAGGTCTGGATCCGGAAACCCGGCACCGCTACCCCCACGAATTTTCCGGTGGGCAGCGGCAACGAATCGCCATTGCCCGGGCCCTGGTGCTGAAACCGGCGCTGATTCTGCTGGACGAGCCGACCTCCGCGCTCGACCGGACGGTGCAGCGGCAAGTGGTGGAGCTGTTGCGTTCACTGCAAGCCAAGTACAACCTGACGTATTTGTTCATCAGCCATGATCTGGCTGTTGTTAAAGCGCTGAGCCACCAGTTGATGGTGGTCAAGCATGGCCAAGTGGTCGAACAGGGAGACGCGCAAGAAATCTTTGCCGCTCCCCAACATCCGTATACACAGCAGTTGCTGGAAGCCGCTTTTTTGGCACCAGCCACTGCGCAATAACCTGAAAGAGGAGCAACACATGGGTTTTCTCGCCGGTAAGCGCGTACTGATCGTCGGTGTCGCCAGCTAGCTGTCCATCGCATCCGCCATCGCTGCCGCCATGCATCGCGAGGGCGCTGAGCTTGCCTTCACTTATCAGAACGACAAACTGAAAGGTCGTGTTGAAGAATTCGCCCAAGGCTGGGGTTCGAGCCCTGAGCTGTGCTTCCCGTGCGACGTGGCCAGCGATGAAGAAATCGCCAAGGTCTTCGAAGCGCTGAGCAAGAAGTGGGACGGCCTGGACTGCATCGTCCACTCCGTAGGCTTCGCCCCGGGCGACCAACTGGACGGCGACTTCACCGAAGCCACCACCCGTGACGGTTTCCGTATCGCTCACGACATCAGCGCCTACAGCTTCGTGGCCCTGGCCAAAGCCGGCCGCGAAATGATGAAAGGTCGCAACGGCAGCCTGCTGACCCTGTCGTACCTGGGCGCCGAACGCACCATGCCTAACTACAACGTGATGGGCATGGCCAAGGCTTCGCTGGAAGCTGGCGTCCGTTACCTGGCCGGCTCCCTGGGCCCGGACGGCACCCGCGTCAACTGCGTATCGGCTGGCCCGATCCGTACTCTGGCCGCTTCCGGCATCAAGAACTTCCGCAAGATGCTGGCCGCCAACGAAGCGCAAACCCCGCTGCGTCGCAACGTCACCATCGACGAAGTCGGCAACGCCGGCGCCTTCCTGTGCTCCGACCTGGCGTCGGGCATCAGCGGTGAAATCATGTACGTCGACGGCGGTTTCAACACCACCGCCATGGGCAACATCGAAGAGTGATCTTCGCTTAGCCACTAAAAAACCCGCCTCTTCTGGCGGGTTTTTTGTGCGCCCACAATTCCCGCCACGCCCCAAATCCCCCTGTAGGAGTGAGCCTGCTCGCGATAGCGGTAGGTCAGTCAATGAAAGTTGAACGGGCAGACGCCATCGCTGGCAAGCCAGCTCCCACAGGAATCTGCAGTGAACCGGGACTTTGTGAACACCCGAGAAACCTGTGGGAGCTGGCTTGCCAGCGATGGTGTTGGGTAAGGCAAAATCGATGTTGGCCGGGCTGCCGCTTCGCGAGCGAGCCAGCTCCCACAGGGGTTTCGGGTATACCCGGATTTTGAGTACATCAGTGAAACCTGTGGGAGCTGGCTTGCCAGCGATGGCGTCCTGGCTAGATACGCTTCAGGGCCTGCTTGTGCGCATACATCGCGCCATCCGCATCCGCCAGCAAGCGGTCGACGCTTTCGTGGCGTTTTGGGTCGTATTCGATCTGACCCACGCTGAAGCGAATCGCATAACCGCGGTGCAACGTAGCATTGCGCTCTTCAAGTATTTCCTTGAGTCGCGCCATGATTGCGGTGGTTTCGATATGGCTGGAACCGGTCAGAAGTGCGACGAATTCATCACCACCGAGGCGCCCGACCACGTCGCTTTCGCGAAAGGCGATGCGCAATACGTCGGCGAAGGTTTTCAGCGCACTGTCACCTTCGGCATGGCCGTAGAGGTCGTTGATCTGTTTGAAATCATTCAAGTCAAAAAACAGCAACGTCGCCGGTTTCTCCAGTCGCGCACAGGCGTCCAGCGCATGCTGGGCCAACTGCTTGAAGCCGCGACGGTTGGACAGCAACGTCAGCTCGTCCATGCTCGCCATTTGCACGGCCGTCAGCTCTTGCTCGGCCATCTCGGCCAGATCACGCAGCAGTGCACGCTCTTCTTCGTCGAGGTCACGGGGTTTGGTGTCGATCAGGCACAACGTGCCCATCTTGTTGCCATTGGGCACGGTCAGCGGGTAGCCGGCGTAGAAACGAATGTTCGGCTCGCCAGTGACCAGCGGATTGTCGTGAAAGCGTTCGTCCTCGCGGGCATCGCGCACCAGCAGCAGGTCGTCATTGAGGATCGCGTGACCACAGAAGGAAACGTCTCGCGAGGTTTCCGTGGCGTTGAGCCCCACACAGGACTTGAACCACTGGCGATCCTTGTCCACCAGCGTCACCAGGGCGATCGGCACGTTGAACAGGCGTCTGGCCAGCCGTGTCAGCCGGTCGAAACGCTCTTCAGGCGCCGAGTCGAGAAGGTCGAGACCGTGCAGCACTTGGATTCGCGCTGCTTCATTGGCGGGTTTTCCGGGAACCAGCATCACACACTCCATTGGCATCAATGGCCTTTAGAGTAGCGCTTAATGGCCGATGGCACCCCATCAACTGCCCGCCACCGGACATGGCCCGCCCGCATCGGCCCAGAGCTTGAACTGGTTAACGAATATATCGTGCGGTACCGGCACCGGCGCGCGCCCTGCCCCGGGGTTCCAGCCCCACAGCACCAGCTTGTCCTCGCTGACGTGTTTGAGCAGCGCGGCAAAATCGCGATCGCCATTGCTCGAACGATCCTTGATCATCGCGCAGAGTTTGTCTGGCGGCAGGCCGATCCAGGCCATTTTGTGCGCGGCCGGCGGCAGGCTCCAGTGCGGCGCGCCTGGTGGCGCATGGGGCCCGTAACTGGCGGGCGGGTTGCTCTCGGCGTGACAGGTGGCGCAAGGCAAACCGGCGGCGCCCTTGCCGTCCATGCCGCGCAACACGTTCATCGCGTGGGGGATGCCGGCGTCAAACTGCAGCGGCGAATCCCCGGGAATGTGGCAATTCTGGCAACGCGGACTCTGGAAGACTTTTTGAATCGTGCCGAAAGCCTTCAAGGCTTGCTGATCATCGGCAAACAGGTCCGAGGCATAGCCACCCAGCCCCAGCAAAACTACCGCGCCCAACAGCAGATGTCGTTTCATCTCACACCCCCGACAGTTGCAGTGGCAGTTCGCGCAGGCGTTGCCCGGTCAGGGCGTACACCGCGTTGGCCACCGCTGGAGCCGTCGGCGGTACACCGGCCTCGCCGATGCCGCCGGGTTTGTCGCTGCTCGGTACGATGTGCACTTCGACCACCGGCATCTCGTTGAGCCGCAGCACCTGATAATCGTGATAGTTGGACTGTTTGACCATGCCGTCCTTGAGCGTCAGCTTGCTGTGCAGCGCCATGCCCAGGCCGAAGGTGATGCACGACTCCATCTGCGCGGCGATGCTTTGCGGGTTGACCGCAATCCCGCAATCCACCGCGCACACCACACGGTGCACGCGGATCGCCAGATTGTCTTGGGATACCTCCGCGACCTGCGCGACATAACTGCCGAATGATTCATGCACCGCCACACCGAGCGCGTGTCCGTCCGGCAGCGGCGCTGTCCAGTTGGCCTTCTCCACTGCCAGATTCAAAACAGCCAAATGCCGCGGGTGTTCCTTGAGCAGTGTTCGTCGGTATTCGACCGGGTCCTTGCCCGCCGCCGTGGCCATTTCATCGATCAGCGATTCCATGACGAATGCCGTGTGGCTATGCCCCACGGAACGCAGCCACAGCACGTTGATCCCGGTCTGCGGCGAATGCAGATCGACCTGATGATGGGCCAGACCCTTGACGTAAGGGCTGTCGGCAACGCCTTCGACCGACGTCGGGTCAATGCCGTTCTTGACCATGGTCGCTTCCATCAGCGTGCCGGTCATGATCGACTGCCCGACCAACACATGCTGCCAACTCTGCGGCATGCCATCGGCACCTAGGCCGATGCGCGCCTGATGCAAAAACATCGAACGGTAATAGCCACCGCGAATGTCGTCTTCACGCGACCACACGGTTTTCACCGGCATCGCCGCGGCTTTCGCCACTTGCACGGCTTCGGCGACAAAGTCCGAAGTCGGGTTGGCGCGGCGGCCAAAGCCGCCGCCGAGGAATTCGGTGTGGATCTCGACCTGTTCAGGCTTGAGCCCGGTGATTTTGCCGGCGACCATTTGATCCAGCGTCTGAAACTGCGTGCCGGTCCAGATTTCGCATTTCTCGGCGCTGATCTTCACGGTGCAGTTGAGCGGTTCCATCGGTGCATGTGCCAGAAACGGCACGCTGTACTCAACGTCGATCTTCTTCGCCGCTTTGCTGAAGTTGCCTTTGGCATCCCCGGCCTGACTGGCTGAAGTACCCTGCGTGGTGGCCAGCTTACGAAAGCTTTCCAGCAGTTTTTCACTGCTCAGCTCCGCATTCGGCCCCAGATCCCAATCGACTTTCAGCGCATCACGGCCGAGTTTCGCGGCCCAGTAGTGATCGGCAATCACCGCCACACCGGTCGGCACCTGCAGCACCTTGTGTACGCCGGGCACCGCCAGTGCTTCGGCGCCTTCAAAGGATTTGACCGTCGCCCCGAACACGGGCGCACGGGCGACCATGGCCGTCATCAAGCCCTCGAATTGCACGTCCATGCCGAACTTGGCGCGGCCGGTGATTTTCTCCGGGGTGTCGAGGCGCCTGGTCGGTTTACCGATGACTTTCCAGTCCTTGGCTTCCTTGAAGGTGATCGACTTCGGATCCGGCACAGGCAGTTGCCCAGCGGCGTCCGCCAGTTCGCCGTAGGTTGCACGCTTGTCGCCAGTAATCACCACGCCCGACTCGGTGCGAATCGTCGAGGGCGCCACGTCGAAACGCTTGGCCGCCGCTTCCACCAGCATCTGCCGCGCCGTGGCACCCGCCAACCGATAACGGTCAAACTCCATCCAGGTTGACGTCGAGCCGCCGGTAATCTGCATGCCGCCAAACCCGGGCATGCCGTAATCGGCTGCGGATGCGGGCGAGTGTTCGACACGAATTTTCGACCAGTCGGCGTCCAGTTCTTCAGCAATCAACATGGTCAGGCCGGTCCAGATGCCCTGGCCCATCTCCGAATGGCCGAGCAGCACGGTGACGCTGTTATCAGCGGCAATACGCAGGAAGGCATTCGGCGCAAAAACCTTGCCCTCGTTCTCTGCCGCAAAGGCAAATTTGTGACCGCCGGGGACGACAAACGCCACCACCAACCCACCGCCCAACACAGCGCTGCCCTTGAGAAAACCGCGACGCGATACAGGACTGTTCATCGTCTATCCCCCATCAGCCAATTTCGGATGCACGCTTCACGGCTGCGCGAATTCTTGGATAAGTGCCGCAGCGGCAGATATTGCCGGAGAGCGCCTGATCGATATCGCTGTCAGTGGGCTTGGGGATTTTCGCCAATAGCGCGGCGGCCGACATGATCTGCCCCGACTGGCAGTAACCGCACTGCACCACGTCGAGTTCGGCCCAGGCTTGCTGCACCGGGTGCGAACCGTCTGTCGACAAGCCTTCGATGGTGAGGATTTTCTGCCCGTGGGCGACGGCGGTGGCCGGGGTGATACAGGCGCGCAACGGCGCCCCGTCAACATGCACGGTGCAGGCGCCGCACTGGGCCATGCCACAGCCGAATTTGGTACCGGTCAGGTGCGCGACATCGCGCAGGACCCAGAGCAACGGCATGTCCGCGGGGACATCGAGCTCCTGATCCTTGCCATTGATATTCAAGGTCAGCATCGGGGAATTTCCTCAGACTCACGGTGTTCTGAAGGGGCGTCGCTGCGGCCACAACAGCCTGCGCGCGCCTCGGCTTATCCCTTTCAGCTAAGCGTAATTTGCGTTTGAAGCCAGACGTTGCGACCACCGGTCATGCAGATGTCGACTTTAATCCTACAGTTGATAACGGCTCTCACCGAGCCAGCCACGCTGCATGAGCGAAACCGGTCCGCGAACACTGCGCGGGTTATCCATCACATTGGTCAGGAGTAGCGAGCATGGGATTTGTCACCACCCAAGACGGCGTCGACATCTTTTACAAAGACTGGGGGCCGAAAGACGCCCCGGTGATTCATTTTCACCACGGCTGGCCACTGAGTTCGGATGACTGGGATGCGCAGATGCTGTTCTTTCTCGGCAAGGGCTTTCGGGTCATTGCCCATGATCGCCGTGGGCATGGGCGATCGAGCCAGGTCTGGGACGGCCACGATATGGATCACTACGCCGATGATGCCTTGGCGGTGGTCAATCACCTGGGCGTGAAGAACGTCGTGCATGTCGGCCACTCCACTGGCGGCGGTGAAGTCATCCATTACATCGCCCGGCATGGACAGGACAACGTTGCCAAAGGCGTGCTGATCAGCGCCGTGCCGCCGTTGATGGTGCAGACTGAAAGCAATCCGGGTGGGTTGCCGAAGTCGGTGTTCGATGGTTTTCAAGCGCAGTTGGCGGCCAATCGGGCGCAGTTTTATCGGGATATTCCGAGCGGGCCTTTTTATGGCTACAACCGGCCGGGGGCGATTGCTTCCGAGGGGATCATTGCGAACTGGTGGCGTCAGGGCATGATCGGCGGCGCCAAGGCGCATTACGACGGAATCGTGGCGTTCTCGCAGACCGATTTCACCGAAGACTTGAAGAAGGTCACCGTGCCGGTGTTGGTAATGCACGGCGAGGATGATCAGATTGTGCCGTATGCGAACTCGGGGCCTTTGTCGGCGAAACTGCTGCCCAATGGCACGTTGAAGTCGTATCCGGGGTTCCCCCACGGGATGCCTACAACGGAGGCAGAGACAATTAACGCTGATCTGTTGGCATTCATTCGCGGTTGATATTTTTGTAAGTAGATCACTGCCCCTGTGGGAGCTGGCTTGCCAGCGATGACGGCAGCACACCCAACATTGATGTGTCTGACAGATTGCTATCGCTGGCAAGCCAGCTCCCACAGGTTTTGTGAGATGACATCCATCTCGGTTACCACAAGGGCCCCATTATTCCTCTGTGCGCCCTGAACTTTCACGATCACGCTCGTAGTGGTGAGCCAATGGCAGCGCCGACAGCCATGACTCGCGGCGTATGGTCCAGAGTTCGTAAGTAGGCTTGAACTGATTGGGTTGATCGAGTGAACCGACGTTAACCTCGACTTCATCCGCCGAACGCGTGAACACCGGAGAGCCGCAGCGCGGGCAGAAAAAGCGCCCGTTATAGTCGCGGGTTTCGCCAGTGACCTTCAACGCATCTTCGGGGAATATTGCCGAGGTGCCGAACAGCGCGCCGTGGCGTTTGCGGCAGTCGAGACAGTGGCAAATGCCGACGCGGTAGGGCTGACCTGTCACTTCGAAACGGACGTCGCCGCATAGGCAACCACCAGTCAATCGATTCATGTCTCACCTCCTCTTCAGAATTTGAAATTACCGATCATCCAGACGACAGCCCTCACCCTAACCCTCTCCCAGAGGTAGAGGGAACTGACCGCGCTGGATGCTCGAAATACGCCGACCTGAAATATCGAGTTGAACTCCGGTTCTGGAGCACATGGAGATCGGCTCCCTTTACCCCTCGCCCCCTTTGGGGGAGAGGGCTGGGGTGAGGGGGAATCCCACTGACACAGCGCAAAACCCAAAGCCCCCGCCATCCAGTATTTCATCAATAAACACAAAGCCGTGATCGCGTTTAAAGCACACAAACCGTTACGCCATCCTCCCTACAACACCTTGCGCCGTTACCTACGCGTGCGCCAGAATCCGCCGGCTTACACGGCTATGGGCCGGGCTATATCGTTTCCCTGTCACTGAAAAACAGTGATCGGGTTTGGTAGCCCGCTTTAAATTGTCGTTGTTGCGACACCTTCGATGCTGTCTCTTTTTTGAGGTACAGCTTTGTATGGTGGGCATGCGTGGGGCTCCTCTGTGAGCGCCGGGTTTCCCAATTTAACCGGTCTACCAACCTGCGCATGGCCGCCACCCGCCGTTTGGTAGCGAGGGTGATGGCTCCCATTTCTTTAAATTGGAGCTTTATCTATGTTCAAAATCACGCCAAACCCACCGTCCACCGATCCCATCCCCCACGACCCCGCGCTTGACCCGCAAAAGGTCAAAGAAGCGACTGATCGCGCCCTCGACTATTACCTCAAGCCCGAAGACCTGGCGGCTCCACCAAGCTCACCCAAGTTTCGCCCCGTCTATCTCGTCGACCCGACGCTGGATGACGAAACCCTGCTGGTCGAGGCCTGTGAATCGCTGTCATACGCCCATGCCATGGCCGGCAATATCGCCAACTCCGTAGGCGGCCCGGAGCGCAAACCGTTGCTGGCGCTGCAACAGGTGATCATGTTGAACGAGCTGTTGGTCAATCGATTGCTGGATAGGCTGCGTCTGCCGTAGTCGTTGCCAGACGGATCGCCATGCAGGGCTGGCACGTCCTGCATGGCGATCTTCAATCCGGCGTCCATACTGATTTTTTTGCACCGCATCGGACCACGACATGCCCTCCCCCGAATCCACCCTTTTGCAAAGCTGGCACGACAACGCCCACGCCTGGATCGAGGTGATCCGCAGCGGCGCGATTGAAAGCCGTCAGCAGGTCACCGACCAGGCGATTCTGCTGGCGATCATGGGCCGACAACCAGCACGCGTGCTTGACCTTGGTTGCGGTGAAGGCTGGTTGTTGCGGGCGTTGGCAGATCGCGGCATCGACGCTACAGGCGTGGATGGCGATGCGACGCTGACCGAGGCAGCGCGTTCGGCCGGAGCTTCGGCGGTGCATGTCGCCACTTATGAGGCGTTGGTCGAGGCGACGGTGGACATCGGACGCGACTACGACCTGATCTGCGCCAACTTCTCGCTGCTGCATCAAGACATCATCCCGTTGCTCGCCGCGATGAATGCGTTGCTGGTGCCCGGTGGTGCGCTGGTAATTCAGACGCTGCACCCGTGGGCGGTGGCGGCGGGCGATTATCAGGATGGTTGGCGCGAGGAAAGTTTCGCCGGCTTCAAGGGCCAGTGGCAGCCGATGCCGTGGTATTTCCGCACCTTCTCGAGTTGGCTTAATGCGCTCGACATGGCGGGTTTTCGTTTGATCGGACTGCAAGAACCCCAGCACCCGCAGAGCCCGGTGCCGCAGTCGTTGCTGATGATCGCTGAACGCCGA
>NZ_JBIUVJ010000004.1:199217-325560 GCF_044742875.1 Pseudomonas sp. NPDC087817
CCGATGATGCAGGAATCATCGTCGAGACATGGGTCTTGCATACGCCGCGCACTTGTGGGAGCTGGCTTGCCAGCGATGGCGTTGGGTCAGGCAACCTTGATGTCATGGCTGCTGGCCTCATCGCTGGCAAGCCAGCTCCCACAGGGTTTCAGTGTGCTGTCTGGATGATCAGCGAGCTACGGGTCTGGTACTGCGCCAGCACCCGCAGAGCCCGGTGCCGCAGTCGTTGCTGATGATCGCTGAACGCCGATGATGCAGGAATCATCGTCGAGACATGGGTCTTGCATACGCCGCGCACTTGTGGGAGCTGGCTTGCCAGCGATGGCGTTGGGTCAGGCAACCTGGATGTCGGGGCTGCTGGCCTCCTCGCTGGCAACCCAGCTCCCACAGGAAATCAGTGGATGGCGAGTGTGCGGCGGGTCTGATACTGCGCCAGCAGGCGCATGACGTAGCCGATTTTCAGCAAGGTCGGGCCGAGGATGGTCATGGCGTGCATGGCCACCAGCAGCGCGATTGGCATGTTGCCTTGGTACAGATAAGCGCCGTAAATACCCGCCAGCAAGACAATCAGGCCAGCGACGAGCACTTTGCTCGACAGGTGCAGAACGTTCAGCGGACTTTCGAAGAAGGTGAACATAGCGCGGTACTCCTGAGTAGGTACAGAAGCCGTTTCAATTCTTGTGCCAGATTTCCTCCCCCATAAAATCAGCTACTTGCGAAAAAAAGAGTCAATTTGACCCAGATCAATAAAAGTCATTTTGACTCACTGAATTGTCATTAAGACTACACAACTCCACGCCCGTCATCCCAACCACCCAAAAGCAAACCAATATCATTTGCACACCATCCGTCCTTTTGCTTTAATCGCGACCCATTCTTATTTAGACCCGTAACGGTCGCTCTGGACGCTTGCTCTGATGACGGTCGCCGACGCCTCTCTCGTGCAGAATCTCTACCTCAGCCATCACCGCTGGCTGCATGAGCTATTGCGTCGGCGCCTGAGCAACGCGATGGATGCGGCGGACCTGGCGCACGACACCTTCATCCGCGTGCTCAAGCGTCCGCAAACCTTCAATGGCGAAGTTCACGAACGCTCCTATCTGGCGACCATTGCCCGGGGCCTGTGCGTCGATCACTGGCGACGTCGGCAACTGGAGCAGACCTGGCTGGAAACCCTGGCCAGTCGCCCAGCGGACTTGCAGCCCTCGCCCGAGCAACAGGCGATCATCGTCGAAACCCTGCACGAAGTGGACGCCATGTTGCAGCGTCTGCCACAGCGGGTCAGCGATGCATTCATCCTCGCGCAACTGCATGGCATGCCCTACAAACTGATCGCCGAACAGCTCGGCGTCAGCGAGCGGATGATCAAGAAATACCTGGCTCAGGCGATGATGCATTGCGCCATGCTCGAAGCCGAACTCGATGGTCTGCTGATTGAATAGCCCGGTGAACAAGCTCAGCCACGCCAGCCTTGAACAGGCGGCGCAGTGGTACGTGCAATTGCATGACGACCACGTCGCCGAGCACGAGCGCCTGAGCTGGCAGGCGTGGCTGGCGCAAAGTCCTGAGCATCAGGCTGCCTGGCGTTATGTCGAACGCGTCGGCCAGCGCTTTGCGCCGTTGCAGGGCGATAACGAAGCCCACGCTATCAGCCACACCCTGCGCACCAGCACACGCACCTCGATCAGCCGTCGACAGTCGCTCAAAGGGCTGTTGATTCTGGCGGCGACCGGGCTGACCGGTTGGGCCGCGTGGCGCAGTACGCCGATGGTCGAACGCCTCAGCGCGGATCTGTCGACCGGCACTGGAGAAACCCGCGAGGCCACCCTCAGCGACGGCAGCCGCATCTGGCTCAACGCCCTGAGCGCCGTGAATGTGCGATTTGACGCCACGCAACGCCTGTTGCAATTGCATGCCGGTGAAGTGCTGATCGACACCGCCAAGGAGCTGGGCCGCGCCTTTCTGGTCGATACCGAGCACGGACGGATGCGCGCACTGGGCACGCGGTTCAGCGTGCGCCAAAACGAGCGCAATACCCTGCTCAATGTCTATCAGGGCGCGGTCGAAGTGCGTAACCAGCAAGGCGAAAGCCAGGTTGTGCAGGCCGGCCAACAACTGGCCTTCAGCATCGGGCGCCTGGGTAAAACAGCGGCGGCCAGCCCGTCCCGCGAGGCCTGGCGTCAGGGCCTGTTGCTGGCGGATAACCTGCCGCTGGGCGAGTTGATTGAAGAATTGAGCCGTTATCGCCCGGGGCATATGCACTGCGATCCGGCCGTGGCGAGCCTGCCGGTGATGGGTTCGTTCCCGCTCAAGGATACCGATCAAGCCCTGCGTTTGTTGGAAGCGGCGCTGCCCATTCGTGTCGATAAAACCTTCAACTGGTGGGTCAGCGTTGGGCCGAGCGTGTGATTTTTTCGGCGCACGGTTCCCTTTTTGCCGGTTCGTTCGGTTGACCCTCAGCAGCCCCTCTTTTCGTTGATCGCCCCGGGAAATTCATGTTGCGCTTCACCCTCGCCCGCAGCCGTTTCGCCCTGGCCCTGGCATCTGCCTTGCCGGGGGCGTGCGTGTCGATGGCGCTGGCGGCGCCCGCTGTCGATCAAGCGCCAAGGCATCACTATTCCATCGCTGCCGGCCCACTGGTCACGGTGCTCAACCGTTTTGCCGAGCAGAGCGGCGTGTTCCTCGCCGGCCATAACGATCTCGCCGCCGACAAGCGCAGCCCCGGCCTCAACGGCGATTACAGCGTGCGGCAAGCCTTGCAAATCCTCCTCGATGGCAGCGGCCTGCAAGCGCAGCAGCAAAACGGCGGCGGTTTTGTCTTGCGTATCAGCGATACCGCAAGCCCCGTGCAACTGGACGCCACGACGATTTCCGGCAAGCCGCTTGGCGCCATCACCGAAGGCAGCCACGCCTACACCACCGGCCAATCGTCATCGGCCACCGGCCTGCCGCTGTCCCTGCGCGAAACCCCGCAATCGGTCACGGTGATCACCCGCCAGCAACTCGACGACCAGGGCGCCACCGCGATTGCCGACGTCCTGCGTCGCGCGCCGGGCATCAGCGTGCAGAACTACGACAGTGAGCGCTGGGAGTTTTCCAGTCGGGGCGCGCCGATCAGCAATTTCCAGTACGACGGCGTCAATACCGACTACGACGGGGTCTACGATTACGGCACCACCAGCACCGACATGGCGACCTTCGACCGCGTCGAAATCATCAAGGGCGCCACCGGCCTGATGACCGGTTCGGGGGATCCGTCGGCCACGGTCAATCTGATCCGTAAACGCCCGACGCCAGTGCTCCAGGCGGCGCTGAGTGGCAGCCTCGGTTCATGGGATAACGTTCGCACTGAAACCGATATTGCCGGCCCGTTGTCTGCCAGCGGCAACGTGCGCGCACGCTTTGTCGGCGTCCATCAGCAGCGCAGCGCTCACGCCGATCACTACCAAAACACCAAGGACATTGCCTATGGCATCGTCGAAGCCGACCTGACCCCGGACACGCTGCTGACCCTCGGTTTTGACCAGCAGAACACCCGCTCGCGCGGTGCGAGCTGGACCGGGTTCCCGATGTTTTTCAGCGACGGTTCACGGACCCATTTCTCGCGCTCGTTCAACCCGGCCACCGACTGGAGCCGCCGCGATTTCATCAATCAGACGCTGTTCGCCGCCCTCGCCCACCAACTGCAAAACGACTGGACGCTGAAACTCAGCTACGACCGCAAACACCGCGAGCACGACACCCTCCTCGGCTCGGCCAGCGGCGGCAATCCGGACCCGGCAACCGGCGACGGCATGTTTCTGTACATGGGCAAGTTCAAGGGCGATGAGGTGCAGGACAACGTCGATATCAACCTCGGCGGGGCGTTCAGCCTGTTCGGTCGCGAACATCAGCTGCTTATCGGTTTCATGTCGATGAACACCCGGCAGGACAACCCGGTTTACGGCTCGGTCTACCCGCCGCTCAATGGCAGTATTTTTGACTGGCGTGGCGAATATCCCAAGCCCGACATCCCGCAGATCGGCACGGACGCCATCGTTCAGCGCCAGACCGGCGCGTACTTTTCAACGCGCTTCAAGGCCAGCGACGATCTGGCGTTGATCCTTGGCGGACGGGTCAGCGATTTCACCGCCAGCGACCACCTCGACTACCGCGATCCGGCCACAGCGGATGTGCGCGACGGCTACCGCCAGACCGGTGTGGTTACGCCGTACGCGGGCATGGTCTACGACCTCGACGACACCTATTCGCTGTACACCAGTTACACGCGCATCTATCAACCGCAGCTCAGCAAAGACGCCTCGCGCCAGGTCCTCGACCCGGTGCAGGGCGACAGCTATGAAGCGGGCATCAAGGCCGAGTATTTCGACGGTCGACTCAATGCCAGTTTCGCCGTGTTTCGCATCGAGCAAGACAACGTCGCCGAACAGGTCAGCGGCTTCGACAACGAGGCCGTGTACCGCGCCGTGCAAGGCGCGACCACCAAAGGTTTTGAATTCGAACTGGCGGGCGAGGTGGCCGACGGCTGGAACCTCTCCGCCGGCTACGCCTACAACCACACCCGCGATGCCCACGGCAACCCGGTGTACGCCTCGATCCTGCAAACCACCGCACCGGAGCAATTGATCCGGCTATTCAGCAGCTATCGACTGCCCGGCCACTGGCAGAACCTGACGCTGGGCGGCGGCGTCAGTTGGCAGAGCGAGTTTTTCGGCAACGTGTTCCAACCCGATGCTGGCGAGAACGTGCGCATCACTCAGGACAGTTACTACCTGGTCGATGCGATGGCGCGCTATCGCTTCAACGAGCACCTGAGCACCACGCTCAACATCAAGAACCTGTTCGACAAAAACTACTACACCGGGCTCGGCAACTTCGGCACCGGCTTCTATGGCGAACCGCGCAGCCTGCAACTGACCACGCGTTGGGATTTCTGATGGTGCGCGCCGGTTACGGTTGCTTCAGATACGTGCCCCGGAAAGCGTCGTACTCGCCATAGGCTTCCACCCACACGGCACCGTCGAGCAGACGTACGCGGTAGAGCGGCTCAGTCACTTGTTTCTGTGCGATCAGCAGATTGCCCGCCAACAATGGCCACTGTTCATTCACCTGACCGGCCGGTTTGTCCGGTTGCGTGACCGCCATCTGCAGGGACGCCACTTCGCTACCCTGCGGATCGCGGGTGATCTTCAATGTCAGCCATGCCGAGCGCTGATCATCGGTCACCATGACGTAGCGCCCTTCGCGTTGATCGGCCGCCACCGCGGCGAGTTTCTGCGGCGCAATATGGAAACCGGTCGGGCGCGATTCAACGGAATACGAATTGTCCCCGCTGTGCCAGGTCCCGCCCTGGAAGCCGTTCTCATCGGGTTCACCGTCAATAAACCAGTTGCCGGTAATCGTGCCCTGCTCACTGATCTCATGCAGGGCAATGCCGCCATCGTCGTAAGGTTCGCCGACCAGTCGGATGGGTTTGCCGCTGCCACCGCTGTAGCGCACTTCGCCGATGTAGACAGCGCCCTGCAATTGCCACCACAACTGGAAAGCGATTTTCCCGTCGAGCTTGCCGCGCAACATCACCGGCGCCTCACCTGTCGGCCCTTCGAAACGACGTTGCTCGACCCACTGACCGCCCTGCAAATTGCGCTGGGTGATTTCGGTGTAGCCTTTGGGCATGAACGGATTGGCTTCGGAGGGCGCCTGCGCCACTTCGATGGTTTCAGCCACGCGCAGCGGGCGCTGGTCCTGAACCTGCCAGCTCGCACGCTGGCGCCAGCAGCAACCGCTTTTCGACCGGGTGATCAGGCGTTTGCCTGCGCTATCGATCTCGAACATGCCCAGGTTCGGCTCACGGGTCAGCGCGGAGAATGCCTTGTTCGGCATCAATAGCGGATTCGCCGCATCGAACAGGTAAATGTCGTATGACGCCGCCGCGTAACCACCGTCATTGCCGTTGCGCACGGCCAGATCCTGCTGACCATCGAAATTGAAGTCGTCGAACACCAGCAGCCGCTGTTCATCGCAGCGCAGGGTTGGGTCTGCGCCGTCAGTCTTCAACAGCTCGGAAGCGTCGGGTGTTGCGATTGTTTGCAGCACATCGCCGCTGACTTTATCGCGCAGGATGATCTGCGCCGATACCGGGTCGAAGCTGTCTGTCGGCGGCTGCTCGACACGCACGTCGACAAGGTACTTGCCGGCCGGGTCCTGGAGCTGACAGCTCAAGGGAGCCGCGCTGGCCGATGCTGTAGCGAACAGGCAGGCGAAAAACAGGGAACGTGGGGCAACCATGATGCGAAGCGTCCTTGCGGCAAAATCGGGGCGGCAAGTCTATCGACAATCCAATCGCGGCGCACTTGTCGATCTACGGCACCGCCAGTCGACCAAGGACTGACTACGCTGTTAATCCTGCGTGTCTAACCTGCCGAGGATGACTGTCATGCAACGCTTTCAAAAACTCACACCGTGCCTGTGGTTCGACGATCAGGCCGAAGCCGCCGCAAAGTTCTACTGCGCGATCTTCGACCACTCGAAAATCACTGGCGTGACCCACTACAGCAAGGTCGGTCAGGAATTTCACGGCAAGCCGGAAGGTGCGGTGATGACCGTCAGTTTCGAACTCGATGGCCATGCTTTCACCGGGCTGAATGGCGGGCCGATGTTCAAGTTCAGCGAAGCCATCTCGTTTCAGGTCAATTGCCAGAACCAGGAGGAAGTCGACCATTTTTGGGGCAACCTCTCAGCCGGCGGGCCAGTAGAAGCCCAGCAATGTGGCTGGCTGAAAGACAAGTTTGGCGTGTCGTGGCAGATCGTGCCGGTGGCGTTCATGTACATGATGCAAGATCCGGACACCAGCAAATCCCAGCGGGCGATGCAGGCCATGTTCCAGATGAAAAAACTCGATATCGCCGAACTGGAACGGGCCTTTGCCGGCCAGAGCTAATACACTCGGGCGCTGGCCTGCCGGGAATGACGTTGATGAAACACGCTGCCGCGAAAAACCCTGAAAAAGCCCCGCGCTTCTGGCGCGACGACGCCCTGCCCTTCATCGAGGCGCGGGCGATCGCCGATGGTCGCGAGGTGTGTTACGCCCGGCATTCCCATGCGCATTTTTCGATTGGAGCGATCACCGCCGGGCGCAGCACCTATGTACACGAACAAGCGCAGTTCGAAGTCACGGCGGGCACCGTGGTGCTGATGAATCCCGGTGATGTGCATGCGTGCAACCCGATCGATGATCAGCCGTGGTCGTACCTGATGCTGTACGTCGAGACGCCATGGCTGACCGATCTGCAACATCAACTGGGCTTCAGTGCCGAGCTTGCGTTTCGCCGGTTTGCCACCACTCATCTCGCCGACGCCAAGCTGTTCGGCGATCTGAACGGGCTGTACGAGGTGTTGATCGACGAGCAACAGGACGTCTTGCGCAAACAGAGCGTGGCAGTGGAGTTTTTCAGCGATCTGCAATTGCGCCTGAACCCGGCGCAAGCGCCCGTGCGCGAGCCGAATTTCAAGCTCGAACGCGCCGCCGATTACATCCGCGAACATTGCACGGATCTGCTCAGCCTGGATGACATTTGCCTCGCGGCGCAGCTGTCACCGTCGTACCTGATTCGCGCCTTCAAACAGTATTACGGGATGACCCCGCATGCGTTTCTGGTGAACCAGCGCATCCAGTTCGCCCGTGGCCGTTTGCGCAGTGGTCAGTTGATCGCCGATGTGGCGCTGGAAGCGGGGTTTGCCGATCAGGCGCATTTTCAGCGCGCGTTCAAACAGCATCTAGCGGCGACGCCGGGGCAGTATCGCGGCTGACCGGAACGCATCGATGTCTGTGGCGAGGGAGATTGCTCCCGCAGGAGGGCGAAGCACGCCCAAATCCGCAAGAATGCGCTACATCTGGCAGCTCTGGTTGTGCCGGATTGGGGTCGCTGCGCAACCCAGCGGGAGCAAGCTCCCTCGCCACAAAGGTCAGCGTTGGAGTCAGGGTTGCTCCTCGTCAAGGTAGCAGCAAGTAGATCGCACTGACCGCCAACAACCCCGCCATCACTCGATTGAACAAGCGCATCCCTGCCGGATTCCCCAGGTACCCGCGCAAGAATGTCCCGGCATACACCCAGCAGCCCACCGACACATAGCAGATCACCAGATACACCGCCGCAAATTGCCAGACCAGCCGCGCCTCGCCATCGGCGACAAACGCGCCCATCCCGGCCACGCAGGCCAGCCAGGCTTTGGGGTTGAGCCATTGCATCACTGCGCCATAGAGCATCGACGGCGCACGTGCCGAATCGCCAGTGTTCAGTTGCCCGTCATCGCTGGCGAGTTTCCAGGCCATGAACAGCAGAAATGCCACCCCCGCCAGTTGCACCACCCGCGTCATGAACGGCCATAGCTTCAGCACTTCATGCAGGCCCAACCCCATCAGCACCAACAGCAGCACAAACCCCAGCGTCGCCCCGGCGACATGCCGCTGACTGGCACGAAAGCCGAACTGCGCACCGGCACTCAGCGCCACAATATTGACCGGCCCGGGGGTGATGGACGCGGCGAGGGCAAACGCCGCCATCGAAACAATCAGACTCATTGCACACCTTCTTCAAAACGAGGAACAAGGCGCTCAAAGTAACCAGCACCCTGCCCTCGGTATTGAAGAAAATCGCCCTGACCGCACAAATACTTCGTCCATCGACAATCTCTTGCAGGATTGTGCTGATGGTTATTTGTCGGACTTGATGCTGGTCCAGACCCGGGTCCGTACGCGCTCAAGCTTCTGCGGCAATGGCTGGACGACGTAAAGGTTTTTCAGCGCTTCGGGGGTCGGTGTCAGGTTCGGATTGCCGGTGATTTCCTTGTTGATCAACGGCATCGAATCCTTGTTCGCATTCGGGTAACCGAGGAAGTCACTGATCGGCGCAATGACTTTCGGATCGAGCAGGGTGTTGAGGAATTCATGAGCCTCGGCGACGTTCTTCGCGCTCTTCGGAATGGCGAAGGTATCGAACCAGATCGGCGCGCCTTCCTTCGGCAAACGCCAGTCGACCACCACGCCATTGCCCGCTTCTTTGGCGCGGTTGCCGAACTGATAGAAACTGCCGGAGTAACCGATGGCCACGCAGATATCGCCATTGGCGATGTCTGTCATGTATTTGGCCGAGTTGAAGTAGGTCACGTACGGACGAACCTTGAGCATCAACTCCTTGGCTTTTTCATAGTCGGCAGGGTTTTGGCTGTTGGGGTCGAGGCCGAGATAATGCAGGGCCAGCGGCAAGATCTCCGAGGGCGAATCGAGCATCGCCACACCACAGGATTTGAGCTTCTCCATGTTTTCGGGTTTGAACACCAGATCCCAACTGTCCACCGGTGCGTTGTCGCCCAGTGCCGCCTTGACCTTGGCCGGGTTGAAGCCGATCAGCACGGTACCGACCATGTAGGGCACGCCGTACTGATTGCCGGGGTCGTTTTTGTCCAGCAGCTTCAACAGTTCCGGATCCTGATGGCTCCAGTTCGGCAGCTTGGTCTTGTCGAGTTTCTGGAACACGCCGGCCTTGATCTGCGTATCAAGGAATTGGTTCGACGGCACCACCAGGTCGTAACCGGAGTTGCCGGTCAGCAGTTTGGCTTCCAGGGATTCGTTGGTGTCGAAGGTATCCCAGGTCACTTTGATGTTGGTTTTCGCGGCGAAATCCTTGGGCACGGACGGCAGGATGTAATCCGCCCAGTTGTACACCCGCAGTTCGCGCTGCTCGGCGTGGACGGCGCTGGCCAGCAGCGTCAGCCCACACACGGTGGCACCCAGAATGCGTTTCATCGTGACCATGGTTGTTTCCCCAAAAAGCGGCGTGAGTTCGATGGTTTTTATGTTCTGTACACGGCAGCGGCGTTAAAGGTCGCCGAGGGCAAAAAGGTCTGGCGTCTCGTTATGGCTTTGATTCTTGCTGACCGCGCAGACGGATCACAGTGGGGGATTGGCCAAAAGGGGATCGATGTGGCCAATTTGAATGACCGCTGGAATGCGGAGGACCGGGCGAGCATCACTTGTGGCGAGGGGATTTATCCCCGATGGGTTGCGAAGCGGCCCCCTCAACCAAAGGACACCGCATTCGCAGATTTCACGACTGCTTCGCAGCCGATCGGGGATAAATCCCCTCGCCACGCCCCAACCGCACCGCCCTGCTCTGCTGCGTCTGGCCGCGCGTTGCCAGGCAGTAATACAGCGGAACGGTCACCACCAAGCCGACCAGCCACGACAGATCCGCACCATCGACCAGGTTGGCGTAAGGCCCGACGTACAGCGAGGTATTGGCGAACGGCAGCTGCACGATGATGCCGATGAAATAGGCAATGATCGCGTGCAGATTGAAGCGCCCGTAAATCCCGCCGTCGGCGCGGAAGATCGAGGTGATGTCGTAGTTGCCGCGCTTGATCAGGTAGAAGTCGATCAGGTTGATCGACGCCCACGGCACCAGCACCAGCAACAGCGCGAGAATCAGCCCGATGAACTCGGAAATGAAATCCGCCGACGCCCCGAGCGCCACCACACAACAACCAGCCAGCACCACGCTCGACAGCACCACGCGCACCTTGATGCTCGGCGTCCATTGGCTGGCGAAGGTCTGGATCGAGGTGATGATCGACAGCACCGCGCCGTACAGATTCAGCGCGTTGTGGCTGATGATATTGAGCAGGAACAGCACCATCAGAATCGGCCCCAGCCAACCGGTCGACTGCTTGACCGCGACCATCGCTTCGGTGCCTTCCGGAGTCGCCAGCACGGCCACCGCGCCAAAACTGAACGACAGAATCGTGCCCAGTGTCGCGCCCAAATAGGTGGCCCAGAATGGCTTGGCAATACCGATGTCCGCCGGCAGATAGCGCGAATAATCAGAGACGTACGGCGAAAAGCTGATCTGCCAGATGATCCCCAGCGACACCGTCGCCAGCCAGCCGGACAGGTTGAAACTGCCACGGTTGAGAAAATCCGCCGGCAAGTCATGGGCAAAGATGTAAATGAATCCCGCCAGCAGCGCACTGCCCATCACCCAGGTACCGATGCGATTCAGCGTATGGATGAAGTTGTAACCGATCACGCCGATCGCCGTAGCGGCCAGCGCGCCGATCAGGATACTCAACGGCGCGGGCACCGACGGCGCAATCCCGACGATGGATTTACCGGCGAGCACGATGTTGGAAATGAAGAAACCGATGTAGATGATCGCCGCAAAGAACACGATCAACAGCGCGCCGTAACGCCCGAACTGGCCACGGCTCTGAACCATTTGCGGAATGCCCATGCGCGGGCCCTGTGCCGACGCCAGCGCAATCACCACCCCACCGATCATGTGCCCCAGCACAATCGCCAGCAGCCCCCAGAGTAAGTCGAGATGGAACACCTGAACCACCATGGCGCCCGTGACGATGGGCAGTGGCGCAATGTTGGTGCTGAACCAAAGAGTGAAAAGGTCGCGGGCCTTCCCGTGGCGTTCCGCGAGTGGGACGTAGTCGACCGTGTGATTCTCGATCAATGGATCTTGCCGGGACATCTGGGACATATGCATGAACTCGAGTTTGTCTGTTCTTATCGTTGTATGAAGCCAAACCGGGAGGACTCTCTGGTCGCCCCTCAGATGCAAACCATATTATGGTATTCCAAACAATTCACAAGACTGATCCGTAGTTTACGGCGCTATCTGATGCGCCATCCTCGCTGATACCGCAGCTCAGCGGCCAGCCGAAAGCCCCATAAACATTGAGTTTCCGACGAACGCGGTACGTTTATCGGTTCAGCTTAAAAGCCCTTGCAAAGATAAAATAGTGGTATACCATCAGACCAACAAACACATAAAAACAGCGTCACAACACCCGAGGATCGTCCAATGATCGATGCGGCCATCTACAAACAAGTCATGGGTTCGTTCCCGTCCGGCGTAACCGTGATCACCACCCTGGATGACGACGGACAGATCGTCGGCCTGACCGCCAGCGCCTTCAGCTCGCTGTCGATGGACCCGGCCCTGGTGCTGTTCTGCCCCAACTACAGTTCCGACTCCTATCCTGTCCTGATCAAGAACAAGCGTTTTGCGATTCACGTCCTGTCCGGCGGCCAGCAAAGCGAAGCCTACGCCTTCGCCCGTAAAGGCAAGGACAAGGCGCAAGGCATCGAGTGGACGTTGAGCGAGTTGGGCAACCCGATCCTGGCCAATGCAACAGCTATCATCGAGTGTGAGTTGTGGCGGGAATATGAAGGCGGCGACCACGCCATCATGGTCGGCGCGGTGAAGAACCTCATCGTTCCCGAACAGATCGCCGGGCCGCTGGTTTACTGCCACGGCAAGATGGGCGCCCTGCCCGTCCTGGCCTGACCTCAGGCAAACACAATCCAATGTAGGAGCGAGCCTGCTCGCGAAAGCGGTATTACTGGCAACGCCTATAGCGACTGACACGCCGCTATCGCGAGCAGGCTCGCTCCTACAGTTTTGTAGCCAAAACAACAAAAGATCCGAGGAAGCGTCATGAAATTTTCCCTGTTCATCCACATGGAACGCTGGGACGAAAGCGTCAGCCACCGTCAACTGTTCGAAGACCTGACCGAACTGACCCTGATGGCCGAGGCCGGCGGTTTCAGCACCGTGTGGATCGGCGAACACCACGCCATGGAATACACCATCTCGCCGAGCCCGATGCCGTTGCTCGCCTACCTCGCCGCGAAAACCACTACCATCCACCTCGGCGCCGGCACCATCATCGCGCCGTTCTGGCAGCCGCTGCGGGTGGCCGGCGAATGTGCACTGCTCGACGTGATCAGCAACGGCCGCATGGAAGTCGGTCTCGCACGCGGCGCTTATCAAGTTGAATTCGATCGCATGGCCGGCGGCATGCCCGCCTCATCCGGCGGCCAGGCTCTGCGGGAAATGGTCCCGGTCGTGCGCGCCCTGTGGCAAGGCGACTATGCCCACGACGGCGACATCTGGAAATTCCCCACTTCCACCAGCGTGCCGAAGCCGATTCAGCAGCCGAACCCACCAATGTGGATCGCCGCCCGTGACCCGGATTCGCACAACTTCGCCGTGGCCAACGGCTGCAACGTGATGGTCACGCCGCTGATGAAGGGCGACGAAGAAGTCCTCGATCTGAAGAACAAATTCCAGACCGCCCTGGACAACAATCCTGATGTGCCGCGCCCGCAACTGATGGTGCTGCGCCACACCCACGTGCACACGGCGGATGATCCGGACGGCTGGAAAATCGGCGCGAAAGCTATTTCACGTTTCTACCGCACCTTCGATGCGTGGTTCGGCAACAAGCAAACCCCGGTGAACGGCTTCCTCGCGCCGAGCCCGGAAGAGAAGTTTGCCGGGCGTCCGGAGTTTGAGCTGGAGAGCCTGCACAAAACGGCGATGATTGGTACGCCGGAAGAGATTATTCCGCGGATCAAGTATTACCAGGAGCTGGGGGTGGATGAGTTCAGTTTCTGGTGTGACAACAGCTTGCCGCATGCGGAGAAGAAGAAGTCGTTGGAGTTGTTTATCAAGCACGTGGTGCCGGCGTTTCGTTAAGTCACTGCCGATGGCCAGCCGAAATAAAAAGCCCCGAGCAATTCGGGGCTTTTTATTTTAAATCGGAAAATGCATATTCCTGCCTGCGAACTCAACCACTTTTAAAGCAACATCACACTCGCGCCAATAAACGGCGTGCACGCTCGGACATTTCAGCGTTATCAACCTTGGCCAGCAATTGCAATTTTTCTCTAGCCTTATCTGTACCGATCTCGTGTAAAGCATAAATGCATTTCACACCCAGAGCATGCTCGGAAGCGATATACGGATAGCAGGTCAGCGCCGTCTTGAATAAATAGTCGACCGCCCCAGGGTATCTGAAAACCTTCAACTCCCTTGCAATATCCTCGTGACTGATGTGCCATTCTTCAACGAGTAAGCGGCATAACACATCCGCACAGTCTTGAGTGAAACCGAACACCGTACCGAATATCAGCAAGCATTCCACGCTGTCAGCGTCTTTAATTTCAAGCGCAGTTTCCAGTTCAGCACGCAGGTAATCTTCGGGGATATCCCCACCATTAAATAAGGACTCAAGAAAACAGTCTGTTGAGATCCGATGCGACACCAGATCAATCATCAAGTCCTGCTGTTGTTGATTCATAGCCCGCCTCCGAAAAAACTGCTCCTATCGCCAGATTTTTATTCATATCCAGGAAAATCAGGCGTAATTTTACAAACAACACCCGCTGACACAAGAATATTTCTAGCCTGTAAGACCTCCTGCGCCTGACCGCTGAATACCAGAGCATCGCTTTGCTGGAGTGTAAGCCTGGAAATCAAATAATTTTGACCCGTCACCTCGGAGACAGCCTTTACCTGGGCTTGATTCCGATAGTCGCCGCGACAGCGAATTTCATACCTGCACCTATCCAGCTGGATGCCGGGCATATTCGTTGTCACTACCGACCAGTCACACTGATCGCATCGTGTTCCCTGGGTACTTCCTTCTTCGATGAAGATCAAATTGCCTCCACACTGCTCGCACTTCACGCCATAGGATTCATTCATTAGGGGTTACCACAGTCAATAATCCGAAGACTCGCCTCTTCTGCAGATCCGCAACGGCTATACACCGCTCATCGGCTTGAAGTCATCAATGGCTGGTGTTTTGCGTCAGTCTTTACTGGATCGGCTTCCTGCACATCAACTCCAGCATCACGGCGCACACGTCGCTTTTTCTATCAAGACGCCCACTGGGTTTTTTCAGGAAACTCGCCACTCACGAAAAAACGAGCCAATTTCATACCGACTCTATCTGACCATTGACCTTTCGCATCCAATGGACACTCCCTTAGAACAGCAATAGTTCCCTTTATTTTATCCAGCCTTATCAAACCCACCTCCATCCCGCGGCCAAACGTATACTCAACATACTCCTTAGTCTCTGCAGTTCTATCCATCTCTATATAAAACGCCATATCGGCTACTCAACTCAACAAATGAACAATAAATAGGCCCAAAACAAAATCAACACCCCCACTTACCTCTACCCCAAACAAGCTTTATATTTCACCAAAACCGAACGACAGGAAAGAATGGCGTCGTCTACGTCATGTAAAATACAAGGCCAAGCTTTGGCAAAGCTCAAAAAAACTTTCAAGTACAGAATCCTTTCAATGGGTCGAACTGAAAGCTTAGCGGGCAGCAAGGCTAAAATGTCGGCAAAATTTTACGTATTTTTTCAGCCAATTATATTGAACTTGGTCTCCCCCCATTTACTCCATGTCTCGACCAGTCTACTCAACTGGAATTTCGCGGATCGTATTGCTGAGCGTTAGGTAGGCGGAAAACGTGGCTATCAATCTCAATCGGAAACCATGCAGGCTTTTTCTCCACATTCACTTCCAATAGAACTCCACGCTACACGAACCACCTCTTGGGTCCAATTGTGAAGATACAGTCCCCCATACAAAATCATAAGCTATTAGAATTTCATTTTTTTTCTGAGGAATACCAAACAGCTCATTTAATAAGGCGTCGTGTTTGATCTTTAGCCCTTCGAGATCACGCCCATTACCACTTATCAATGCGAACCCAAATTTTTTCAGACAACCTTTGAAAAAACCGAAACTCACATTAACTTGGCGACCTAAAATGCAATGATTCCAACTGGAAAACAGCATCCAGCCATTACCCATATCTATTTCACCATCAAATTTAACACCCTGCTCAACAAGCGCAGTGAACGTTAAATCTTTTCCAATCTCGATATGATCATCTAGATAAACACACCCACTTTTAATATCTTGCCTAAACACAACAGTAGTTAACACAACGAAAACTCCGAGCGAATATGATCCGCCAACCCAACCAAATCCTCGTACGCCAGTGGGCCAAGTAGCGGTTCGTGAATAGATAAATACACTGCAGCAGCCATATTTGTCATACCGCATTCACTCGCCTCCAACAGCCTTGTGGGAGCGATCATAAAGTTAGTCCCCGGTAGATTTTCGCGTGACCGACCAACAAACGACCATGGCAAAGCCCCCTTGTAGCCATCCACCGCGACCCTCAACTTATCAATTTCATCTTCGGCAACACACTTAAACCTGAAAGCGATAAAAGGGGGAAAAGCAGAATGATCTTCTCGCCGAATTTCATTTCCAACCCACACCTCAGGAAACCTCTGCCGATACTTCCGCCACTCCAAGGCGCCGATATCAGCAATAACATTTAGGAGTTGGCCTTCTTCATTCTCAATCTTCATAGACTAAAGACCCTTTAAATTATTTGAGATTTTGACACCCTCAGGTTTCATCCCTTTGATGTGCTTCTCCCAAACACTTTTAGCAATCGGTCAAAGAGAGACGGGAGAAAACGGGGACAGACCAGGCTTTTTTGAGTAAATTTGAAAGCCGTAGCCAAACCCCCTTTATCTAAACGTGGCCTGTCCCCATTTACTCCTCACCATTCATCTCTCACCGGGATGACTCATTTCAATAACTGGCTCGGAACCGCTCTGCCTGTTTGAAAGTCGAGGTTATAACTACCACCATCCCACCTGTAAGCTTTGAGCTGTCCCCCCTCCACAAAAATATGGGTGAATGCCCCCCCATCCGAATCAAAATCAGAACTCACCTGCCAAACTACGTTTCCCACGTTATCAACCAGAAAAATATTGCTTGAGCACTCCTTCGAACCGTATAACGCCTCCTGACCCAGACGATCAAGTAGAACAACACTAAACAACTCTGAAACGGCAATAGCTTTTGAAACTGCATCCATCTCAATAACTCTAGTCATCACAAGGCCCTCGAAACCCCAAAACTTTCACTTGGTATCAGTTCTTCGAGGCTTGGCTGCTGCTCTTCGAGCAAGCGATTCTGACGTTCGCGAATCAGGTCGGTTTCACCAGGAGTGGGTGCAGCGAAAGCACTTTGGACTGAAGGCAGGTACAGCAACGCTACGCACAACCTCGTCACGAGGACGGGTGAGTACATGTTCGATCCCTCGAGACGGAAAGTGACATCACAATAGTGGCTCGATACTAGATGGCCACCATTTTGGCGTCAAACAATCGTTTCGACCTTGCGTCGGGTTTGTATCGAGGATTGAACAATGGGAGCTACCACGGCTCCGCGACGTAGCGCCTTCGCCAATCAGTGCTCAACAGCCAGGCGGGTTGCGCCATCCTCCGGTGCCAGCACGGGGCCATCAGCGGCCATCAATTCCAGCTTGCGAATAGGCTGCCGATGCATCGCATCGACCATCACCGAGTCCAGCTCGCCCGGTGTGTACATGACTCGCCGACCCACTGCGACAACGCGACGATCATCGTTTGCAAGGCTTTGCCGCGCTCCGTCAGCACGTATTCCTTATAGGCGCCGCCGTCAGGGGCGGGCACCGTCTGCAGAATCCCCTGCTCCACCGAAACGACTGCCTCACACCTGATCCATCAAAGCTTGCAGACACTTGTAAACTCGTCCAGTGACATGACCGCACCTGCATCACTTTCCGGCAATAGCACATCCCTCACCACGACTGTACGCGCTTCAAAATCAATCACGACATCAAACAGATTAAAAGTGAACTCACGAATGCACACGACCCCGTCGGACTGTTGGGAAGTGAAAATTTCCGTGCGCAACAATTCACAAATTCGCCAGTCAAGTTCCTCATCCAGGAAGCGCTGGAATAGCTCACTTATCATCAAGATTCAATCATTCTCTTGTAAGTCAACAGTTCGCGATCTCTAACGGTGTAGATCGACTCGTACTGAAAAGAAAGCGAGAAGCGAGTATTGATGACCTTTACAGTCGCTGACATAAAGTCATCCAACTCTTTTGCGCCTTCTGCCAGTCAAAGAACATCAATAAAAATACAACCATTAAGCCTGGCAACTATCAGGTGAACGTCACAGACAACCGCAACAGACCTCGTCCGTCAATGCTCAACACTCAGCTTGGTCGCCACGTCTTCCGGCGCTAATAGACGGCCATCAGCGGCCATCAATTCCAGCTTGCGAATCGGCTGCCGATGCTTCGCATCGACCATCACCGAGCCCGGCTCGCCCGGTGCGTACATGAACTCGCCGCCCCACTGCGACAACGCGACGATCACCGTTTGCAAGGCTTTGCCGCGATCCGTCAGCACGTATTCCTTATAGGCGCCGCCGTCAGCGGCGGGCACCGTCTGCAGGATCCCCTGCTCCACCAGGCTTTTGAGGCGGGCGCTGAGCATGTTCTTGGCGATATCCAGATTCTTCTGGAAATCACTGAATCTGCGAATGCCATCCAGCGCATCACGGACGATCAACAACGACCACCAGTCGCCAATCAGATCCAGCGTGCGGGCGACGGGGCAGGCATTACCCTCAAGACTTTTGCGCTTCATTTCAGGTGTCTCCGGCAAACGACAGTTTCGTGCGGTTGCATCTTACAACTCTTGATGAAAGTTGGTTGCGCAAGCGGCGGGCAAACTTAGCACCTGCGTACAAGTTGTCAGCGGATTTTGCGCAGATAGTGGCGGCTGCTATGCCCACGAATGACCTCAAACGCAGGAGTTTCCATGAGCACGTTGAAGACCCAAGACGGCACCGAAATCTATTACAAGGACTGGGGCAGCGGTAAGCCCGTGCTGTTCAGCCACGGCTGGCCGCTGGATGCCGACATGTGGGAATACCAGATGGAATACCTGAGCAGCCGCGGTTATCGCACTATTGCCTTCGACCGTCGCGGTTTCGGTCGTTCCGATCAGCCGTGGACCGGTTACGACTACGACACCTTTGCCGATGACATCGCGCAGTTGATCAACCATCTGGATCTGCGTGAAGTGACCCTGGTGGGCTTCTCCATGGGCGGCGGTGATGTCAGCCGCTACATTGCCCGCCACAGTAGCGAGCGCGTTGCCGGCCTGGTGTTGCTGGGCGCGGTAACGCCGCTGTTCGGCAAGAAAGCCGACTTCCCTGAGGGCGTCGACACGTCGGTGTTCGACGGCATCAAGGCTGGCCTGCTGAAGGATCGCGCGCAGTTCATCGCCGATTTCGCCGCACCGTTCTATGGCACCAATCAGGGCCAGAAAGTCTCTGACGGCGTGCTCACGCAAACCCTGAATGTCGCGCTGCTGGCCTCACTCAAAGGCACGGTGGATTGCGTCACCGCGTTTTCCGAAACCGACTTCCGTGCGGACCTGGCCAAAATCGATGTGCCGACCTTGGTGATCCACGGCGACGGCGACCAGATCGTGCCGTTCGAAACCACCGGCAAGCAGGCAGCGGCGCAGATCAAGGGTGCTGAACTGAAGGTCTATGCCGGTGCGCCGCATGGTTTTGCGGTGACGCATGCGCAGGCGTTGAATGAGGATCTGCTGGCGTTCCTTAACCGCTAATAGCGCTCGCGTGTTGCTGCATTTGTGGCGAGGGGATTTATCCCCGATGGGTCGCGCAGCGGCCCCAAAAAGAATGGGCCTGCTTCGCAGTCCATCGGGGATAAATCCCCTCGCCACGATAATCACTCAGACATTGCTTTTTTGTACGCAAACCTTGCTATTGCTCTTCCAGGAAATGCCCGTATTTAAAGGCTTTCAGCCCTCTGCATCAGAATTTTATCTTCACATACCAGCTTAATAATATTTTACCGATACCCCCCTCCTCCCTAGTCTGACCGCAAGCAAAACGGACAAGCCAACAGCGCCCGAATCCACTGCCTTGCTAGGAAGGATGTAGAGATGACCACTGAAATAATAAAAACAGACACGCTGATCGTGGGTGCCGGCCAGGCAGGCGTGGCCATGAGCGAACACCTGAGCAAACTGGGTGTGCCGCACCTGGTACTGGAGCGCAATCGTATTGCCGAGCGCTGGCGCACCGGGCGTTGGGATTCGCTGGTCGCCAACGGTCCGGCGTGGCACGACCGCTTTCCTGGTCTTGAATTCGATGACGTCGATCCCGACGGTTTCGCCCCGAAAGAACGCGTGGCCGATTACTTCGAGGCCTATGCGAAGAAATTCAATGCACCGATCCGCACCGGCGTCGACGTCAAAAGCGTGGTGCGCAATATCGGTCGCCCGGGCTTCACCGTCGAGACGTCCGAAGGCGTGATCGAGGCCGCCCGCGTGGTGGCGGCGACCGGCCCGTTTCAGAAACCGGTGATCCCGGCGATTGCCCCCCAAGACGAACGCCTGTTGCAGATTCACTCCGCTGACTATCGCAATCCGCAGCAACTGCCTGCAGGCGCAGTGCTGGTGGTCGGCGCGGGTTCGTCGGGCGTGCAGATTGCCGATGAACTGCAGCGCTCCGGCAAGCAGGTTTACCTCTCCGTTGGTGCGCATGACCGCCCGCCTCGCGCCTATCGCAATCGTGATTTCTGCTGGTGGCTGGGGGTGCTTGGCGAGTGGGATCAAGCGGCGATGAAACCCGGCCGCGAGCACGTGACCATTGCGGTCAGCGGAGCCCATGGCGGGCGCACCATCGATTTCCGTGGTCTGGCCCATCGCGGCATGACCCTGGTCGGCGTGACCGAGTCGTTCAACGACGGCGTGGTGACTTTCAAGCAGGATCTGCTCGGCAACCTCACTCGCGGTGATGAGAACTATCTGGCGCTGCTGGATGCCGCTGACGCCTACATCGAGCGTAACGGCTTGGACCTGCCGGAAGAACCTGAAGCACGCGAGACCTATCCGGACCCGGAGTGCGTGAAAAATCCGCTGGCCGATCTGGATCTGGCCAAGGCTGGTGTCACCTCGATCATCTGGGCCACCGGGTTTGCAGTGGATTACTCGTGGCTGCAAGTCGCGGCGTTCGATGACAAGGGCAAACCGGTGCATCAGCGTGGCGTGTCGAGTGAGCCGGGCGTGTATTTCCTAGGCCTGCCGTGGCAGTCGCGGCGGGGCTCGTCGTTTATCTGGGGCGTGTGGCATGACGCCAAACATGTCGCTGATCACATCGCCACCCAGCGCAAGTATCTCGACTATCGCGATGCCGAGCAGCGTGAAGCCGCTCTGCATGCGGGCGCCCAACACAAGGCTGCCGACACCGTCGAAGCTTGATTTCCTTTTTCGCACCGGCGCCGATTGCGCCGTGCCTTTATTCGTCAGGAGCTTTCCATGAGCCAGCCAACGCACACCCGTATTCGCATGTTCAACACCAAAGACACCTATCCGAACCAGACGCTGGATAACGATCTGTGCCAGGCCGTCCGCGCTGGCAACACCATTTATGTCCGGGGTCAGGTCGGCACTGATTTCGACGGCAACCTGGTGGGTCTCGGCGATCCGCGTGCGCAGGCTGAACAAGCCATGCGCAACGTCAAACAACTGCTGGAAGAAGCCGGCAGCGACATGAGCCACATCGTCAAGACCACCACTTACCTGATCGACCCGCGTTATCGCGAAGCGGTGTATGGCGAAGTCGGCAAGTGGCTCAAGGGTGTGTTCCCGATTTCGACCGGTCTGGTGGTCTCGGCGCTGGGGCAGCCACAGTGGCTGATGGAGATTGATGTGATTGCAGTGATTCCCGAGTAAATCGGGAGACCGCATCGCCGCCATCGCTGGCAAGCCAGCTCCCACAGTTATCGGGGGTGTTCACAAATTCTGTGACATACACAGATCACTTTGGGAAATTGATGTGGTGGCGGTAATTCCGGGGTAAGTCGACAGACCGAGTCGCGGCCATCGCTGGCAAGCCAGCTCCCACAGGTATCGGGGGTGTTCACAAAGTCTGTGACATACACAAATTACTGTGGGAGCTGGCTTGCCAGCGATGAGGCCAGCACAGGTACCTCATCCTACCTGCTTGAAATGCATTTCCCTGTGGGAGCGAGCCTTCTCGCGAAGAGGCCGGGACACACACAACAAGGAGCATAACCATGACTTTTTCCATCGCCGCACGTTGCCCCGAAACCGGCCAGTTCGGTGTCGCCATCAGTTCCTCCAGCATCGCTGTAGGCGCGCGCTGCCCGTGGCTGTTGCCCGGCGTGGGCGCAGTGTCGAGCCAGAACATCACCCTGCCGTCGCTCGGCCCGGAAGTCCTCGCGTTGATGGAGCAAGGCCTGGCACCGGACGACGCACTGGACAAAGTGCTGACCCGCAACGGCTACAGCCAGTACCGCCAGATAACCGCGATCAACCACCTCGGCCAGACCGCACATTTCAGCGGCGCGCAAACCCTCGGTGTGCACAACGCGGTAGCCGGCGAACAATGTGTGGCGGCCGGCAACATGCTCGCCGGGCGTTCGGTGATCGAAGCCATGGTCAGCGCCTTTGAAGACGCTGAAGGCCAGTTGACCGACCGCCTGCTCAAAGCCCTGCACGCCGCCCAGGCACTCGGCGGTGAAGCCGGTCCGGTGCATTCGGCCGCCGTGGTGGTAGTCGGCGAGCAGACCTGGCCGATCGTCAACCTGCGGGTCGATTGGGCTGATGAAAACCCGATCGGCCAGTTACAGAAACTCTGGGACGCCTACCAGCCGCAACTGCAGGACTACATCGACCGCGCCCTCGACCCGGCCAAGGCCCCGGGCTACGGCGTCGCCGGAGATGATCGATGAACAGCAGCATTGAGTTGCTCAAGGCGCTGGTGGGGTTTGACACCACCAGCCGTGAATCCAACTTGCAGTTGATCGAGTTCGTCCGCGATTACCTCGCCCGCTTCGATGTGCCGTGCGCGCTGATCTACAACGATGAGCGCAGCAAGGCCAACCTGTTCGCGACCATTGGCCCGGCGGATCAACCGGGCATCGTGCTGTCCGGGCACACCGATGTGGTGCCGGTCGATGGCCAGCCGTGGACATTGCCGCCGTTCGAACTCAGCGAGCGCGACGGCAAACTGTTCGGTCGCGGTACGGCGGACATGAAGGGCTACATCGCTTGCGTGCTCGCCCTGGTACCCGCGTTGGTGAACGCAGCATTGCGCATGCCGGTGCACATCGCCCTCTCCTACGACGAAGAAGTCGGCTGCCTCGGCGTGCGCTCGCTGCTCAAGGTCCTGGAACAGCGTCCGATCAAGCCGCTGCTGTGCATCATTGGTGAACCCACCGAACTGAAACCGGTGCTCGGGCACAAGGGCAAACTGGCGATGCGCTGTGACGTGCACGGCCACCCGTGTCATTCCGCTTATGCGCCGCTGGGTGTAAATGCCATCGAATACGCCGCCGAATTGATCGGCGAACTCGGGCGCCTCGGCCAGCAACTGAAAGCGCCGGAGCATCACGACGCACGCTTCGACCCGCCTTACAGCACCGTGCAAACCGGCGTGATCAGCGGCGGCAAGGCCTTGAATATCGTCCCCGCCGACTGTCGCTTCGACTTCGAGATCCGTGCCCTGCCCTCGCAGGATCCCGCTCTGGTCGCCGCCGCGCTGAAAACCTACGCCGAACAACAGCTGCTGCCGCGCATGCGTGCAGTCAGCGAACACGCCGATATCCGCTTCAGCGAATTGTCGGCCTATCCGGGCCTGGCCACCGATGCGCACAGTCAGGCCGCCGAGCTGATTGCCGCGTTCTGCGGTTCAAGTGAATTCGGCACGGTGGCGTTTGGTACCGAGGGCGGCCTGTTCAATGCGGCAGGGATTGCCACCGTGGTCTGTGGCCCCGGCAGCATGGATCAAGGCCACAAACCGGATGAGTTCGTCAGCCTCGCTCAACTGCAGGCCTGCGATGCAATGCTGCATCGGATGCTGGCGTCTATCAGCGGCTGAAAACCGGCTCGGCGCTACTCAGGAGTACAGCCGAGCCAACTCCTCCCGGCAATGATCGACAAACAACTGCACCGGTTTGGTCAGTTGCACGCGTCGCAGCCACGCGGCCGACAATCCCGAACCAGTCACGCTTTCTGCCAGCGGCACGCACACGACTTTCTGGCCGTCGTAGGTGTAATCGCTGAACGGTTTGGTCACCAGAATCGAAAAGCCGAAGCCACTGCCGACCATGCCCCGCACCATTTCAATCGACGGTGAGCTGAACACGATGTGCGGGGTCAAGCCGCGCTCTTCAAAGATGCTCACGAAGTAGGTCCGGCTCGGCACCACGTCGAGCAGAATCATCGGTTCCAGCACCAGCTCATGCAGCGAGACTTTCGCCTGCTGGGCAAAGCGGTGATTGGCCGGCAGCAAGGCGTACGGCTGTTGGGGCGGCATCAGTGGCGTGGTTTCGATGGTGCTGTCGAGGTCATGTTCGAACAGCATGGCCATGTCGATGCTGCCGGCGGTCAGCGCCTGTACCAACTCCTGTTGCTCACCGTCGCGAATGCGGATTTCCACCCCCGGCCAGCGTTCCTTGAAGCCGGCGATCAGCCGTGGCAGGTACAGCGGCGCAACCGTTTCGAAACAGCCGATATCGATCTGGCCGGACACCACGTCGTTATCGGCGAGAGCGTTCTGCTCGAACTCGTGGGCCACCCGCAACAGTTCCATAGCCTTGCGATAAAACCGCGAACCGCTCGGCGTCAGGGAGACGCCCTGGGCGTGATGACGAATGAACAGCTGCACGCCAAAGCTTTCTTCCAGATGCTTGATGGCGGTCGACACCGACGGCTGGGCGATATAGAGCTTGCGCGAGGCCTCGGCAACGCTGCCGCAGTCGGCGGTGGTGACGAAATATTTGAGCTGGCGCAGGTTGTAGGCGGCCATGGAACCTCCGGTGGATCAGCCTGACATCACTTTTGTGGCAAATGGACTCATCTGTGGCGAGGGGATTTATCCCCGATGGGTCGCGCAGCGGCCACACTTTTGACTCTAAAACCAAGGGCCGCTGCGCAGCCCATCGGGGATAAATCCCCTCGCCACAGGACTGTGCAAATTCAGATAAGAGTGAAGACTGAACATACCGGACAGCCCCGCCACGCGCGGCATACTTTTTTTAAGGTCTATAGCAACAAACTTACTAATTTATCTCTCCCGAACCTTTGCACATGATCGCTTCAACAAGAAATGCGCCGTCCGTGTCGGCGCTTACCGAAGTACGTCCACGTACTCATCCTTGCCTTGGAGTTCGTCATGTCCACCTCTGCAACAACGTCCGCCCCGCTCATTGAAAAACACACGATAGGATACGTGCCCCCCGAAGATCGCCACGGAAAGGTCAGGGATCTGTTCACGCTGTGGTTCGGCGGCAACATCGCGCCGTTGCCGATTGTTACCGGCGCGCTGGGCGTGCAGCTGTTTCACTTGAATCTGGTGTGGGGCATCGTCGCCATTCTGGTCGGCCACTTGGTTGGCGGTGTGCTGATGGCGCTGCACTCGGCGCAAGGCCCGCAGATGGGCATTCCGCAGATGATCCAGAGCCGCGCCCAGTTCGGTTCCCTCGGCGCGCTGCTGGTGGTGCTGATTGCCGGCGTCATGTACATCGGCTTCTTCGCTTCCAACATCGTGCTCGCGGGCAAGTCGCTGCATGGCGTGGTCGACAGCGTTCCGGTGCCGGTCGGCATCGTCATCGGCGCCTTCGGTTCGGGGATCATCGGCATCATCGGCTACCGCTTCATTCACGTGCTCAACCGCATCGGCACTTGGGTGCTGGGGATCGGCATCGTCGTCGGTTTCGGCTACATCTTCACGCACATCCAGACCGATGATTTCCTCACCCGGGGCAGCTTCAACCTCTCCGGCTGGCTGGCCACCGTGTCGCTGGCGGCGTTGTGGCAGATCGCGTTTGCGCCTTATGTTTCCGACTACTCGCGTTATCTGCCGGCCGATGTAAAGGTGTCGTCGACGTTCTGGACCACCTATCTGGGCTCGGCACTGGGGTCGAGCCTGGCGTTCATCTTCGGTGCCGTTGCCGTGCTGGCGACACCGGTGGGCATGGACACCATGGACGCGGTCAAACTCGCCACCGGCTCCATCGGCCCGCTGATGCTGGTGCTGTTCCTGCTCAGCGTGATCAGCCACAACGCCCTCAACCTGTATGGCGCAGTGCTGTCGCTGATCACCCTGGTGCAGACCTTCGCCTATCGCTGGATTCCGACCGCCAAGAGCCGTGCGGTGATCTCGATCATCGTGTTGCTGGGCTGCTGCTTTGCCGCCGTGGGCGCCTCAAAGGACTTCATCGGTCACTTCGTCGACATGGTGCTGGTGCTGCTGGTGGTATTGGTGCCGTGGACGGCAATCAACCTGATCGACTTCTACGCGATCCACAAGGGCAAGTACGACATCCAGTCGATCTTCCAGGTCGACGGCGGCATCTACGGGCGTTACAACCCGCAGGCCTTGCTGGCCTACGCGATCGGCATCGCTGTGCAGATCCCGTTCATGAACACGCCGCTGTACGTCGGCCCGGTGTCGGCGCACATCAACGGCGCAGACCTGTCGTGGCTGGTGGGGTTGCTGGTGACGTCGCCGCTGTATTTCTGGCTGGCCAATCGTGACAGCGCTTACCGTCGGCGGATGACCGGTGGCAACCTGGCGAGCAGTCTCTGAAATCGCTTCGATGCCCCAGGAAGGCCCGCCATGTGCGGGCCTTTTGCATTGTCCTGTGGTATTTGTTTGCGACCGACGACTACCGGAAAGGGAACTCCAATGCTGCGAATCCTGGGTAAAGCTTCATCGATCAACGTGCGCAAAGTGCTGTGGACCTGCGCCGAATTGCAGATTGCGTTCGAGCGTGAGGACTGGGGTTCCGGGTTCAAACCGACCGATACACCGGAGTTTCTCGCATTGAATCCGTGCGCCATGGTGCCGGTGGTTCAGGACGGTGATTTCACTTTGTGGGAATCCAATTCGATCATCCGTTATCTGGTGGCGCGCTATGACGGCACGCACCTTTACCCGACTGACGCGCAAGGCCGAGCGCGGGTCGATCAGTGGATCGACTGGCAGGCGTCGGAGCTGAATCGCTCGTGGTCATATGCGTTTTTGTCGCTGGTGCGCAAGTCGCCGGGCCATCAGGATCACGCGGCATTGGCCAACGGTATCGAGCAGTGGTCCAACACCATGAAAATCCTCGACCGACAGCTGGAGAAAACCGGCGCCTACATCAGCGGCGAACAGTTTTCGCTCGCTGATATTCCTATCGGGCTGTCGGTCAATCGCTGGTTTGAGACGCCGCTGAATCACCCTGATTTTCCAGCGGTGAGCGCCTACTACGAACGCCTGACTGAACGGCCCGGCTATCGACTGCACGGGCGCAACGGCACGCCATGACGCACACTATTTCGCTTTGAACGCCTCACGCCGCGCCTGCCGTTCGGCGGCGTAGGCTTCTCTCGGTTGGCTGATCAAATCCTCACGGCGCAACGGCTCGCCACAGTGATCGCACAGCGGGCCCAGACCGGCGCTGTGATTGCAGAGCTTGTGGGTCATGTTCACCGCCAGCCCCTCCTCCGGTGCCTTGCACCAGGTTTCGCCCCACTTACGCAAAGCAATGACCACCGGGTAGAACGCCTCGCCTTTCGCGGTGAGGTGGTACTCGTAGCGTTTCGGCCGCTCGTTGTACAAGCGACGCTCGACCAGCCCGTCCGCTTCCAGGCATTTCAGACGAGCGGCGACCATTTGCGGCGTGCCGCCGGTCTGCGCCTGGATCTCGTCATAGCGATGATTGCCCATGAACAACTCGCGCAAGACCAGCACCGTCCAGCGGTCACCGACGATCGCCTCGGCCCGGGCAATCGGGCACAGCGTCTGCGCGGCAGGACTATCGTTTACTGACATCAGGGCTTGCCTCTTTTACAGTTACTATGATTATCATATCTACAAGATGCCGGGACAAGCCCTGCGCACCGATCAATCCCATTGCCGGAGCAAACAGTCATGTCGAACTCTCTCTATCCGCTGGACAGAACCGCTTACCTGCTGGTCGATCCGTACAACGATTTCCTCTCGGACGGCGGCAAGATCTTCCCGCTGATCAAACCGATGGCCGAGGACAACGGCCTGCTCGACAACCTGCGCAAACTCGACCGCGCCGTGCGTGCGCTGGAAATTCCGGTGGTCATCGTACCCCATCACCGCTGGGAAAAAGGCGACTACGAAAACTGGCAGCACCCGACGCCCACGCAATGCAAGATCATGCACATGCACCATTTTGCCCGTGGCGAATGGGGCGGCGAGTGGCACCCGGATTTCGCGCCGAAGGACGGCGACATCGTGGTGCAGGAACACTGGGGCTCCAGTGGTTTTGCCAATACCGATCTGGATTTTCGCCTGAAGCAGAAAGGCATCACCCACGTGATCATCGTCGGCCTGCTGGCCAACACCTGTATCGAGGCCACTGCGCGTTACGCCTCAGAACTGGGTTACCACGTGACCCTGGTGCGCGACGCGACCGCCGCGTTCAAGCCAGAGATGATGCACGCCGCCCACGAACTCAATGGTCCGACCTTTGCCCATGTCATCGCCAGCACCGACGAACTGATCGCCAACCTCAAACCACAGGGTGAAGCGAAATGAGACCGAGCGGCCACCTGCTGATCGGCGCGGCTGATGTGCCCGCCAGCGAAGGCACGATGAAAGCGTTGAATCCGGCAACAAACCAATTGATCGAGCCCGAGTTTGCCTTCGGTGGACCCGCGCAGGTCGATCAGGCCGCGACGCTTGCCGATGCAGCATTCGACAGCTACAGCCACACCTCACTGGCCGAACGCGCGGCATTTCTAGAAACCATTGCCGACAACCTCGACGCCGTTCGTCCTGAGCTGGCGGCGCGCACGGCACTGGAAACCGGTCTGCCGCACGCTCAGTTCGAAGGCGAAGCCGCAAGGGCCGCCACCCAGTTCCGCCAGTTCGCCGACGTGGTGCGCAAGGGTCGCTTCCTGCAATTGGCGATCGACCCTGCGCAACCCGAACGTCAGCCGCGCCCGCGCATGGATCATCGCCTGCAAAAAATCGCCCTCGGCCCGGTGGCGATTTTTGGTGCGAGCAATTTCCCCATTTCTTATTCGGTGGCGGGTGGCGATACCGCGTCGGCACTGGCCGCCGGCGCGACAGTGATTCTCAAGGCACACAACGCGCACCCCGGCGCATCGGAAATCCAGGCACGCGCCATTCGCAATGCCGTGCAGGCCCATGGTCTGCACGAAGGTGTGTTCTCGATGGTGCGCGGCGGCGGCAATGCCATTGGCGAGGCGCTGGTGGATCACCCGTTGATCAAAGCGGTGACATTCACCGGCTCCGAGCAGGGCGGTATGGCCCTCTATCGTCGCGCGCAACTGCGCCCTGATCCGATATCGGTATTCACCGAGATGACCAGCGTCAACCCGACGTTCATCCTTCCCGATGCCCTGGCCGTTCGCGGCGCAGAGATCGGTGACGGCTTTATCGAACGGATGCTGGTCAACGTCGGCCAGGCCTGTTTGTGCCCGTCGATTCTGATCGCCATCAAAGGCGCCGGGTTTGAAACGCTGCGCAGCGCCATGCGCAAACGGGTCAGCGAGGCACCGGCGCGCACGATGCTGACACCGGGCATTCATGGTGCTTACGTCAAAGGACTGGTGGCGATGGAAAGTGCCGGGGCTGACCTGATCGCCGTGGGCACGCCAGCCGATGCAACGTTGGACGGACGCGCGGCATTGATGGAAGTCGACGGGCAACGTTTGCTCACCGAACCGGCGCTGGCCCACGAAGTGTTCGGCCCGTCGGCGCTGCTGGTTTCAGTCGATGATGAAGCGCAACTGCTGGCGGTCGCCCGCTCGTTCAAAGGACAGCTCAGCGCGGCGATGCATCTTGAAGATCGCGATCTGGGACTGGCCCGGCGCCTGCTGCCGATTCTGGAACGCCGCACCGGGCGCATCGTGGTTAACGCCTTCGCTCATCCGCAGGAAGTGACCTACGCCACTGTCCATGGCGGGCCATTCCCGGCCACCTCCGACAGCCGGTTTACTTCGGTCGGCATGACTTCGATCGAGCGTTTTTTGCGGCCGGTGGCTTACCAGGGGTTTCCCGATGCGTTGCTGCCCGAGGTGTTGCGCGAAGGCAATCCGCTGAATCTACCGCGCAATGTCGATGGGGCACACAGCGCTGTTTGATATGTCCGGTCCTGAATAAGGTTTACAGCCGTTTCAGGACTGGCCAAGAACGCTACGGCCATGACAAAACGTGTCAGTTACTCTTCAGCCCGCACGACACCGCGCTCCTCAAGCAAGCGCACAAACATGCTCAGACTGCGCGACACCGTGCCCCGCCGCCACACCAGCCAAGTGGTCAGATAGCGAAAATCCGCCGCCAGCGGCCAGACACTCACCGTCGCGCTGCCGGGCATGCTCTGCAGCATCTTGCGCGGCATCAGGGCCAGACCGGCACCCGCACTGACGCAGGCGAGCATGCCGTGATAGGACTCCATTTCGAAGATCTTGCCGGGCACGGCGGCGTCGGTGCTGAACCATTTTTCGAAGTGATGGCGGTACGAGCAGTTGGAGCGAAAGGCGTAAATGTTTTCGCCGTTGACATCCGCCGCGCGCCGCACCGGCGGGTGATTGAGCGGCGCGATCACGACCATTTCTTCTTCGAATGCCGGCACGCCTTCCAGCGTCGGGTGCAGCACCGGACCGTCGACAAATGCCGCCGCCAGACGCCCGGAAAGCACGCCGTCGATCATCGTTCCGGACGGCCCGGTGGACAGATCGAGATCGACTTTCGGATGCAGTTGGTTGTACGCCGCCAGCAGTTCGGGAATGCGCACCGCTGCGGTGCTTTCCAGCGAACCGAGGGGAAAGGCACCCTGCGGTTCTTCGCCCGCGACGGTGGCCCGGGCTTCCTGAACCAGATCGAGGATGCGCCGCGCGTATTCGAGAAAACTCCATCCGGCCGGTGACAGGCGCAAACGGCTTTTCTCGCGAATAAACAGATCGACACCCAGATCCTGCTCCAGCTGCTTGATCCGCGTGGTCAGGTTCGACGGCACGCGATGGATCTGCGCCGCCGCCGCGCTGATGCTGCCGTGCTCGGCCACGGCTTTGAAGATTTCCAGCTGCACCAGATCCACAGTCATTCTCCAAACGTGAAAGAAACGATCTTTATTATTCAGTTTCCAGAAAACAAACGCCACCCTACTCTAGGCCCATCCACTGAACACGCAGGACGACGCCATGAGCCAGATTTCCAGCCAGACCCACGCCATCTCGATCAACCCCTCCACCGGCGAGCAAATCGGCGCCTACGCCTTTGAATCCGCCGAAGCCCTCGACGCCGCCCTGACCCGCGCCGCGTTCGGCTTTGGCAAATGGAAACGCAAGCCGCTGCAAGACCGCTCCCGCGCACTGACTGCGCTGGCCGGCGCCCTGCGTGAAACCGCCGAAGAAATGGCCACCATGATCACCCTGGAAATGGGCAAACCCATCGCCCAGGCCCGTGGCGAAATCGAAAAATGCGCCAAGCTCTGCGAGTGGTACGCCGAACATGGTCCGGCCATGCTCGACGCAGAGCCTACGCAAGTCGAAGGTGGCAAGGCGCGTATCGAATACCGTCCGCTTGGCCCGATCCTCGCGGTGATGCCGTGGAACTTCCCGATCTGGCAAGTGCTGCGCGGTGCGGTGCCCGCGCTGATCGCTGGCAACACCTACGTGCTCAAGCATGCGCCGAACGTGATGGGCAGCGCTTATCTGCTGCGCGATGCGTTTACTCGCGCCGGGTTTTCCGCCGGTGTATTTGAGGTGATCAATGTGACGCCTGAAGGCGTTTCGACAGCCATCGCCGATCCGCGTATCGCCGCCGTGACTCTGACCGGCAGCGTGCGTGCCGGCATGGCCATCGGCGCGCAGGCCGGTGCTGCACTGAAGAAATGCGTACTGGAACTGGGCGGTTCCGATCCATTCATCGTGTTGAATGACGCTGACCTCGACGAAGCCGTTCAGGCCGCCGTGATCGGTCGCTACCAGAATTCCGGCCAGGTCTGCGCGGCAGCCAAGCGTCTGATCATCGAAGAAGGCGTGGTCGAGGAATTTACCCGCAAATTCGTCGAAGCGACGCGCAAGCTGAAGGTCGGCGATCCACTGTCCACCGAGACTTACATCGGGCCGATGGCGCGCTTCGATCTGCGTGACGAACTCGATCAGCAAGTGCGCGACACCCTCGAAGAAGGCGCAACGCTGTTGCTCGGTGGCGGTAAATCCGCAGGTGCAGGCAACTACTACGAACCGACTGTGCTGGCCGACGTCACCGATCGCATGACTTCGTTCAAACAGGAACTGTTCGGCCCGGTCGCTTCGATCATCACCGCCCGGGATTGTGCGCATGCCGTCACTTTGGCCAACGACAGTGATTTCGGCCTGACCGCGACGATCTACACCGCTAATGTGCAACTGGCCCAGCAACTGACCAGCGAACTGGAAACCGGCGGCGTGTTCATCAACGGCTACTCCGCCAGCGACCCACGCGTGACCTTTGGTGGCGTGAAGAAAAGCGGCTTCGGCCGTGAGTTGTCGCACTTCGGCGTGCGCGAGTTCTGCAACGCGCAAACGGTGTGGCTGGATCGCAAGTAAAAGCGACACCGAAACCTGTGGAAGCTGCGTGGCCCTTGGATTTCAGTACACCCGTAAACCCTGTGGGAGCTGGCTTGCCAGCGATGACGGTGGGTCAGGCAAAATCGATGTTGGCCGGGCCGACGCCTTCGCGGGCAAGCCCGCTCCCACAGGAATATGCCGTGGCTCTGGATTTTCAGTACACCCGTGAAACCTGTGGGAGCTGGCTTGCCAGCGATGGCGGTGGGTCAGGCGAAATCGATGTTGCCCGGGCCGACGCCTTCGCGGGCAAGCCCGCTCCCACAGGGATTTGCCGTGGCCCTGAATTTTGAGTACACCCGTGAAACTTGTGGGAGCTGGCTTGCCAGCGATGACGGTGGGCCAGGCGAAATCGATGTTGCCCGGGCCGACGCCTTCGCGGGCAAGCCCGCTCCCACAGGAATCTGCGGTGGTCCCGGATTTTGAGTACACCCGTAAAACCTGTGGGAGCTGGCTTGCCAGCGATGGCGGTGGGTCAGGCGAATCGATGTTGCCCGGGCCGACGCCTTCGCGGGCAAGCCCGCTCCCACAGGGATTTGCCGTGGCCCTGAACTTCAGTACACCCACTCCCACAGGGATGGTGTTATGCCGGTGCCTTTTGCGTAGCCGTGACGTTGCGATCCCTGCTCAACAACCCCAACACCACCACCGCCGACAGCAAGGTGATGACCGTCAGGATGTGCAGCAGATACTGGAACGCCGAGGCGTAACCTTGCACCAATCGCTCGTTGGCCAGCCCCGGCAAGCTGTTGATCGCATGGGCCATGTCGCCGGTGGTGACACGATGCGCCGTTTCGGCAATCAGTGCCGAATCGGCATCGCCCGCCAGCGCATTCGACAGATCGGTGTGCAGCAGTGAAGCCAGGATCGCCGCCACAACCGCCAAGGCAATCCCCTCTCCCGCCACCCGCACGGTATTGAAGATCCCCGCCGCCATGCCGGCGCGCTCTTTCGGCACCACGCTGACCGATAAACCATCCATCAGGCCCCACGGCAACCCGGCGCCAATTCCGATCAACACCATCGGCACGATAAGCGCGAATTTCGGCTCGCCAACGTTGTACAGGCTTAACCAGTGCAGGCCCACGGCAGCCACCAGAAAGCCGACACCGGACAAGATGCCTGCCGAGACAAACCGCGTCATCGACGCGGCAAGCATCGGCACCACCAGCATCGGCGCCGACAACGCCAGCAACAGCAGGCCGGCATCTATTTCACTCAAGCCTTCCACGCCGATGAAGCGCAGTGGCAGCATGACCACCAGCACGATGTAGCAAAAACAGGTGCCAATCGGCAGCACCTGCACACCGATGAAGCGCGGGAAGCGGAACAGGGTCAGATCGAGCATCGGCCGCTTGACGCGCATTTCAACCATCACGAAGGCCACCAGCAAGCATGCCGAAGCACCGAGCAATCCGACCACCCACGGACTGCCCCAACCACTGTCCGGCGCCTGGATCAGACCAAACGTGAACAGCGCCAACATTGAACTGAACAGAACGGTGCCCGGCCAATCCAGACCTTTAGCGTCCGGATCGCGGCTTTCATGCATGCGTGGCAGGCCGAAAGCCATGGCGATCACGCCAACCAGCGCGGTGAAGACAAAAATCGCCCGCCAACTGAACGCCTCGATCAGCGCTCCGGCCAGTAAAGGCCCAAACGCCAGGCCAATGCCGAATGTGGTGCCGAGCAGACTGTACGCCCGCGTGCGGGCATGGCCGTCGAACTCCTGGGCCAGCGATGCCGAACCACTGGCCAGTGCCGCCGCACCGGCCACGCCCTGAACGGCACGCAGCACATCCAGCCAGAACACCGAAGGCGCAAGACTCTGCGCAATCGATGCCGCGGTGAACAGCAACATGCCGAACGTGAACAGCCGCTTGCGCCCGTATGCATCGGCCAACGCCCCCGCTGCCATCAGCAGACTGCCGAACGACAACATGAACGCATTGGTGATCCAGGTCAGCGCCGCGGGGCTGCCGCCCAGATCACGGCCAATGGCCGGTGTCGCCACCGCGCCGCCAGTAAAACTCAAAGGAAGTACCAGTGCTGAAAGGCACACGGCTGCGAGGATCAGCAGCTTGTCGCGTGCTCCGCGCTGTTCAACTACAGAAGTCATGAGGCAATCCCTTGTCAAAAGAAAATCATTGCGTGAATACACTGCACAGCGCTTTCGCTGTGGGAGCAGCTTTGCCGCGAAGACGATTCGACCGTCACACGATTTGTCGACTGACACGCCCTCTTCGCGAGCAAGCCCGCTCCCACAGGATCTGCGACTCAGCCGAGGTGCCGGCCCTGCTCGAAAGTTGATGCGACTTTAAGGCCGTGCTACTGATGTGATAATCCCAGCAAAATCGCATGGCTTTGTGAAAGGCATTCACAGATGAAATCCCCCTCAGCGGCAGATCTCTCGGTATTTTTATGCACGGCGCAGCAGCTGAACTTCAGCAAAGCCGCCATCGAACTCGGCCTGACGCCCTCCGCGCTGAGCCATTCGGTGAAGGCGCTGGAAAACAGACTCGGCGTGCGCCTGTTCAATCGCACCACCCGCAGCGTGGCATTGACCGAGGCCGGCGAGCGCCTGTACGCGCGGCTCAAACCGGCGTTTCGCGACATCGACGATGCGCTGGAAGACCTCAACCACTTTCGCGACAAGCCCTCGGGCAATCTGCGCATCACCTGCGGGCGCCAAGCCTGCGAACTGGTGCTGTTGCCGATTGCCAGTGAATTTTTACAGGCGTATGCGGACATTCGCCTGGAAGTCGTCGAAAGCGACGCTCTGCTGGACATCGTCGCCAACGGCTTTGATGCCGGCGTGCGCTTTGGCAATCGCCTGGAGGCAGACATGGTGTCGCTGCCGATCGGCCCGTCGATGCGCTCGGTGGTGGTTGGTTCGCCGGCATTTTTCCAACGCCACGCCGCGCCACAGAAACCCGAGGACCTGCATGACCTGCCGTGCATCCGCCATCGCTTCCCCAGCGGCGCGATGTATCGCTGGGAATTCGAACGGGGCGGCATCGCCGAGGAAATCGAAGTCAACGGCCCGCTGACCCTCGGCGACGTCAGCCTGATGGTCGGCCCGGCACTGCAAGGGTTGGGGCTGGCGTATGTGTTCGAAGAGATGGTCAGCGACCATCTGCGCGCCGGGCGTCTGGTGCAAGTGCTGGCCGACTGGTGCCCCAGCTACCCCGGCCTGAACCTGTATTACCCGAGCCGCCGCCACGTCCCGGCTCCGCTCAAGGCGTTTATCGACTTCGCCCGCCACTTCCCGCCGCGCCTCTGACGGATCAGCGTCTATAGTGATCAGGTCCCTGCGTCGAGCGTTGTCCATGGTCAACACCGAACACCTGATCATCTGTGAGCACTGCGATTGCGTGTACGAAAAAGCCGTGCTCGCCAAGCATCAGAAGACCCTGTGCCTGCGCTGTGGCGGGGTGCTCCAGCGCTTCAATGGTCTGACCGTCGAGCAACGTCTGGCCCTGACGTTCACGGCGGCGATATTGTGGCTGTTCGCCAATTTCTATCCGGTGATGAGCATCAGCATGAAAGGCCTGAAAAACAGCGCAACGCTGTGGGATTCGGTTCAGGCGCTGAGTCAGGGGCCGATCACGTTCATGGCCATGGTCGCGGCCATTTCGATCATCATCGCCCCGGCGTTTCAATTGGTGTTGCTGGCCTGGGTGCTCGGTTATGCCCTCTCCTCGCGACGCGCACCCGGCTTCAAGTTGTGCATGCGCTGGCTGGAAACCTTGCGCCCGTGGAGCATGCTCGAAGTGTGCCTGCTGGGGGCGATGGTGGCGGTGTTCAAACTCGCCGGGCTGCTCGATGTCTTGCCCGGCATCGGCCTGTTCGCGCTAGCCGTGCTGAGCCTGATGATGATCCGCATTGCCGGCCGCGATATCCGTGAGCTCTGGGACATCCTATGAAACGGCCACCGACTGCCAGTGAACTCAATCTGTGCCTGTGCCACAGCTGCGGGCTGGCCTGTGACATGAGTGATGAGCCACACGAGTGCCCGCGCTGCGATGCGCCGTTGCACCGGCGCAAGACCAATTCCCTGGCTCGCACCTGGGCCTATCTGTTCGCTGCGCTGGCGTTTTATGTGCCGGCCAATCTGCTGCCGGTGATGAATACGGTGATGCTCGGCAACGGCGCCGACAGCACGATCATGAGCGGCGTGCTGGAGTTCTGGGAAGGAGGTGCGTGGGACATCGCGCTGATCATTTTCATCGCCAGCATCGCGGTGCCGGGGATCAAATTTGTCGCGCTGTCGCTGCTGCTGATCACCGTGCAGCGCGACAGTGCCTGGGCGCGCCGGGAGCGCTCGAAGCTGTTCCGTTTCGTCGAGCTGATCGGCTATTGGTCGATGCTAGACGTGCTGGTGGTCGCGCTGGTCGCGGCGCTGGTGAAGTTCCAGGCGCTGGGCGACATCGAGCCGCGCCCGGGCATCCTGTTTTTTGGCATGGTGGTGGTATTTACCATGCTCTCGGCGATGAGCTTCGACCCACGCCTGATCTGGGACAACGCCGCGGACGACGAGCCGCTCAGCGACGAACGCCCTCAAGCAGCACCTGCAACGGATGGCGCAACGCCCGATCCGACTGGCGCTTGACCTGGCTGCGGCACGAATAACCGGTGGCCAGTGCCTCGCCCTGCTCCGCCGGCGCATCGACCTGACGCGCCCACGACTGCTCATAAATCACCGCCGAGGTTTCTTGGTTGCGCGCCTCGTGGCCGTAGGTCCCGGACATGCCGCAGCAACCGGTGGCCTGGGTCGCCAGTTTCAAGCCTGCGCGCTCGAACACTTGTTCCCACTGCCGAGTGGCGGCCGGTGCGTTGGTTTTCTCCGTGCAATGCGCCAGCAAGCGGAAGGTCTCAGCGCTGCGGTGAGTCGTCTGCTGCGGCATCACTTTGAGCAGCCATTCCTGCACCAAAGAGACTTCCGGGCAATGCTCCATGCCCGGCACTTTCAGGTATTCCTGGCGATAGACCAGTGTCATCGCCGGGTCCAGCCCCACCAGCGGCACGCCGATATCGGCCAACTCACGCAGTTGCCGTGCATTGCGCAACGCCGCACGATTGAACGCCGACAGAAAACCCTGCACATGCAGCGGCTTGCCGTTGGCACTGAACGGCGCGAGATACACCTGATAACCGAGGCGCGATATCAGCTCGACCAGATCCGCCAGCAACGGTGCTTCGAAGTAACGGGTAAACGCGTCCTGCACCAGCACAACACTGCGCTCACGCTGCGCCGGGGTCAGCGCAGACAAGGTCGCCAGCGTCGCCGGCTGCACCTGCCAGCGACGCAGTGCCGCATGGAAATCGAAGCGGCTGAGCAACGGCACATCGACCATGCCGCCAAGACGCTCCAGCTGCTTGCGGACAAAGGACGCGCCCATCAAACCGTTGTACAGCGCCGGAATCCGCGCCATGTACGGGATGCTGTACTCCAGCGAGGCGATCAGGTATTCCCGCGCCGGACGCAGATACCGCGTGTGATACAGCTCAAGAAACCGCGAACGAAACTCCGGCACATTGACCTTCACCGGGCACTGCCCCGCGCAGGATTTGCACGCCAGGCACCCGGCCATGGCGTCATAAACCTCATGGGAAAAATCCTCAGTCTGCGTACGACTGTTGCGCCAGCGCTGCCACAACGTGGTGAAAAACCCCGGCCGGCGGATCGCATCGGACAACACATCGACGCCTGCCTCGCCCTGCAAGCGCAGCCATTCGCGGATCAACGAGGCGCGGCCCTTGGGCGATTGCGCGCGTTCGCGGGTGGCTTTCCACGACGGGCACATCGCGTCGTCAGGATCGAAGTTATAGCAGGCGCCGTTGCCGTTGCAGTGCATGGCGGCGCCGTAGTCCTGCCAGACTTTCTCGTCGATCTGCCGGTCCAGTTCGCCACGCAGGGTCACTTCGTCGATTTTCAACAACGCCGCGCCCGTGTTGGCCGGGGTGGCGATCTTGCCGGGGTTGAACTGGTTGAACGGGTCAAACGCCGCTTTCAACGCTTGCAGCGCCGGATACAGTTCGCCGAAAAATGCCGGGGCATATTCCGAGCGCAGACCTTTGCCGTGCTCACCCCACAGCAGGCCGCCGTAACGCTGAGTCAGCGCGGCGACACCGTCGGACACCGGGCGCACCAGCGCCGCTTGCTGCGGATCTTTCATGTCGAGAATCGGCCGCACATGCAACACGCCGGCATCGACATGCCCGAACATGCCGTACTGCAAACCGTGGCTGTCGAGCAGGTCGCGCAGCTCGGCGATGTATTCGGCCAGATGTTGCGGTGGCACGGCGGTGTCTTCGACAAATGGCTGCGGCCGTGCTTCCCCGGCGACGTTACCGAGCAGGCCGACCGCGCGTTTGCGCATGCCATAAACCTTGTTCACCGCCGCATGACCGACCGCCAGCGTGTGCCCCAAACGTTCAACGGTGAGGTCGCTGCTCAGGTGCTCGACAAACGCCTCGACCCGCCGTTGCAGTTCTTCGGGATCATCACCACAGAACTCGACGAGGTTGATGCCCAACGTCGCTCGCTCGGCATTTTCCGGAAAATACTCGGCAACGCCGTGCCAGACGATGTCCTGCATCGCCAGCAACAACACCTTCGAGTCCACGGTTTCGATCGACAATGGCTTGAGCGCCATCAAGGCACGGGCATCGCGCAGCGCATCCATGAAGCCGGCGTAACGGATGTTGACCAGCATCGTGTGCCTGGGAATCGGCAGCACATTCAACTTCGCCTCGACCACAAAACCGAGCGAGCCTTCAGCGCCACACAGCACGCTGTTGAGGTTGAAACGGTTGTCCGCCTCGCGCAGGTGCGCCAGGTCGTAACCGGTCAGGCAACGGTTCAAATCCGGGAAACGCTGTTTGATCAGCTCACCCTGCTCATCAATGATCTGCCGCGCACAACGGTAGACTTCACCGACCCGATCCTCTCGGGCGCACAGCGTTTGCAGTTCACTTTCTTGCAGCGGTTGACCGTGCAGACGTTCACCACCACGCAGAATCATGTCGAGTTCGAGGACGTGGTCGCGGGTCTTGCCGTAGGTGCAACTGCCCTGGCCACTGGCGTCGGTGTTGATCATCCCGCCGACGGTGGCGCGGTTGGAGGTCGACAGCTCCGGCGCGAAGAACAATCCGGCGGATTTCAGCGCGGCATTGAGCTGATCCTTGACCACCCCGGCCTGCACGCGCACCCAGCGTTGTTCGACGTTGATTTCAAGAATGTGATTCATGTGCCGCGACAAGTCGACCACGATGCCGTCGGTCAACGACTGACCATTGGTGCCGGTGCCACCACCACGCGGGGTGATCACCACTTGTTGGAATGCCGGCTCGGCGATCAGTCGTGCGACCCGCGCTACATCGTCAGCGTCCATGGGAAATACAGCGGCTTGCGGCAGGCGCTGATAGATCGAATTATCGGTGGCCAGCACCACGCGGCTGGCGTAGTCGGCGCTGATCTCGCCGCGAAAACCACTGGTTTTCAGGGCTTTGAGGAACTGCTGGTAATCGGATGTCAGAGCGGTAGCGGGCGACAGCTGGGCAATCATCGGTCAGGGCATCTCGGGTCAAAATCAGGCCGTGTGGCGGTGAACAGTTGTACGCAACGAATGATTGCGTCAGGCTCCGCCATCTCATGTTGCCCATGTTCATTGTTGAGACTCGTTGGGACAACCGTAAATTCGACCCGTTATTAATGACTTTTCCGAATGAATCCGCGAACGCTCACCCCTTCCATGTCGTTACTGCTCGCCTTCGAGGCTGCCGCTCGCCATGAAAGCTACACCCGCGCCGCCCACGAACTGTCGTTGACGCAAAGCGCGGTCAGCCGTCAGGTACAGATTCTCGAGAAGATGCTCGGCATGCGCCTGTTCAATCGCGAGGGGCGCAAAGTCGTGCTGACAGATGTCGGGCGCATGTATCAGCGCGAACTGGCTGAAGCCCTTGGGCAAATCCGCAGTGCCACGCTGCAAGCAATGGCGTTCGGTTCCGGCATCCACAGTTTGCGCCTGGCGACATTACCGACCTTCGGTTCGAAGTGGCTGCTGCCGCGCCTCAAGGATTTCTACACCGCGCACCCGGGCATGACCGTGCACCTGCATTCGCGTATCGAAGCCATCGACTTCGACACCAGCGAAATAGACGCGGCGATTTGCGTTGGAGGGGGTGAATGGCCAGGGCTGACATCGCTGCCCTTGCACACCGAGGAACTGGTGGTGATCGCCAGCGCGCAATTGTCGGCCGCTGAGCGCAACGACGCCGAGCAGCACATCGCCGGGCAATTGCTGCTCAATGTCAGCAGCAATGCTCAGGCGTGGGCCGAATGGTTCAGCCATCACGGCTTGCCGCACCGCAGCATGCGCATCGGCCCGAGCTTTGAAATGACCTCACATTTGATTCAGGCCGTGCGGGCCAACATTGGCGTGGGCCTGGTGCCGCGAATTCTGGTCGAGGATGAGTTGCTCAACGGTGAGTTGCTGCAACTGGGCGAGCCGATCACCAGCCGGCGCAGCTATTACCTGGTGTATCCGCCACGCAATGAAGCGTTGCCGTCGTTGAAGGCGTTTCGGGATTGGTTGGTGGAGACGGTTTGACCGCGGTGTGCGGCAGCGGACCACTAATCCTGGATAACTGCCGCACCAATGAAGCGCCGCTCATAAAGCGGCGCGCCTGGCGTGTTAGCGCTTTGGTGCCGGAGGTGGTGCGCTGGGGCCTTTCAGGTTTGGTGAAGGCTTGCCGTCCGGGCCGACAAAAAGGCGCGCCACGCTGGGAGGCATTGGTTGCGTTGCTCTGGCAGTCATGTCGAACCCCCTGATAGCGGGCTGAATTCAACCCATTGGACCTTCGCGGAATCTATCACCAAATACTCAGCGCCAAAAGACGCCACGGTTCCATCACTTTTCAACCATCTGGGGTTCTGCATCACAAACTGACCTTTGGCGGACTCGGGAGGCCACTCTGCGGGCCAGCCGAAAAGGCGTCTATCATCGGTCAAATGCAGTGTGACCAGACGATGATGCTGCGCGAACGTGCTGAACCACTCACTGGGGTAGGAAGATTGTTTCGTCAGATTTCTGCCACGCAACCACCCGTGCAACTTGCCACTGGTGGCGAGGCGACAGAAAAACAGACCGAGCGAGATTGAAACAACCAGAGCCCACAGTGTTTCTGCCTTGGCACTCCACGGACCAACTGAGATGCCTTTGGTCCCTACCCACAAACATATCCCTCCGATCCCCGACACCGCTCCTTGAATCACAAACGTAAAAATCAAAGCCTGCACAATCTGACCAAATGTATCCGGTCGCCTGAACGCTGTGAGCGAGTAAAAAATCCAGGTCGATAGAAACCCGGGAATCAAGTACTGCAACAGCGGAATTACCTCTTTCACCAGATCATCCATGATCCGCATCTCCTTCAGATATCGAAACAATCCTTCCCTCGCCTCTTTCAAGGGCTGGCGTGATAAAGCCTAGCCGACCCAAGAAAGCCGCCCTCGCACAACTGTCACTTCTCATTGCAGGCGCCGATCTGCGCAAAGCCAGATCAGCGCCGCCCCCTCTAACGCAGCGACAAACTTGAAAAGCATGCGTCGAGAAGCCTGGTAACAGCCTATTGCGCAGACAAAAAAATCCCGCTCAATGAGCGGGATTTTTCTGCGCAGCATGGATTACGCCACAGGAATCATCGGGTCCGCTGCCGCCAGCGCGCTGGCACGATCAGCCACAGGCGGATAGATCCATTGCGTGTTGATCTGGGTCTTCAACGCCTTGCCTTCCTGTTTAACCAGTTTCACCTGACGGTCCCAGCCTTCGGTGTACACCGCGCCCCAGGCACCGAGGTCCAGGCAGGTGACGTATTTCGGCTGGCTGTACGGCGTCGGGTCGACACCGAGAATCTGCGCCGCGACGTTGTTGCCGGCGTGACGACCCAACGAGATCGCATGCTGGCAAGTCATCAGCGCGTAATTGCCGATGTCGTCGGTGGCGGCGTAGGCGACGTCGCCGGTGGCAAAAATATCGTCCTGACCGATGACTTTCAGGTGCGCATCGACGTGCAAGCGCCCTTGTTTATCACGCTCGGCCGGGATTTGCTCGGTGAGCGAGCTGGCGCGTACGCCCGTGGTCCAGATGACGGTTTTCGCCTCGATATGCTGACCGTCCGACAGCGTCACGCCGTCGGCATCGACCGACTGCACCGACACACCGAGACGCCAAGTAACGCCCAGCTCTTCGCTGGCCTCGACGATCGACTTACTGATTTCTTCACCCATCGAAGCACCGATTTTCTGCCCGCGATCAACGAGGATGACGTTAATGTCGGCCTGTTCGCCGAGGATTGCGCGCAGGCGCGTCGGCATTTCTGTCGCGGTTTCAATACCGGTGAAACCACCGCCCGCAACGACAACCGTGTTGCGCGCCTTGCTGTCAGGGAGATCTTTCAGGGCTTTGAGGTGTGCTTCGAGACGAATCGCCGCTTCGATCTGATCGACGTCGAATGCGTATTGCGCGACGCCCGGCGTCGCCGACTGCGCCAGACCACTGCCGCTGGCCAGAACAAGTTTGTCGTAGTGGAACGTCTGCTTCTGACCCGACTGATCGGTGTAACCGACGGTTTTTTCTGCCACATCGATGGCTTGCGCCGCACCCTTGATGAAGTGAACGCCGACTGCTTCGAACAGTTCATGCAACGGTGCAGCCAGTTGATGAGCGTTCGGCTCATAAAATCGCGGACGTACACGCAGCTCCGCCTGAGGCGCGAGAACGGTGATTTCAACGTCGTTGCGGCCATGAAGGTCGACCAGACGCGTAGCACTCAATGCCGACCACATGCCGCCAAAACCTGCGCCGATAACCAGAATCTGCTGCTTCATTGTGTTTCTCCAGAAAACGCCCAGCGACTGTAAGAGAGAAATCGAATTCGTTTTGAGTCAGTCACTGCCAACTCAATAGCGCCGACTTTATTAGTCGGATATATTTCTCACAAGTCAGATTATCCGATAGGTTTGATCGGATTTATCGATGACATCGGCAGCTAAAATCCGGACAAATCGCACAGACAATGCACTCACAGCCCTTTATTGATGCAGTTCCACCTCTCTCCGCAGATTGCCCACTCGAATCACGGCTGATAAAATTTACGACAAATCAAGTCGGACTTAACCATGTCTCTATACAGCGCAGGCGTCGAATACGGCATTCATTGCCTGGCATTTCTGGTCGGTAACGGCGGCGATACTCGTGAGGCCAGCGTGCGTGACCTCGCCGAACTGCAGGGCGTGCCGGTGGAATATCTGGCGAAAATCTTCACCAAACTGGCCAAGAGCAAACTGGTGGTGGCGTCCGAAGGTGTACGCGGTGGGTTCAGCCTGGCGCGCCCGGCCGATGAAATCACCCTGCTCGATATCGTCAAAGCGATCGATGGGCGCAAGAACATTTTCGAATGTCGCGACATCCGTGGACGTTGCGCCCTGTTTGAAGGCAAGCCGCCAGAATGGGCCACCGAAGGCACCTGCTCGATCCACGCCGCGATGATGACCGCACAGCAACGCATGGAAGAGGCCCTCGCCCAACAGACCATTCTCGACATCGCCAGAAAGGTCGGGCGCAAGGCACCAGCAGAATTTGGCCAACAGGTGGAAGACTGGATTCAGGATCGACGCGAGAAAAAAGGCAACTTCGCGACCATCCCTTTGACCGACATTTCCGACTGACCGCCCCGCAAAAAATCGAAAAAAAAGCAGAAACCGCTGATCCGGTTTCTGCTTTTTTGCGCCAGACAAGGGCGCTACAGACAATCACGCACCGATTTGCGCAACGAGCCGGACTTGGCCCACGGCGGCCCCTGATACAACGAAACGCGACTGCCATCCTTGTACTTGACGATATCGAGAATCTCGTCAGCGGTAATGATGCTCGGGGCGGTAATGCGATAGCCGTTGGAAATCGACGTCTGCGACGTTTTCGCCACATCCTGCTGCCACAACGGCAATACACACGCGGCGTAATCCTTCGGCGCCTTGTTACTGGTCTTGCTGACGTTCGGTTCACCCGGCACCAACGATGTCGGCAATGAACAGCCTGCCAACATGGCTAACGCCAGCCCTCCGATCCATATCCGCATGGTGTTTCCTTATTTGTAGAAAGCGTGCTGAAAAAAAAGCGAATGTAACGCCTAACAGGATACACATCCATCATGGCACCGCGCCCTCGGGGGAGACGGCACAATTTTTCACAACCTTTCTGGCCACTGACAGACGAGCTACACGCTACCCGCAAAAAATCCGACTACTATTTTCTACCGAGAATGTTCTGGAGGTGATCATGCGGCTCAATGAATACGAACACGAACTTCAGCGCGACCTGCAAAGCGTTGCATCGGATCTGCGCTGGTCGGCGGTCGACCTCAAACGCATCGCCGAGCAACTGCGCAAGTCCGGCAACGAGGCGGACGCCCAGGCAGTGCTGAGATCCTGCGAGATCCTGCAGAGTGATGAGGAGCGGCTGCAACTGTACGCCAAGGAAGTGAAGGCCCGCGCGATCAGTCGAACCAAAGTCCACTGACACTGGCTCGCCCCCAAACAAAAGCCCCGGCCTAAACCGGGGCTGTTCATTGCCGCCATTCAACTGGCCTTGTGACTTTGCGCACACTTCGAGCGTTTTTGGTAACCGGGAAGTGCGGCCGCGTACGCCAGCGCCTCTTCTCTGCTGGCAAATGACGCCAGCCGATCACCCTGGGTGCACACCCGCCATGGGCCGTTGTTCACGCTGAGCACGTCATAACCGTTCATGTGCATCTTGTTCAGCATCGCAATGCTCATGGTCACCTCCTTTCGCTAACGGACAGGTTCAGCTTCACGCTTTTACCTTACACCCTGTTTTCGCCGCGGTGCCTACCCGGTGTCGTCACGCCTGCCAGTCAGGGGCCTGGCACTTTTCGTACAAGCAAAAGCTCCAACCCGAGAAGGAACCTTTAACCAAGGGCTCGGCTCGAATATTGCAGTTTTATGACTATTTTGTGACAAGCAGTAAACAGGTAACAGATGAAAGTACGTGCCACCGTCATTTGCGAACAGGATCGACATATTCTCCTGGTGCGCAAACCCCGCTGCCGCTGGACATTGCCCGGCGGCAAGGTCGAGCCCGGGGAAACCCGAGCCGATGCCGCCGTACGCGAATTGCAGGAAGAGACCGGCCTGAATGCCGACGAAATGTTGTATCTGATGGAACTGGAAAGCGGTGGCACCCGGCATCACGTCTACGAGGCATCAGTGCTGAACATTGATCAGGTGCGCCCGCAAAATGAAATTATCGACTGCATCTGGCACCCGCTGAATGCGGTGTGCAACCTCAACACCAGTGATGCGACATTGCGCATCGTCCAGGCATTTCAACGGCGTTTATGAGGACTAACCGGCGAACGCCCGGCGACCCGCGCTCATTTCCGTGCGCAACTCACCAATGAAGTTGGAAATGTCACGGATGGTGACGAGGTGCTCCGGGGAAACGCCATTGAGCAGCAATTCGACGCGTCCGCTTTCTGGCTCATACACCTTGATCTGCAGCAGCCCCTGCGTGGAGGGAACGCAGTCGCACTTGAACGCCGGAAACCCGGATTCGACGATGCGGCAAATCTCGGCAATGGCAAGCATGGACGGACGCCTCGCAGGCGAAAATCAATCGATCCGTAGAGCATAGATGAGCAATTTGTACCGTGCCCGGTACAAAACCGTTAACCCGGTCACAACTTTCACGCAGTCACTCAGTGCGCGTCGTGGTCCCAAATCCAGTTCCAGATACCCGGCAGCTGCACTGTCTCCGAGCTTTTTTCCACGGTACGCGCCAACGCGGCCCGTTCCAGATCGGCGTGATCATCGTAGAAAGGCTTGTCCGCCAGCCTCACACCTGTGGCCGCCGCGCTATCGAGAAGGATCTGCAAGTATTCGCGAGTGTGCCGCGCGGTGTAACGGTTGAGGTCGTGAAACGTCACCACCACCGGAATCACGCCATCGACGGTCGGAAATTGACCCAGCGCAATGCGCTCACGAACCTCCGATAACTGCCGCAGCATGTTTGCCCGCCGGCGCGGACTGGCATTGAAGCCCCAGATCTTGCCGTCATTGGCGCTCAAATCGGTGAGTAACACGTGCAGCCCATGCTGTTGATAGGCAGCGAATGTACGTTTGTCGTAGTTCCAGAACGGCGGACGCAACAACGTCGGTGGCGCACCAGTGATGGCGGCGATGTCCGCTGTGCCGTTGGTCAGCGACTCTTCGAGCTCTTGAGGATCGAGCGATCGGTGATTGGTGTGCCAGTGGGTCGCGGTATGGAAAGCGAGAATGTGCCCCTCGGCAAACTCGCGACGCATGATGCCGCGGCCGATATCGCTGTTGCCGGCCCGGGGCGCACGGGTCTGGACAAAGAACACCGCTTTGATGCCCGGCTGCACAGGATTGTCCTTGAGACTGTCGAGTACGGTGGCCGACGGGTTCCAGAAACTCGAAGCGCTTGGGCCGTCATCGAACGTCAGCAGAAAACGCACGGGGGCTTGAACCTTCAGGCGTGTTTCGGTTTGTGCGGTCATTTCGATGGGCGCGGCGATGCAGCCGGCCAACCCCAACACCATGGCCGCTGCACAAAGAAGTCTGAATCCGGATGTCATGTTTTGCCTTGAGCCCGACCACTGCGGTCATGTTGTCGATTGGCAAAACTCCCTCGCCCTTATCCATCCTTGTGCCCGGTTCTGAGAGCCGAGGTTGGATAAGGTACACAGGGTTTGGTTCCGGCGCTCGTTCAGTGAGCCAGTGCCTGCTGAAAGGAGCTGTCGATAATCCCCGCCGTGGCCAGCGGAGCCGGTAGCGCTTTCACTTTAAACAGGAAGTCTGCGGTGCTTTGCAGATCCGTGGCCGCCTGTTGATCCACCGGCCCGACCGTCATGTGCGCCTGGCGCAGCCAGTGCCGCGAAACCTCCTGATCGAGATTGGCTTTCTTCGCCCACAGGTCAGCGTACTCATCGGTATGGCTATCGACCCAGGCCCGCGCTTGCTTCAAACGTCCGAGAAAATCGGCGATCGCTTCACGTTTGCTATCAATGGAAGGGGTTGAAGCCGCGATCGCGCTGAGCCCCGGCATCAGATTCTTCGCCGTGAGAATTGGTCGAGCGCCAGAGAAGACAATCTGCTGGGAAATGTACGGTTCCCAAACCGGAAAGGCGTCGATGCTGCCTTGCGGCAAAGCGGCAGCGGCATCAATTGGCATCAGTTTGACGAAGTCGACGTAATTCTCCGGCAGGCCACCCTGCTCCAATGCGCGCAAGGTCAATTGCTGGCTCCAGGCGCCGGGCCAATAGGCGACTTTCTTGCCCTTGAGGTCGGCGATGGTTTTCACCGGAGAATCCTTGGGCACCAGCAAGGCAATCGTGTCGGGGTTTTGTCGGGAGACGCCGATCAACTTCACCGACGCTTGCTTCGCTGCGAGAAACAGAAAACCGGAATCGCCGAGGAATCCCAGATCAATCGCACCGGTTTGCAAAGCCTCCGCCAACGGTGCAGCCGCCTGGAAATGTTTCCAGTCCACCGTGTAAGGCGCGTCTTTCAACACACCGGAAGCTTCGACCGAAGCGCGAATGTTGTAGTAGTTCTGGTCACCGACATGCAGGACCAAAGGTTCGGCAGCGTAGGAAAGCGGCGACGCAAACAGCGCAGCGGTCAACGCGCAACGGAGGAAACGGGAAAGCTTCATGGCGAGTCCTGCAAAGAGAGATTGCATAGAACATAACGCCGTTAAATGATCACTTTGAAATTCGATTAATGCATAAGCTCAGCACCTCGGATCTCCACTGTCCATCCAGCAACAGTGGCAAATCACACTGTTCGCAGAGCAACAGCGACACCTTGGCATTCTTCAATAAACCCCTTGTAAACCGGCACTTCGAGGCACATGGCACAGAGCCTGCAATATTCCATTCATGCAGGAAGCATTCAAAAAAAATATCTTTTTGGACATAAGAACCTGTGCCTTTGCCGGAGCGCCCCATGAAATTGTCATTGCCCTTTTCCCGTCTCAAAACACTGCTCGCCGCCAGCGCAATGGCACTGAGCCTGCAACCGCTGGCCCAGGCCGCCGAAACCGCTCCGGCGGAAGTACACCTGGACTACGCCTATTACTCCCCGGTGAGCCTGGTGCTTAAACATTTCGGCTTCCTCGAAAAAGCCCTGCCGCAAAGCAAAGTCAGCTGGGTGCTGAGCCAGGGCAGCAATCGCTCATTGGAGTACCTCAATAGCGGCGGCGTCGATTTCGCCTCCAGCGCAAGCCTCGCCGCCGTGCTGAGCCGCGCAAATGGCAGCCCGATCAAATCGGTGTACGTTTACAGCCGCGCTGAATGGACTGCGCTGGTCGTGCGCAAAGACTCGCCGTACCAGAGCATCGCCGACCTCAAGGGCAAGAAGATCGCCGCGACCAAAGGCACCGACCCGTATCTGTTTACCCTACGCAGCCTGCAACAGGCCGGGCTGAAAAAGGACGACGTGGAATTGGTGCACCTGCAACATCCGGACGGCCGCACCGCGCTGGAAAAAGGCGATGTCGACGCTTGGGCCGGTCTCGATCCGCACATGGCCGCCAGCCAGGTGCAGGCGGGTTCGCGCCTGTTGTATCGCAACCCGGCGTTCAACAGTTACGGCGTGGTCAGCGTTACCGAGCAGTACGCCAAGGAACATCCGCAGACCATCGACACGGTGATCAAGGCTTACGAACAGGCCCGCGAATGGGCGCTGAAAAACCCTGATGAGTTCGCCGCCCTGCTCGCCAAGGAGTCGGGACTGCCGCTGGACGTGGCCAAACTGCAGCTGTCGCGCACCGACTTGAGCAGCCCGCAACTGACCGCCAATGATGTCGTCGCCTCGAAAGCGGCCGCGCCGATTCTGGTCTCCGAAGAACTGGTGCGCCGTGGCGTGAATGTCGATCAAGTCATCGACCAGTTGCTCGACAGCGGTGTGCAGCAAGCCGTCGCCCGCCAGTAATCGAAAAGCCTCACCCCGAATCCGCGCGCGTTGCGGATTCGGGGTGAGCGGAGCCATCACCATGACCAGTCACAGCAAAGTCCTGCCCGCGCCACTCACAGCGCCGCATCGGCAGCCGCCCATTTTTAACCCATCATGGCAGCGCCGACTCAAAGGCCTCGCCCTGCCGCTGCTGATCGTCATTGCGCTGGAAATCATCGTGCGCGTCGGCTGGTTGCCGTCTTATCAGATGCCGGCGCCGAGCGAGATCGCCCTGACCCTCACCGATCTTGCCGAAGGCGCGCTGTGGAAACACATCGGCGCCAGCCTGATTCGCGTGCTCCTGGGCTTTGCCATCGGTGCCGGTCTGGCCCTGGTGTTCGCCGCGTGGGTCGGTTTGAGCCGGGAAGCCGAGGCGTATCTGGAGCCGACCTTCGCTGCGCTGCGCTCGATTCCGAGCCTGGCGTGGGTGCCGTTGTTGCTGCTATGGCTGGGCATCGACGAGACCTCGAAAGTTGTCTTGATCGCCATCGGCGCGTTTTTTCCGGTGTACGTCAACGTGGTTGCGGCGATTCGCAACATCGACCGCAAACTGGTCGAGGTCGGCCACATCTACGGCTTCAGCCGCCTGCAACTGGTGCGGCGGATTTTGCTGCCCGCCGCCCTGCCCGGCCTGTTCACGGGACTGCGCAGCGGCATGAGCCTGGCGTGGATGTTCCTCGTCGCCGCCGAACTGATCGCCGCGACCAAAGGCCTGGGCTACCTGCTCAGCGACGGTCGCGAAACATCGCGCCCGGACATCGTCCTGGCGGCGATTATCGTCCTCGCCCTGCTCGGCAAACTCAGCGACGGCTTGCTCGCCGCACTGGAACGTCGCTGGCTGAGATGGCGCGACACGTTCACCGGTCAGGCCGCCAATAAGTGAGCCGCAGAGCCGACTAAGCTGACATCGTCCACCAGGAGATTCAGCCGATGTGCGGAAGACTCTCGCAGTACCGTGGCATTCACGACTTCGTCGCGGTGCTGAGCATTCCCGATGCGTTGATCAATCACGTCGGCGACGCGCCGCTGGCTCGCTACAACGCTGCGCCGACTACCGCGCTGGCGGTTCTCCACCAGCACGATCAGCGTATCTACGCCGACAATTTGCGCTGGGGCTGGCGCCCGCATTGGGCGAAGGACCGTGCTGCGCCGATCAACGCCCGAGTGGAGAAAGTCGCCCACGGGCCGTTCTTCCGGGCGATCTGGCGTCAGCGCTTGATCGTGCCTGTCGACAACTGGTTCGAGTGGGTGGACGCAGAGGATAAAAGCCGACAACCGTGGCTGATCCGTCGGGCGGATCACGGGCCGGTTTTCTGCGCTGGAATCGGGCAATTTCCCACACCCGGCACGCCCCCCCGCGACGACGATGGTTTCGTGATCATCACCGCTGACAGTGCCGGCGGCATGCTCGACATTCATGATCGCCGCCCTGTGGTGCTGTGTGCAGAGTTGGCCCGCGAATGGCTCGATCCTGCCACGCCCGTGGAGCGCGCCGAACAAATGCTGCTGTTCGAGGGTGAAGCTGCGGAGGCGTTCGAATGGCACAAAGTCGACAAAGCCGTGGGCAACGCACGCAATCAGGGGCCTAACCTGATTGCCCAGGTCGCCTAAAAATCCATCGACAGCGCCCGTTCTTTCTGTAGGAACTGCCGAAGGCTGTGATCTTTTGATCTGCAAATCCAAAGTCAATGATCGGAGCCTTCGGCACCGTCTGCAGGCTGATGCGCGATCTTTACAGGGGGTGTTTCAGTCTTGAGACAAGGCTGACAAAACAATCGTTTGAGCGAACTAACCGCCTGTCTGACATTTCAACCGTCATACATACATTTAGTTGCACTACGGATAGCATGCGCGCCGCATTTCCATTTGGCATACCAGTTGACCAAAGAGTCAACAAAACCAGGAATCCCCTACAATTTTAACAAGCCTTGCAGAGAACTAAGTTGCGCGACGATTTTGCAATCAAACAGGCCAACGGCCTGGAGTGTATTTATCTGTCCATGACAGAACGCTTTCAACTCGACTGTTTTATCGGCCACTACATCAAGACTCGAAACCTGCGTTCAGTGCCTGACATCGAACGTATCTTGCGCACCACCCTCGAAGGCTATCCCGGCCATCCGCCGGTGATGGTCAACGAGCTCAATGCCTGGATCGACAGAACGCTGGGTTATCGGGCGGCACACCCCGATTTCACGCAGTTGGAAGACCTCTGAAACGCAAAAAGCCCCGCATGAGCGGGGCTTTTTGTTTGCAGCATTCAGGGTTTCAAAGGCATTTCCTGATCACGATCAGACAGCTCTCTGCTGTCGTCGTGTTTCCAGGTCTGCTTTTCTCTTCTTTCCTGTTCCTCAATCTCCGCTTCTGTCGGCTCATCGTCATCATTCGGACGCGTTTTCTCGGTTGCCATGCCCACCTCGCTCTCAGAGGAAATCATCTTCCATAAAGCGTAGATCAGTTTTCATCGGACAACTTACAACCACCAACGCAGCAAAAAGAAAAACGCCATGCTCAATAACATGCTCAGTAGCGTACTGCGTGTGTAGATCACCAGTCCGATCGCCACCAGCGAACTAAGCAAATACGGGTTATCCCACTGCAAATTCAGCTGTTTTTCCGGCATGAATACAATCGGCCCACAGATTGCAGTCAACATGCCCGGCACCGCAAAACCGAGAAACTGCCGCGCGTTACTGCTCAGACGCACCGGCAACCGCGGTTCAAGAAACACATAGCGGTTGAGGAACACCAGCAATCCCATCCCGACAATGACCGCCCAAACCATCATGTGCGCCCCCTATAAAGCTTGTTGCAGATAAACCCTGCGGTCATCCCGGCCAAACCCGACAGGACAAGCGCCGAGCCCCATTGCCAATAGCTGAACAACACCGAACAGAACAACGAGACCGCCACGCACACCACGGTCGGCACGTTGCGCACCACCGGCGTGATCAGGGCAATGAAGGTCGCGGCAATCGAAAAATCCAGGCCCAGATGCTCAAGGCCCGGAATGCTGCTGCCCAGGACAATCCCGGCAAGGGTAAACAGGTTCCACGCGATGTAGAACGTCAGGCCAACCCCCAAGGCATACCAGCGATTGAATTGTTGACGATCATGCTGGCTGGTCAGGGCGAACAATTCGTCGGTGAGCAAAAAACCCAGCCCGATCCGCCAACGCCCCGGCAGCGGCGAAATCACCGAGCGCATGCTCATGCCGTACAACAGATGTTGCGAGGTCAGCAGCAGCGTGGTCAACAGAATCGAGAAGATCCCGGCACCGCCCTTGAGCATGCCGATTGCCACCAACTGCGCAGCGCCGGCAAACACAATGCTCGACAAGCCCTGCCCTTGCAGTGGTGTGAGGTTGGCTTCAATCGCCATGGAACCGGCGAGCAGCCCCCACGGCGCAGTCGCCAGAGACAGCGGCATGATCGCCGCAGCGCCGCGAAGAAACGCACTGCGCGGCATAAGAGAGTCAGACATAACGCTTTTCAACCCAGGAAAACGGTCGACGACTGTGCCAGTAAAAACGCCGCCCGGTCTTGAACAATCTTGCGCAATTACCCAGGCCCTGCGCGTAACATAGCGCCACTCACAATTGCGTCAGGGATACGACATGCTGTACCGAATCGCAGCCGACGGGCTGGTGCTGTTTCATTTGCTGTTTATTCTGTTCGTGCTGTTCGGCGGGCTGCTGGTCCTCAAGTGGCCACGGCTGATGTGGCTGCACCTGCCGGCCGCCGCATGGGGCTTTGCGGTCGAGGTGTTGCACCTGACCTGTCCGCTGACCTACTGGGAAAACCTGATGCGTCACGCTGCCGGGCAAACCGAATACGCCGGCGGATTCATCGAGCACTACATCTGGCCGATCATCTACCCGGCCGGGCTGACACCGGGGATTCAACTGGTGCTGGGCAGCGTGGTCCTGGCGGTCAACCTGCTGGTGTATGGACGCCTGATTCGCTCGTGGAAACAGCGCCGCGCCCGGCGTATTGCGCTTTAACGCGACGCCGGTTTCAAGGCTTCCAGCCACGCCGGATCGAGGCGTGGCTGGTCGATATCGAGCCCCAGCGCCCGCATCCGCTCTTTGTGTGTTTCGACTTCCCGGTGCAATTGCGCATGATCGCTGGAGTTGCCGTCCAGTTCATGCATTTGCGTCAGCCCCAGGTGATAGAAACGCAACACTTTCATGGCCGTCGGATCATTCTTCTCAACCGCTGCCGTCACCTGGTGCATCACATTGGTGACGCTCATCAGGCTGCGCTTGAGCCGCCAGCTATAGACCGCCGGGGCCATCCACGTCTGGGTCCAGAACCGCCCGCGCAACAGCACCGCCGTCAACAGAAACGCGACAAACACCCCGCCGACATTGAAGCGCAGGTTATCGCTACCGGGCTCGCCGAACAGCGCCACTGCCGTCGTCGAAAACAACATCGCCAGCACCAGGAACAGCACCGCGATGATCAGTGTGCTGCGCCGGGTCTGCTGGCGAAAGGTGACCGCGTCCATCGGCTGAATCTCGAACATCACTTATGACTTCCTTGAGCGACAAAAAGAGCAACGGAAAAAACTCGCCCGCGCATTATCGCCTCTGCGAAGGATTTAGCTATGCTGGGGCTCCTTTTCATCTTTTCAGCGTCCAACGGGGACATGGCGGTACAGCGCAGATCGTGCCATCTTCATTCATGGATACACACTATTCGGATGCCATTCGCCTGGTTTTGGGATGACATCGTTTTAAGGATCATTGCATGACCCAACGACACGTAATCAATGCCTCGGTCAGCCCGAAAGGCAGCCTGGAAACCCTTTCTCAACGTGAAGTCCAGCAACTGAGCGAAGCCGGATCCGGCAGTACCTACACCCTCTTCCGCCAGTGCGCCCTGGCCATCCTCAACACCGGCGCTCATGTCGATAACGCCAAGACCATCCTTGAAGCCTACAAAGATTTCGAAATCCGCATTCACCAACAGGATCGCGGTGTGCGCCTGGAGCTACTGAACGCTCCGGCCGACGCTTTCGTCGACGGCGAAATGATCGCCAGCACCCGGGAAATGCTCTTCAGCGCCCTGCGCGACATTGTCTACACCGAAAACGAACTCGACAGCCAACGCATCGACCTGAGCACCTCGCAAGGCATCAGTGACTACGTCTTTCACCTGCTGCGCAACGCGCGCACCCTGCGCCCGGGCGTCGAGCCGAAAATCGTCGTGTGCTGGGGTGGTCACTCGATCAACACCGAAGAATACAAATACACCAAGAAAGTCGGCCACGAACTGGGCCTGCGCAGCCTCGACATCTGCACCGGTTGCGGTCCCGGCGTGATGAAGGGCCCGATGAAGGGCGCGACCATCGCTCACGCCAAACAACGCATTCACGGCGGCCGCTACCTCGGTCTGACCGAGCCGGGCATCATCGCCGCCGAAGCGCCAAACCCGATCGTCAACGAACTGGTGATCCTGCCGGACATCGAAAAGCGTCTGGAAGCGTTCGTGCGAGTGGGCCATGGCATCATCATCTTCCCGGGTGGCGCCGGTACCGCTGAAGAGTTCCTGTACTTGCTGGGCATCCTGATGCATCCGGACAACGAGGGCTTGCCGTTCCCAGTGATCCTGACCGGGCCGAAACATGCCGCGCCGTATCTGGAGCAACTCGACGCCTTCGTCATCGCCACGCTTGGCGAAGCCGCCAAACAGCACTACGAAATCATCATCGACGACCCGGCTGAAGTGGCGCGCCAGATGACTCAGGGCCTGAAAGCGGTGAAGCAGTTCCGCCGCGAACGCAACGACGCGTTCCACTTCAACTGGCTGCTGAAGATCGACGAAGGCTTCCAGCGTCCGTTCGATCCGACCCACGAAAACATGGCCAACCTCAAATTGCACCGCGACCAGCCACCCCACGAACTGGCGGCCAACCTGCGCCGGGCGTTCTCGGGGATCGTTGCCGGTAACGTCAAGGACAAGGGCATTCGCCTGATCGAAGAGCACGGGCCTTATCAGATCCGTGGTGACGCGGCGATCATGCAACCGCTAGATGCGTTGCTCAAAGCCTTCGTCGCCCAGCACCGAATGAAACTGCCGGGCGGCGCGGCATATGTGCCGTGCTATCGAGTCGTGGCGTAACTCTTTCGCTTACCACGCTACAAATGTAGGAGCGAGCCTGCTCGCGATAGCGGTAGATCAGTCACCTTTTATATCGACTGAACCACCGCTATCGCGAGCAGGCTCACTCCTACAGGTTCTGTGGCGTGGCACAAATGGTGTTTACAACCAGAGTCCTGTGGGAGCGGGCTTGCCCGCGATGAGGCCCTGCCCGAAAACAGAAGCCCTCAATTTCGCTCAGAGCCCAAACGCGCCGCCAGTGCCTTGGCCTGCAACGCCACATCCGTCACCGCCGTACTCTCCCACCACATCCCGCGCAACGGCGGCCCCATGGCGAACAACCGATTCGCGACCTGCCCGTTTTCGCTCAACACCGCACCGTCAATCGCAGCCGCAATCCCCAATGCCAACGGGCCCGGTCGCACCAGTCCACGGGCCAGCAACTGTTGAGGTAACGGCCTGGCAACACGCCGCCAGTCGTATTCGATCCCGCTGGAGTTGATCAACGCCGCCCCCTGCACCACGCGGGTTTCGGTCTCACCCCGGCGCCGAATGCGAATACGCACACCACCGTCCCCGTACGGCTCGAGCCCTTTGAAAGAAGCCGCATGAATCCGCAGCCGCCCCTCTCCCAGCAAACGCTCAACCAACTGCGCACTCAGCGGCGGCGAACGATGATGATGGCTTTCCCACCACGGCCGCACATGCCGTACGAATTGTCGACGCTGCACGTCAGTTGCCTGACTCCACAATCGGCCGATGTGCACCCGGACCGTATCCAGTGGCGCCTGCCAATCGATGCCTTTGGCGATAGCGTCACGGCAATGCTGGCGCAGTTCGCGTAACAACTGGCGCGGCGAGCGGATGCTGTGATCTTCACCGAGGAAATCCACCCAGGCTGGCGGTTGCCGGCGCACATGGGGCAGCAAGCCGTGACGGGAAAACACCTCGATAGGCCCGCGATGCCCGGCCTGCTCCAGCGAGACCACGGCATCGACCATGGTCAGGCCGGAACCGATGATCAGCACGGTCGATTGCGGATCCAGCTGGCGCATGGCCGCGACATCCCATGGATCGAGTGCGGCGGCATTCAGGCCGCTGGACTCTTTCTGTGGCGTACGTGCAGCGGGGAACATGCCCGTGGCAAGCACCGCATAAGCGCCCCGAATGTGTTGGCCGTCATTCAACGTGACTTGCACTGATTCGGCTTCGGTTTGCAGGTCGATGACCTCTGCGCAGATATGCTCGACGGTCGAACCGTATTGCTCGCCAACCTCTCGCGCTTCAGCCAGGCGCTGCTGCACGTAGACACCGAACAATCCCCGAGGCGGGAACAGTTCACAGACCGGCACTTGCTGCTCGGAAGACTGCGGCCAGCCTCCAGCAGCAATATGTTCGGTCAGCCATTGCGTCAGATCATCCGGGTTGTCCGGATCAACGCTCATACGCGCAGCATTGCCGTTGAGCGTGTGGCCCAATTCGACCGCGCTGTAGGCTTCGCCGCGACCCAGTTCGGCACGGGGCTCAATAATCAGAATCTTGCGCTGACCGGGCAGACGCAACAATTGCACCGCCAGCATCGTGCCACTGAGGCCACCGCCGATGATCAGGATGTCTGCGCACTGACTCATTCAAATCACCACATTTCGTACGAACCGCGCCGCCACGTCGCCATCATTGCGATACGCATGCGGCTGATTGCTGGCAAACATGAAAAACTCGCCCGCGTTGATGCGCTGCGGCTGGTCGCCGAGCATCAGCGTCAAGCAACCTTCGAACACATAGATCTGCTCGCTCCAGCCGTCGGCATCCGGTTGTGAGGGGTAGACCTCGCCCGGTTGCAGGCACCACTCCCATTGCTCGACCTCGCGAGTGGCAGTGGCCTTGGACAGCAGCACCGCTTTGCTGCCGGGAATCTTCCCGGCCCAGGCCACTTCATTGATGCGGCTCGGATCGCGGGCATCGGGGGCCTGGATCAGATCACTGAAAGCAACGTCGAGCGCTTCGGCAACGCGGTCGAGAGTGGTCAGGCTGACATTCTTTTCGCCGGCTTCGATCGCCACCAGCATGCGCCGGCTCACCCCGGACTTTTCCGCCAGCGCGGTCTGGCTCATGTCGGCAGCATGCCGCAAGCGCCGCACATTCTGGCTGACGTGTTGCAGAACGGAGGCTCGTTGGCTGGAATCTTTGTGCACTATATTGCTCACTCGATGGGGTTGGGCAGTATACTGCGCAACATTTGGCGCATTGTGCGTCGCTCTTTCTCCAGCGTGCAAGGACATGACGTCAGTGAATCGCCCCGACACTCCCCTCCGTTTCTCCCGTTTCAGCAAGGCCGAGTGCGTGCTGGTGCTGATCACCATGGTCTGGGGCGGCACGTTTTTGCTGGTTCAACACGCGATGACCGTCAGTGGCCCGATGTTCTTCGTCGGCCTGCGCTTTGCCGCTGCAGCGTGCATCGTTGCGCTGTTCTCCTGGCGCCATCTGCGTGAACTGACCGTGTTCGAACTCAAGGCTGGCGCCTTCATCGGCGTGGCGATCATGCTCGGTTACGGCTTGCAGACGGTCGGATTGCAAACCATTCCGAGCAGTCAGTCGGCATTCATTACCGCGTTGTATGTGCCGTTTGTGCCCTTGCTGCAGTGGCTGGTGCTCGGGCGGCGTCCGGGATTGATGCCGAGCATCGGCATCATGCTGGCGTTTACCGGGCTGATGCTGCTGTCCGGGCCGTCCGGGGCTTCGCTGAACTTCAGTCCCGGCGAAATTGCGACGTTGATCAGCGCCATTGCGATTGCTGCCGAAATCATTCTGATCAGTAACTATGCCGGCCAGGTCGATGTGCGCCGGGTGACCGTGGTGCAGTTGGCAACGACGTCGGTGTTGTCATTTCTGCTGGTGGTGCCAACGGGTGAGGTGATTGCGGACTTTTCCTGGACCCTGCTGGTGACAGCTTTGGGCCTGGGCGCGGCGAGTGCAGCGATTCAGGTGGCGATGAACTGGGCACAGAAGAGCGTTTCGCCGACCCGGGCCACGTTGATCTATGCCGATGAGCCGGTGTGGGCCGGGATTGTCGGGCGGATCGCCGGAGAGCGGCTGCCGGCAATTGCTTTGGTGGGGGCCGGGTTGATTGTGGCGGCGGTGATTGTCAGTGAGTTGAAGACCAAGGGTAAGGTTGCTGAAGCAGAGGCTGAACTGGAGCGGGAAACCCAGCGCTGATCCGCAACGTCTTGAGCGTCTGAACGAAAGTCATCGCGGGCAAGCCCGCTCCCACAGGGTTTGTGCACGACGCAAATACTGTGGGAGCGGGCTTGCCCGCGATGGGGCCCTCAAAGACGACGTCCCCCTCCTGAAATAAGGCCAAACACAAATTTTCAGACTACTTTGTAGGATTCTGAGACATCCTGGCGTTTGGTGATCGGGGAGCTGGCACGTATGATGCTTCACAAACTTCCGCAGATTAGAAGCCTATGTCCCTGATAGTTCTACTGCTTCTGCCATTCATTGGCAGCTGTCTGGCAGCGGTGCTGCCACATAACGCGCGTAATACAGAATCCCTGCTGGCAGGTCTGGTCGCTTTGATCGGCACCGTCCAGGTCGCGCTGTTGTACCCGCAAATCGCCCACGGCGGCGTCATCCGCGAAGAGTTCATGTGGCTGCCCAGCCTCGGCCTGAACTTCGTTCTGCGCATGGACGGTTTTGCCTGGCTGTTCTCGATGCTGGTGCTCGGCATCGGCACCCTCGTCTCTTTATATGCCCGCTATTACATGTCGCCGGACGACCCGGTGCCGCGTTTCTTCGCGTTTTTCCTGGCATTCATGGGCGCCATGCTCGGGCTGGTGATTTCCGGCAACCTGATCCAGATCGTGTTTTTCTGGGAGTTGACCAGCCTCTTCTCGTTCCTGCTGATCGGCTACTGGCATCACCGCGCCGACGCCCGTCGTGGCGCCTACATGGCGCTGATGGTCACGGGGGCCGGTGGTTTATGCCTGCTGGCGGGGGTCATGATCCTCGGCCATGTCGTTGGCAGCTATGACCTGGACAAGGTCCTGGCCGCCGGCGATCAGATTCGCGCACATGCCCTCTACCCTATTCTGCTACCCCTCATTCTTATCGGCGCCCTCAGCAAAAGCGCCCAGTTTCCCTTCCATTTCTGGTTGCCGCACGCAATGGCGGCGCCCACCCCGGTTTCGGCTTATCTGCACTCGGCAACCATGGTCAAGGCCGGGGTGTTCCTGCTCGCACGCCTGTGGCCGTCGCTGTCCGGCAGTGAAGAATGGTTCTATATCGTCAGCGGCGCCGGCGCCTGTACGCTGCTGCTCGGCGCGTATTGCGCGATGTTCCAGAACGACCTCAAGGGTCTGCTGGCCTATTCGACCATCAGCCACCTTGGCCTGATCACCTTGCTGCTGGGTCTGAACAGTCCGTTGGCAGCGGTCGCGGCGGTGTTCCACATCCTCAACCACGCGACATTCAAGGCCTCGCTGTTCATGGCCGCCGGTATCATCGACCACGAGAGCGGCACGCGGGATATCCGCAAGCTCAGCGGTCTGATCAAGCTGATTCCGTTCACCGCGACGCTGGCCATGGTCGCCAGCGCCTCGATGGCGGGCGTGCCGCTGCTCAACGGTTTCCTGTCGAAAGAAATGTTCTTCGCCGAGACCGTGTTCATCAACGCCACCGCGTGGGTCGAAGCCGCGCTGCCGATTGTCGCGACCATCGCCGGTACCTTCAGCGTCGCCTATTCGCTGCGTTTCACGGTCGATGTGTTCTTCGGTCCACCGGCCACCGACCTGCCGCACACCCCGCACGAACCACCGCGCTGGATGCGCGCCCCCGTCGAATTGCTGGTGTTCACCTGCCTGTTGGTGGGCATTTTCCCGGCACAGATCGTCGGTCCATTACTGGCCGCCGCAGCATTGCCGGTTGTCGGCGGTCCCCTGCCGGAATACAGCCTGGCGATCTGGCACGGTTTGAACGCACCGATGATCATGAGCCTGATCGCCATGTCTGGCGGCATCGTGCTCTACCTCTTGCTGCGCAATCAGTTCAGACAGGGCCGCTTCAAATATCCGCCACTGGTAGGCCGCTTCAACGGCAAGCGCCTGTTCGAGCGCAGTCTGGTGGAGATGATGCGCATGGCCCGTCGGGTAGAACGTCGACTCGGCACCCGGCGCCTGCAAATGCAACTGTTCCTGATGGTGTTGGCGGCCGTACTCGCCGGCCTGATCCCGATGCTGCACAGCAGCCTGAGTTGGGGCGACCGGCCGAAGATTCCGGGCTCCATCGTCTTCGTAACCCTGTGGCTGCTGGCGATTGCCTGTGCCCTCGGTGCGGCATGGCAGGCCAAGTATCACCGTCTCGCCGCCCTGACCATGGTCAGCGTCTGTGGCCTGATGACCTGCGTGACGTTCGTCTGGTTCTCCGCACCGGATCTGGCGCTGACGCAACTGGCGGTCGAAGTGGTGACCACCGTGCTGATCCTGCTGGGCTTGCGCTGGCTGCCGCGACGCATCGAAGAAGTCTCGCCACTGCCAAGCAGCCTGCGCAAGGCGCGTATTCGCCGTTTGCGCGACTTGCTGCTGTCGATTGCCGTGGGCGGCGGCATGGCGCTGCTGTCCTACGCCATGCTCACCCGGCAGACGCCAAACGACATCTCCTCGTTCTACCTCAGCCGGGCCATGCCTGAGGGCGGTGGCAGCAACGTGGTCAACGTGATGCTGGTGGATTTCCGCGGCTTCGATACCCTCGGCGAAATCACCGTACTCGTTGCCGTAGCGCTGACTGTGTTCGCTCTGCTGCGCCGCTTCCGCCCACCGAAAGAAAGCCTGCAACTGCCAGCCCAGCAACGCCTGCTGGCACCGGACGTGGTTACCGATCTGGTCAACCCGCGGTCGGCCAGCGACACCGCGCTCGGCTTCATGATGGTGCCGGCGGTGCTGGTGCGCCTGCTGCTGCCGATTGCGCTGGTGGTGTCGTTCTACCTGTTCATGCGCGGGCACAATCAACCGGGCGGCGGTTTCGTCGCCGGACTGGTGATGTCGGTGGCGTTCATCCTGCAATACATGGTTGCCGGCACACAGTGGGTCGAGGCGCAAATGAGCCTGCGGCCGCTGCGCTGGATGGGCACCGGGTTGCTGTTCGCCACTGCTACCGGGCTCGGCGCGATGGTGGTCGGGTATCCGTTTCTCACCACGCACACCTGGCATTTCACCCTGCCGCTGCTGGGTGACATCCATATCGCCAGTGCGCTGTTCTTTGATATTGGCGTGTACGGCGTAGTGGTCGGTTCGACCCTGCTGATCCTCACCGCCCTCGCCCACCAATCGGTGAGGGGTCACAAGACCGCATCGTTGCCCAAGTCCGTCGCCAGCAAAGGAGCCGTCTGATGGAAGAAGTCATCGCAATCGCCATCGGCGTCCTCGCCGCTTCCGGTGTCTGGCTGATCCTGCGGCCACGGACCTTTCAAGTGGTCATGGGGCTGTGCCTGCTGTCGTATGCAGTCAACCTGTTCATCTTCAGCATGGGCAGCCTGTTCATCGGCAAGGAGCCGGTGATCAAGGACGGCGTGACGCAAGACTTGCTGCACTACACCGACCCGCTGCCACAAGCATTGGTACTGACCGCAATCGTCATCAGCTTCGCCATGACCGCTCTGTTCCTGGTGGTGCTGCTCGCCTCGCGGGGCCTGACCGGCACTGACCATGTCGACGGCCGGGAGCCCAAGGAATGATGGCGATGACTCACCTGATCGCCGCACCGATCCTGCTGCCGCTGCTGACCGCCGCGATCATGCTGATGCTCGGCGAACGGCACCGGCCGCTGAAGGCGAAAATCAACCTGTTCTCCAGCCTCGTCGGCCTGTTCATTTCGGTGATGCTGCTGCAATGGACGCAGACCACTGGCGTGCCCGGCTCGATCGGCGTGTACCTGCCGGGCAACTGGCAGGCGCCATTCGGCATTGTGCTGGTGGTCGATCGCCTGTCCGCGCTGATGCTGGTGCTGACCGGGATCATCGGCGTCAGCGCCCTCCTCTTCGCCATGGCGCGTTGGGACGGCGCCGGTTCGAGTTTCCATGCACTGTTCCAGATTCAGTTGATGGGCCTGTACGGCGCGTTCCTGACGGCGGACCTGTTCAACCTGTTCGTGTTCTTCGAAGTGCTGCTGGCCGCGTCTTATGGCCTGTTGCTGCATGGGTCGGGTCGCGCGCGGGTGTCGTCGGGGTTGCATTACATCTCGATCAATTTGCTGGCCTCGTCATTGTTTCTGATCGGCGCGGCGTTGATCTACGGCGTGACCGGCACCCTGAACATGGCCGATCTGGCGCTGAAAATTCCGCTGGTGCCGGAAGCCGACCGTGGCTTGTTGCATGCCGGCGCGGGGATTCTCGCCGTAGCGTTCCTGGCCAAGGCTGGCATGTGGCCGCTGAACTTCTGGCTGGTGCCGGCCTACTCCTCGGCCAGTGCCCCGGTGGCGGCGATGTTCGCGATCATGACCAAGGTCGGCGTCTACACCCTGCTGCGTCTGTGGACGCTGCTGTTCTCCGGGCAAGCCGGGGCGTCGGCGTTCTTCGGCGGTGACTGGCTGATCTACGGCGGCATGGCGACCATGGCCTGCGCGGCGCTGGCGATTCTTGCCGCACAACGCCTGGAGCGCATGGCCAGCCTGAGCATTCTGGTCTCGGCGGGGATCCTGCTCTCGGCCGTCGGCTTCGCCCAGCCGAACCTGATCGGCGCGGCGCTGTTCTATCTGGTCAGCTCAACCCTGGCCCTGAGCGCGCTGTTCCTGCTGGCCGAGTTGATCGAGCGTTCGCGCTCGGCCAACGAGATCCCGCTGGAAGACGAAAGCGAGCTGCTACCGCGACCGCAGGAATCCCTGCAGCCGCCCAAAGGCATCAACCTCGACGACGAGCAGAAGGCCGTTGTCGGTCAGGTCATTCCGTGGACCATGGCCTTTCTCGGGCTGAGCTTCATTGCCTGCGCCCTGCTGATCATCGGCATGCCGCCGCTGTCCGGGTTTATCGGCAAGCTCAGCCTGATCGGCGCGCTGCTCAATCCGCTGGGATTGGGCACCGGCGCACCGATATCCAATGCCGCGTGGGCCTTGCTGGCGCTGTTGATCCTGTCGGGGCTGGCTTCGTTGATGGCGTTCTCGCGCCTCGGCATCCAGCGTTTCTGGACGCCGGAAGAGCGCCCTTCACCGTTACTGCGCAAACTCGAATGTGCGCCGATTTTCCTGCTGCTGGGCTTGAGCATCGCCCTGACCTTCAAGGCTGAACCGTTGCTGCGCTACACCCAGGCCACGGCCGATGCCCTGAACAATCCGCAGCAATACGTGATGGCGGTGCTCGGCACCCGAGCTGTGCCGAGTCCGGAAGCCAAGGCAGCCGTGCTGGAGGTGCAGCCATGAAGCGCGTGTTTCCGGCACCGTTACTCTCTCTTGCACTATGTGCGTTGTGGTTGACCCTGAACCTGTCGATCAGCCCGGGCAACCTGCTGCTTGGCGCAATTCTGGGATTCTGCGCGCCGTTGATGATGCGCAAGTTGCGTCCGAAACAAGTGCGCATCCGCCGACCGCTGACGATCCTGCGCCTGTTCTTCCTCGTCGGGCGCGATGTTGTGGTTTCCAACCTGATCGTTGCCTGGGGCGTGCTCAACGCCGGTCGCCGCCCGCCTCGCTCGTGCTTCGTGAAAGTGCCGCTGGACCTGCGCGACGCCCACGGTCTGGCCACGTTGTCGATGATTTGCACGGTGGTGCCCGGCACGGTGTGGTCGGAACTGGCACTGGATCGCAGCATTCTCTTGCTGCACGTCTGGGATCTGGATGACGAGGCGCAATTCATCGAGCACTTCAAGAGTGCTTACGAGCGGCCGTTGATGGAGATTTTCGAATGAGCCCATTACTGTCGAACGCGATTCTGCTGACGCTGTTCCTGTTCTCGCTGGCCATGGTGCTGACGCTGGTACGCCTGTTCAAAGGGCCGTCGGCGCAGGATCGGGTACTCGCGCTGGACTATCTGTATATCGTGGCGATGCTGATGATGCTGACCCTGGGCATTCGTTACTCCAGTGACACTTACTTTGAAGCGGCGCTGCTGATCGCGCTGTTCGGCTTCGTCGGCTCGTTTGCCCTGGCGAAATTCCTGCTGCGTGGCGAGGTGATCGAATGAATGCGGAACTGTCTCTGTGGGTTGAGATTCCGGTGGCGATCCTGCTGGTGCTCAGCGGCTTGTTTGCGCTGATCGGCGCGATAGGACTGTTGCGGATGAAGGATTATTTCCAGCGCATGCATCCGCCGGCACTGGCTTCGACGCTGGGCGCGTGGTGCGTGGCGCTGGCCTCGATCATCTGCTTTTCGGCGCTGAAGTCCGGGCCGGTGGTGCACGCGTGGCTGATTCCGATCCTGCTGGCGATCACCGTGCCGGTGACCACACTGCTGCTGGCCCGGGCGGCGTTGTTCCGCAAGCGCATGGCCGGGGATGATGTGCCGGCCGAAGTCAGCAGCCGCCGCACTGAAAGCGGTAGTTGATTCCGAATCCTTGTGGTGTTGGTGCTGGCCTCATCGCTGGCAAGCCCGCTCCCACAGGGTTTCAGGTGGGGTCCGGTATTTGTGTACACCCACAATCACTGTGGGAGCGGGCTTGCCCGCGATAAGGCCAGTTCAGCAACCACACAAATCCGACCTGACCTCAAACCCAAGCCACTGCCAACAACCCCGCCCCCAACAACGCGCACAAGGGCGAATACACCCAGGTATCCAACCGGGCAAACCGCGAACCCTTCACTTCCTTGAAAAACCCCACCAGATGCGAATCACCAATCGCCCGGGCAAACATCAACAGCGCAATCGCACTGATCAGCCATTGCAACGCCTTGTGATGCACCGCCTGCACGCCCCAGCCGACCCGCAGACACACCAGCGCGGCAATCGCCAATAAAGCCGCAGCCACCACCAACGTGATCCAGCCCGACGGTTTGAATGCCGGTCGCACTGTCGGCACCAAGCCTCCCACCGGAACTTGTGGCACTGCCGCCACCGCCGCCCATTGCCCGCCCAGCGCCCAGTACACATGCACCAGGGCGATTACCGCAAAAACAGTCACCAGCCATTGAGCCAACACAAAGGTCATGGTTGAAATCCTTGAAAGGGATTTGAACAAATCATCCTAGTCGCAATTTTTTCAAGTGCACGACCGATCAACGGTACGGTAAAGTGCCGCCCCATGAAATTCTCCCGTACCGATCGTTCACTCCTGGCCTGGATGCTTTACTGCTGCGTCCTGTTCAACGTGTTCGCCTGCAGCATCGGTCACGGACAAATGGTCGGGATGCAGCTCAACGGCATCGGTGGTCAGTTCTGTACGGTCGATCCGGCGACTCAAGCGCCGCTCACCAGCAATCCCACCGAAGAAAAACTGCCGACGCTGTCCAAAGCATTTGGCTGCCCATTGTGCTCGACTGGCGGCATGGGCCCGGCGTTCAACTCCAGCCTGACCCTGGCGATCCTGCCGGAGCAACACAGCCCGCCACTGGCCCCTATCTTCAGTGCCGACCTCCCTGCTCGCTTCACCTGGCCCTCCGCCAACCCTCGCGCCCCGCCGCTCGCCTGAGTGACTTTGCCTTTTTGATTTTTCAGCTCACTGCGCCAACGCGCGGCGTTTGCCTGTGCGCTGATTCCTAGACAAGCATTCAGGATTCAACAATGAAACAACTCACTCTGCTGGCGAGCCTGTGCGGCTGCCTGTCCGTTAACGTCTGGGCGCAATCCACCGTAGATCTGGCGCCCATCACCATCGATGGCGAATCCGGCACGGAGCCGGGCCTGAGCCTCGACCAATCCAGCGGCATGGCCTCGCGCCTCGGCTTGAGCATGCGCGACACGCCCGCCTCGGTCGCCATCGCCAACCGCAACGACATCGAACGCCACGGCGCGCAGAACTTCCAGGACGCCGCCAACACCCTGCCCGGAGTCAACGCCAGCGCACCGCCGGGCTTTGGCGGCTTCGTCTCCTATCGCGGTTTCACCAGCAGCCAGATCACCCAGATGTTCAACGGCATTAACGTATCCGGCGGCCTCGCACGGCCGGTGGACGCGTGGATTTACGATCGGGTCGAACTGGTCGGCGGCCCGTCGTCATTGATCAACGGCGCAGGCTCGGTGGGCGGCTCGTTGAACTACGTGACCAAACTGGCGAGCCGCGATGAACAGGCTGTTGAAGGCCGGGTCAGCTACGGCAGCTACGACACCACCGAAACCGCGTTCAGTCTCAACCATGCGTTGACCGACCCGGGTAGCGACGTGCAGCACTACGCGCGACTGGACGTCAGTCACAACACCAGCAACGGCTACATCGACCGCCAGGAGCGCGATGCCTGGAGCGTGGCGTTCTCGTTGCTCAGCGACCTCACGCCAAACCTGTCGCACACCCTGGCTCTGGAATATCAGGATGAACACGAAGACAGTCCGTACTGGGGCACCCCCGTGCTCAACCCCAAGGCCGGCGAGTTGAAGATCGATAAACACAATCGCTTCAACAACTACAACGTCGAAGACGGTCGCTACGAGCAGCGGACGATCTGGGTACGCTCGATCATCGACTACCGGATCAACGACAGCACCACACTGCGCAACACGCTGTATCACCTCGGCAGCCAGCGCGATTACCGCAACCTCGAAACCTACCAGTACAACGCCGACAACTCCGCGGTGAACCGCTCGACGGCCTATCAGGTGCGGCATCAAGGCGAACAGAACGGCAACCAGTTCGAGTTGCGTCACGACAACACGTTGTTCGGTCTGGAGACGACGTGGTCCGGTGGCTTCGAGTACAAGGTCAACCAGACCACCAACTCGCCGCTCAACATCAAAGGCGCGAGCACGGTGGACCCGAACAGCTATCGGCCCGGGCATTTCTACGATATTCCCGGCACCAATCCCAAGCTGATCAGCGACAAGACCAACGAGGTCACCACCAAAGCGTTGTTTGTGGAAAACCGCCTGGCGCTGACCGACAAACTGTCGCTGCTTACAGGCCTGCGTTATGACGATATCGACCTCGACGTGACCAACCACCGCACCGTCACCGCGACCAATCCCAAGCATCTCAAACGTAGCTGGGAACCGCTGACCGGTCGTGCCGGGTTGACCTATCAGTTCATTCCGTCGGCCAATGTCTACGTGCAGTACAGCACTGCGGCGGAGCAACCGAACGGCACGCAAGACTTCGACGTCTCGACCGGCAAACAATGGGAAATCGGCAGCAAGTTCGACTATCTGAACGGACGCGGCTCGGCCACGGTGGCGGCCTACACCATCGAACGAAAGGACTTCGCCGTTACCGATCCGCTGGACCCGACCAGCAGCACTCCGGTCGGCCAGCAGACGTCAAAAGGCATCGAGATTGCCAGCTCATTACGGATAACCGACAAACTGCTGGCCGAGGGCAACTTCGCCTGGGTCGACGCGCAGTACGATGACTTCACTGAAAAGAGTGCCGCTGGCGTGGTGGTGTCGCGCAAGGGCAACACGCCGACCAACGTTCCGGACCGGGTCGGCAATCTGTGGTTGACCTATGATTTTTCGCCGCAGTGGCAAGGCGGGGTCGATGCGCGTTACGTGGCCTCGGTGTACGCCGACAGCGCCAACACCATGACCGTGCCGTCTTACACGTTGTTTGGCAGCTTCCTCAGCTACAAGGTTGATTCGCACACCACCGTCACCGGCCGCGTGCGCAATTTGACCAATGAGGTGTATGCCGAATTCGCGCATGTGTCGCCGGCGTATTACCTGGGCACACCGCGCACCTTCGAACTGGCGGTACAAACCCGGTTCTAAAAGCATCGCGGGCAAGCCCGCTCCCACAGTGTTTAGTGTCGTACATGCACTTTGTGCCCGACAATAAAACCTGTGGGAGCGGGCTTGCCCGCGATGAGTCCAGCCGCAACGACCTCTATTTCAGCTCAACTGAAACCTTGTCCGCCACATCCTTCGGCAACCACGCCTGCCACACTTCCGGATGCGCCTTCATGAACGCTTCCGCCGCTTGCCGCGGTGCCGTGTGTTTCTCGCTCATCTCCGCCAATGCCTTGTTCAGCGGTTCGATCGGGAAATCGACCTTGCTGAAGAACTCGGCAATCTGCGGATACTGCTTCTGAAACGGCGTAGACACGCCAATCGACAACTTCGACGCCAGCGAGCGTGTCGGTTTCGGGTTGGGATTATCGGCGTCGGTCAGGGTCTTCCACGCCTCGGCATCAAATGGTGGTTCTTCCAGCTGCACCAGTTTGAACTTGCCCAGCAGCGGCGTCGGCGACCAGTAGTAAAACAGCACCGGTTTACCCCGACGAATCGAAGAACTGATCTCGGCGTCCAGCGCCGCACCCGAGCCACTGCGGAAATTGGTGAAGTCGTCCTGCAACCCGTAAGCCGTCAGCTTCTGTTTGTTGACCACTTCCGACGTCCAGCCAATCGGACTGTTGAGGAAACGTCCCTTGCTCGGGCTTTCCGGGTCCTTGAACACGTCCTTGTATTTTTTAAGGTCAGTGACACTGCGCAAGTCCGGCGCCAGCGGCTTGATGCCTTTGGCCGGGTCGCCCTTGATCACGTATTCCGGCACCCACCAGCCTTCGGTGGCGCCTTTGACCGTATCGCCCAGGCTGACAACCTTGCCCTCGGCCTCGGCCTTGACCCACACCGGACTGCGCCCCGCCCACTCTTCGCCGATGACCTGAATGTCATTGTTGGCCAGCGCGGTCTCTAGGGTGATGGTGGTGCCGGGCAGGGTGTCGGTGGGCAATCCATAGCCCTTCTCGACAATGATCCGCAGGACATCGGTGATCAGGCTGCCGCTTTCCCAGTTCAGGTCGGCAAAATGGATCGGCGCTTGTGCCGCAACGGCCGATTGCGCCGAACCCAGCAAAGCGAATGTGGCCACGCTGGCGGCCAGTAACCGTCGAAATCCGTTCATGCATTGCACCTCGTGCTGTTCACAGCAATGGCAGGATGGCCTGAGAGAAGACCGCAAGCCTCTGAATACTCAGTCAACTGACTGTAGACGAGGTTCCTGCTTTTTCAGGGCCTGGGCCCGGACGAGGTTACGAATCAGAATTTTCCTGCAAGCTCTGCAACTCGCGTCTGACCATGCTGGCGTATTCCGCTGGACGCAGCGCGTAGATCTGCGACGCCACCCAACCCAGCCACGCGCCTCGCAATTCGGACTTCGCCGCGAACAACCGCCTGGCGTCCTCACGCGCGCTGTCGAGGTTCTGCGAATGGAAATCGGCGCGGCTCAAACCACCGATCACTCACTGGCCTTGAAAGTCACCAGCTCGCCCTTGCGCCACTTCGCGGCTTTGGCGGTGACTGCTTTCAGAGTTTTGGTCAGGCCTTCCTGCAATTGCTGATGGGCGGCAAACACGGTCACCACGCTGTGACCTTCCTTGAACAGGATCGCATGGCCATCAGCGGTCTCGACGAAGGCGTAATCGCCAATTCCATAGACCGTCAGTTTGATTTCGCGAAAACGGATGTCCATCTTGCCGCCTTCGCGGCTGGGCAAGACCGAGGCGCTGAAATGATCGCCGACCTTGAGCTTGAGCCCCGGCTTGTCATCCACCACCAAAGCATTTTCGGTGTCGATTTCAGCGACATAGATGCCTTCGGCGTTTTGCTCGGTGATGTAAACAAAACGCGATTGGAACAACTTGACCAGCTTTGCACGCAAATCACCCAACACGAACAAAGCATGCATATCGAGATTACTGACTGCCAAAGAAACATCCCCAGATCTGAAAAAACCGCACACGGAAAACGCGCACGGCAAAAAAACGGCCAGGCCGATGGAACTGCGAAATACTCAAATAAAAACCCGAACCGAGCAGCGAACTCGTTCAACGCGAGGTTTGCAAGACTACGGGATTGTCACTCGCGAAACGCCACCCGATGTCGCCAAAGCTCGAAGGAAAAATCCTTAACGGCTGACAGAGAAAGCTGACTACGAACTTTAGGGAAAATTCGCACGAAAAAAAGCACTTTTCCGACATATCACTCGCGAAAAATTGCTTTAGATAAGCCCTGTCGTCAACAGGTACTGGCGATTCTAGAGCAGCGATGCTCTTCACGACTACCCGAAACGGCCTGTAATTATCGGCCAACTGATGAAAAGGACTTCACATGTGCACCCTGACTCACTTCGCCATGTCCGCTGACGCCCGACTCAAATCGCCTCTGATCCTGCATGTGACCGATATGAACGATCTGCAGTACCCCGGCGAAAACGCTCAGGCCCCACGCTTTCAAGTGGTGCCGGCGGGCAATGCCTTTTACCACATAAAGGAAAAATCGACCGGACGCGTAAGAGGTTTCCGCGAAGATCACAACGAGGCGTGTGCGCTGGCTCGCTCACTCGAAATGCAAATCGAACTCCTGGCCAGCAGCTGCCTCAGATAAAGAGTGATTGACTGCGCCATACCGGCGCATTTCAGAAAGGAGCACATGATGGATCTGGAAGCTTACAACTTGAAAACACTGTTCGATCAGTTGGGTTTGCCTTCAGAAAGCGCAGATATCGACGACTTCATTGAAGCCCATCCACTGGATGCCGACACCAAACTGGTCGATGCCCCCTTCTGGTCAGAATCGCAAAAGCAAACGCTTGAAGAGTGGATTGGCAAGGACGACGACAGGGCAATAGTCTTCGATGAACTGAACGTACGCATACACGACGGCAAGTAACCCTGATCAGTGCAGGCTGTTCCCAGGCTCAGCATGCAACTGCGCGAGCCACGCAGCCCTGCACTCTTCGGCCTCATCGCGACTGGCAAACGCGGTGCCGCGCCGCTCACCATTGAGCAACACCACCCAGCAGACGCTTTGCCCCATTGCGCGCAAACCGGCGGGCACGCCACTGCCGATCATCACGGCGACATCAACTCTGCATTGCATGCTGACCTCCAAAATCATTAGCCACCTAACTAAGTCGGCATGTTAATGATTTCCCCAAGGAGGAAACAGCAACGGCCCTGCACAGATTCATTGCATCAACCGTAACAATCGCTCAGCGCGGACCTTCCGGTTTATAGCCCAGACGCAATCCCCCCCAATGTCGGCCCTTGATCATGATCGGCACCGACAAGTCATGCATCAGCTCGCCGGTATCACGCGTATAGGTCTGCAACAGCACTGGTTGTTGATGGCTGCCACAGCGAATCCCGGTGCGGTCGGCAAACTTGCGCTTGGTGCGATTGTTGACCGCATCGACCTGGGCATCACCGGTCAATGGCTGGCTGAACGCCTGATTGTGCGTCGGCACATAACCCTGCTGCGTGCAGGCGATGGCAAACACCAGCCCCTCGTGGCGCGGCAGCAACGGTTCTTGAATCGCCGGCAGAACCTGATCGGTGTAGCGGTCGAACCGGGTCTGATACTTCGCCGGCTGCGTATTCGGGATCGCCTGATACTGACGATCGAACAGATCCTCGAGGCTGATCCGCCCTTGCTCGACATCCGCCTCGAACCGCGCCGCGATCTGGCTCGCGCCTTCTCGCGCCAGGTCATAAATGCGCTGGTGATAGTCATCCAGACCGACTTCAGCCAGACGTTCGCTGATGGTTTCCGCCTGCCCTTCCATCTGCACCGCCGCTTCGGCGAGTCGACGGGTCTGTTGATCGCTGATCGCCAAATCGCTGCGCATCTGCTCAATGGCTTTAAACAGGCTGTCGAGTTGCTCGCGATTGGTCTCCGCGCCACGGGCGATCTCGCCGACCTGACTTTCCACCCCGGCGGCCAGACGCGCGATGTTCTCCAGATGCTGACCGGTGTGCTCGACCTGTTCGACGCCCGTTTGCAGATCGCTGGACAGCTCACGGATCTGCTCCACCACCTGCGCCGTGCGTTGCTGGATGTCGGCGACCATCTCGCCGACTTCGCCGGTTGCCGACGCCGTGCGTGCCGCCAACCCGCGCACCTCATCCGCCACCACCGCAAAGCCCCGCCCATGCTCACCGGCCCGCGCCGCTTCGATCGCTGCGTTCAACGCCAACAGATTGGTCTGGCTGGCAATCGACTGAATCACCAGCGTCACCCGCTGAATGTCGTCGCTGCGCAGGCTCAAGGCCTCGATCAATTCACGGCTGGCATTGGCGCGCTGACTGAGCTGATGCATACGCGTAATTGAGTCAACCAGTTCGGTACGTCCCGCCGCACTGCTGTGATGTGCCTCGCTGGCAGCCTCAAGTGCTTCGCGGCTGAGCTGCGAAGTCGCCTGTTCCGTGGCGATCATCACTTCGGCATTGCTGACGATTCGCGCCGCAGCATCGAGTTGCGATTCAAGTTTGCTCGCCAGCTCCTTGACCGAAAACGCCACCCCGGCCGCCGACAAGGCGTTATGGCTGGTGGTGTAAGAAAGGTCTCGGGTCAGTTCGGAAATGGCGCTGCCATTGTCGGCAGGCTGTACATCGGGGAGGGTCCGGGAGCGCAGGCGCGGCAGCCAGACAATCAGCACCGCCAACGGCATGCCAACGTAAAGCGACCACTCACCCAGCGTCATGCCGGCCAACAACAGCATCAGGGCGATGCTTTGCAGGGTCGGTGCGATCCAGCGGTTTTTCGGCAAAAGCACTGGTGCAGGCAGCGCCCCAACCAGAGATCCATCTCTCGTCATATCAACACCCCACGCTTGTTCTCATTGTTGTGGCTGCATTAAACGCCACTACAACGCCATTATCTATGGTCCGTTAGTCGTGGGGCCTGTGGCATGTCAATGGAACGGCGGGGAATATCGCAGACAAGCAAAAACAAAGATCGCAGCCCCGCCAGCTCTGTTTAGGAGCTGCCGAAGGCTGCGATCTTTTCGGGGTGACCCACTTTCATGGGTCGCCTCAGGAATCAGGCCTGACGCTGGTGCTTGTCGATTTGCTCGTGACGCTCTTGAGCTTCGATGCAGTACTTGGTGGTCGGGCTGATCAGCAGACGTTTCAAGCCAATAGGCTCGCCACTGTCGTCGCACCAGCCAAAGCTGTCTTCCTTGATGCGCTCGAGGGCTTGTTCCAGTTGCGGCAGCATGCGCTGGTCGCGATCGATCGCGTTGACCAGCCAAGTGCGCTCTTCTTCAACCGAAGCCGCGTCCGCCGGGTCAGCCGGGGTGTCCAGGCTTTCGATGGCGATACGGTTTTGCTCAATGCGCTCATGGGTTTCGACTTTCATGTTCTGCAACAGCTCGCTGAAGAAAGCGTGTTGCTCGGAATTCATGTAGTCATCTGCCGGCATGGCCAGCAACTTGTCCTTTGTCATTGATATCTCTATAAAAAAACGTGCATTAAGGCGAATTAGGGAGCGTTCCGGCGAACCGTGTCCGGTCGACGGAAAGGCATCGTTTATGGCAAACGCCACCCGGCACTCAATTTACGAGGGGCGGCAGTCTAAGGCCGACTTGAGGCCTCAGCAACTGGAAATCCAGCAAATTTGTCCGACAAAGCCCGGAAACTGCTCTGATACAGGCTTCACGGCGGTTATCGGAGTGCGTTTATAGCAAGAAATTCAGTCGAGCGGCTGTATATAGAAGACAAACGGCTACGCCACACCGATCGGGTGTGGCGCATTTTCGCGATTATTCGGCGCTCAGCGCTTGAGTTTGCGCTTGTTACGGTACTGGTCGATGACCACCGCCACCACAATGATCAAGCCTTTGATGATGTCCTGAATATAGGCATCGACGCCGACGAAGGTGAACCCGCTGGCCATCACCCCGAGAATCAGCGCGCCGATTACCGTCCCGGTAATGCGCCCGACGCCGCCGGCCAGACTGGTACCGCCGATCACCGCAGCAGCAATCGCGTCGAGCTCGTAGGACATGCCCATCCCGGCCTGCCCCGTCGCCGCCCGGGCTGACGCGACTACGCCAGCCAGCCCCGCCAGCAGACCGGCGATGCTGTAGACGATCACCAAATGGCGTTTGACGTTGATCCCCGAGGTCCGCGCCGCCTGCATGTTGCCGCCGATGGCGTAGGTGTACTTGCCGTACTTGGTGTAGCGCAACGCGATGTGAAAGATCACCGCCACCACCAGGAAGATGATCACCGGCATCGCCCCATGACCGATCGCGGTGTAGGAGTCCGAGAGCATGCTGACCGGTTGGCCTTCGGTGTAGTAACGCGCCAGACCGCGCGCCGAAACCATCATGCCGAGCGTGGCGATGAACGGTGGAATGCCGGTGATGGCGATGATGCTGCCGTTGATCGCCCCAGCCAGCAGCCCGACCCCGAGCCCGGCGATCACCGGAATCCACACCGGCAAGTCAGTCAGCGACGGAAACACCGCGCGGGCGAAATCCGATGTCTGCGCCAGACTCGCGGCAATCATGGCCGACAGCGCCAGCACCGACCCGGATGACAAGTCGATCCCCGTGGTGATGATCACTTGAGTCACGCCGATGGCCAGCAGGCCAATGATCGACACTTGCAGGATCATCAGCACCAGACGCTGGGAGTTCATCAGGAAGCTCTGGTCGCGAACGATCCAGCCAAACACTTCGAAGACCAGACCGATACCGATCAGCACCAGAAAAATGCTCAGTTCGGTTGGAAAGCGCCGACGGCTCTTGGTCGGTGCCGTTGCAGGCTTGTTTTCCAGTATCGCGTTCATAACCACTCACCCTTCAAATAAAACCCGGTATCGAATACATACCTTTGGATGCAAGCTGCTTTCGTGTGGCGAGGGAGCTTGCTCCCGCGATTGCGCAGCAAGCCCATGCTGGAGGACCGCTTCGCTGCCCAGCGGGAGCAAGCTCCCTCGCCACAGAGACCGTAAGCTGTCAATGGACCTGGGCCATGCCCGAGGCCAGTTGCATGACGCGTTCCTGGGTGGCTTCGTCGCGGCCGAGGGTGCCCATCAGGTCGCCCTCATGCATGACCATCACCCGGTCGCTCATGCCCAGCACTTCCGGCAGTTCCGAGGAAATCATGATCACCGCCATGCCTTCGCTGGCGAGCAGGGAGATCAGCCGATAGATCTCGGCCTTGGCGCCGACATCTATGCCGCGAGTCGGCTCGTCGAGAATCAAGATCCGTGGATTGGTCATCAGCCAGCGGGCGAGCAAGGCTTTCTGCTGGTTGCCGCCAGACAAGGTGTCGATGCACTGCTCCAGCGACGGGGTTTTCACCCGTAGCTTCTTGCACATGTCTTCACACAGAGCGCGCAGGGCCTTTTGCTGGATAAAGCCGTGGCCGGCGTAATGCGGCAGCACCGCCATCTCCATGTTCTCCAGCACCGACAGGCACGGGAACAGGCCACTGAGCTTGCGATCCTCGGTCAACAGCGCGAACCCCTTGTCGATGGCCATGTGCGGATCGGTAATGCGCACCACCTCGCCATCCAGACGGATCTCACCGCTGTCGCTGGGCGTTATGCCGAAAATGGTTTCGGCAACGTTGGTGCGGCCCGAGCCCATCAGCCCGGCGATGCCGAGAATCTCCCCGGCATGCAGGTCGAACGAGACGCCCTGGAATACGCCGTCGAGTTTTAGATCGCGGACCGACATCAGCAGGTCGCCGATCGGCTTTTCGCGCACCGGGAACAACTGGCTCAGTTCGCGCCCGACCATCATCGAAATCAGGCTGTCACCGTCCATGCTGTCGGCCCGTTGCAGGCCGATGTAGGCGCCGTCGCGAAACACCGCCACTTCATCGGCAATGGCAAACACTTCGTTCATTTTGTGCGTGATGTAGATGATGCCTTTGCCCTGGCGCTTGAGGTCGGCAATGATCGAAAACAGGTGCGCGACTTCCTTTTCGGTGATGGCCGAGGTCGGCTCGTCCATGATCAGAATGTCGGAGTCGTAGGACACCGCTTTGGCTATCTCGACCATTTGCCGTTCGGCGATGCTCAGGTTGCCCACCTGCTCCTCGGGATCGAGGTTGATGCGCAAGCGCTCCAGCAGTTGCGCGGTACAACGGTGCATGGCGCGGTGGTCGATCATGTGCAGGCCGTTAAGCTGCTCGCGGCCGATCCAGATGTTTTCGGCGATGCTCATGTGCGGCATCAGGTTGAGCTCCTGGTGGATCATCGCGATCCCCGCCTGAAGTGCCGCCAACGGTGTTTCGAAGACCACCGGTTTGCCGCGCAAGCGCAGCTCGCCAGCATCGGGCTGGTAGATGCCGGCGATGATTTTCATCAGCGTCGATTTACCCGCGCCGTTCTCGCCCATCAGGGCCAGCACGGACCCCGGACGTACTCGCAGTTGCACATCGGACAAGGCCACCACACCGGGAAAACCCTTGCTGATGTTGGTGATCTCCAGCAGGTACGGCTCATCGACAGGTGTTGCAGTTGGCTGGATATCCACCAACGAGGTGCTCGAAGCGGTCGCTGAAGCGAACATGTTCAGGTACTCCGTCAGCAAGGTCGCAGCAGCAACCCTGCAGGATTATTGTTGTTATTGAACCGAGGCACTATTTGAAAGTGTCGACGTTTTCCGGCGTGATCAGGCGATAAGGCACCCAGACGTTCTGCTCCACCGTCTCGTTTTTGGCCATCTTCACTGCAGTGTCAATCGAGCCGTCTGCCTGACCTTTGGCGTCTTGAAACACTGACACCGCCATGTTGCCTTTCTTGATCGCGTTCAAGCCGTCCGGCGTGCCGTCGACACCCGCAATCAACACACTGCCCTTCTCGACACCGGCCTGTTGCAGCGCCATGGCGGCACCAATCGCCATTTCGTCATTGTTGGAAACCACCGCGTCGAACTTGCGGCCCTGGGTCAGCCAGTCATTGACCAGGGTCATGCCTTTATCCCGCAGCCAGATGCCGGTCTGTTCCTGTTCGATCTTGATGTTCGGGTACTTGGCCAGCACCTCTTTGACGCCCTTGGTGCGATTGGTGGTGGAGTTGTTGGCGAGGTCACCGAGCAGAATCACGATTTCGCCTTTGCCGCCGAGTTTTTCGGCCAGGTACTGCATCTGCATTTCGCCGGCCTCCAGGTCGTTGGACGCGACCGTGACCACACCTTTTGGCAGCTTGAGATCATCAGGGCGACGGTTGACGTAGACCAGCGGGATTCCGGCTTTTACCGCGGCTTCGGTGATTTTTCGGGTGGCGGCGGTATCCACCGGATTGACCACGATGGCGTCGACCTTCTGGCTGATGAAGCTTTCAACCTGGCTCAACTGCTTGACCACGTCGCTGCGGGCGTCTTCGAATTGCAGCTGCACACCATCGGGGTAGGACTTGGCTTTCTTGTCCATGGATTCGCGCAGGTAAGTCAGCCAGGTGTCATCGAACTGGGACATGCTGACGCCGATCTTCATATCGGCAAGGGCAGCGCCGCTGACAAACATCAAGGACAGGGCCAGCGAGGCAAAACGCAGATGGGTCTTCATGAACTGTCTTTCTCCACATTCTTGTTGGTTTTATGGATCAGTCGTGACGATTTCTGTAGGCAAAATTGACTCTATTGGAATTTATTTTCTATATCAACTCATTTTAGAATTTTATTCCAAATCCATTCCATGGCCCGCAAACGCGCTCAGTTCGACCACCTGACGTTGCTCGAAACTTTGCCGCGCAGCATCCAGAACACGAGTGCTCGCCAGTGCATCACGGGGCTCGACCGGCAATGGGCCGCCAGTCTGTAACGCGGTTTGTAGCTGTAGATAGAACTGCTGCCAGCAACCCCGCTCCGACGGCACGCGCTCGCGTTCGCCAGCGTGTTCAAACCAGCCCCAGCGCCGATGCTCTTCGACACCCCAGCGTTCACCGGCAGATTTTGGCGAGAGCCCGGCCAGCGCTTGAGCCTCTTGTCCGTCGAGGCCATCAACGCTGTAACAACCCAGCGTTCCCGTGACGCGAAAGCGCGGGCCGGGCGAACTTTGCAGGCAGCTGCCGCCGAGGTGGGAGACCACCCCGTTGACGTGGGTCAGGGAGACAAAAAAACCGCTGTCGCAGGCCTGGTCTTGGTCCTGGTAATCAAGCTCGGCATACACCTGCCTGACCGGGCCGAACAGCAACAACGCCTGATCCACCAGATGGCTGCCCAGATCGCGCAGAAAACCACCGCCGCTGCTGTTGTTCACTGACTGTGGGGAGTAGCGTTCGACCCGCGATTCGAAGCGCGTGACCTGCCCCAGAGCGCCCGACTCGATGAGTTTACGCACGGTCAGGAAGTCCGAATCCCAGCGGCGATTCTGATAAACGCTGAGCCGCACACCCTGGCGCTCGGCCATGGTGATCAGGGTTTGCGCCTGTTGCGCATCGGCGGCGAACGGCTTGTCACTGACAACCATCACCCCGTGTTCGAGGCCATCGAGCACCAGCGCCGGACGGCCCTTCAGTGGCGTGGAAATCACCAACACGTCGACGCCGGCCTCGACCAGTTGGCCGATGCTGTCGAACGCGGCTACGCCGGGGTGTTCAGCGGCCAGCAATTGTCGGCGCTCCGGGGAGCGAGTCACCACGCCAGCGAATGTGGCACCGGGCAGACTGCTGAGCAGCGGCGCATGAAAAAACCGGCCGCCGTGGCCGTAACCGACAAGTCCGATACGCATGATTCGACTCCTTCTTATTGTTCTGTGAGCCGCTTACTGGGTAAGCGCGACCTATGTGGGAGCGAGCCTGCTCGCGATAGCGATGTTTCAGGCGACATCGATGCTGACTGGACTGCCGCCTTCGCGAGCAAGCTCGCTCCCACGGGTATTGCGCACTGAGTCAGCGGCAGAGTTCGCTTTTCACCCGTTCGAGCATCATCCGGTTGGATTCATCAGGTCGGTCTTCCCAGGCGAACACCGAGACCGTGGCAATGCCGTCGAACTTGATCTCGCGCAAGGTGCTGAAAAACGCTTGCCAGTCGACCTCGCCCTGCCCGATGTCAAGATGCTGATGCACGGTCGCGGTAACACCCGGCGGGTTGACGATGTAGCGCAACCCCGACGAGGCCTTGTGGTTGTAGGTGTCGGCGATGATCAGGTGGCTGAGTTTCGACCCGGCGTACTTGAGCATCGAGGCAATGTCGCCGACGCCGTCGTCGTAAAAAAACGTGTGCGGTGCGGCGTAGAGGTAGTTGATCCAGTCGCGGTCGAATCCGCGAATGATGTCCACTGACTCGTTGTTGCGCTCGCAGAAGTCATACGGATGGGCCTGAATATCGAGCTGGATGCCTTCGCGCTCGAACTCGGGGATCAACTCGTCCATCGAGCGCATGAACTGGTTCTCACACACCAGCGGGTTGTCCGACTGCCCGGTGAATTCGGTGTTGACCAGCTCGCAGTCCATTTCCACGGCAATCTGGATCGCCCGCTTCCAGTTGCGCACGGCGGCAACACGCAAGCCTTCATCGGCGGCGGCCCAGTGGTACATCGGTAATAAGGAAGAGAGTTTGACCCCGGTGTCGCTCAAGGCTTTGCGAAACTCCCTGATCCGCGCCTTGTCGACGCGCGGGGCTTTGTAGAACGGCAGAAAGTCTTCGCGAGGCGAGAGTTCGATGTGTTCGTAACCGAGCTCGGCGACCTTGTCGACCATCTTGCCCAAGGGCAGATGGCGGTACATGTAGGGATCCAGTGCGATGCGCATCTTTTTCTCCTGATTGTACTTGGCGCCCCCTCATCCCAGCCCTCCCGGAGTGAGAGGGAGCCGACCGGGTGTTTCTCCGGGGGGCAGCGACCTGAAAGTCCAGGTTGAATGAATATCTCAAAGACAAGGAGATCAGCCCCCTCTCCTCGGGGAGAGGGTTGAGGTGAGGGGGTGATCTCAAAATCAACCGTAAAAGCGTGGCCGGTCAGGGAGGCTGACTTTTACTATCTGGCCACTGTTCTGAGCTTCGATGCATGCATCTGCCGCGACGGCGGCGGCGAAGCCGTCCCATGCCGAAGGGCCGCCCACCTGACCGGCGCGCACGCCATCGATGAACGCCTGCAACTCGACGTCATAGGCGCCGATGAAGCGGTCCTTCCAGTCCATCAGAATCGCGTTCGACAGCTTGGCGCCGCTGCGCATTTGCACCTGCTGCGGCTCCGGCAGTCTGGCGATGCCGGTCTCCCCTACCACTTCGCACTGAATGTCGTAGCCGTACTGGCAATTGACGAAAACCTCGACATCGATGCGCGTGCCCTTGGCGGTTTCCAGCAGGACGATCTGCGGATCTTTCAAATGCGCCAACGCCTTGCTCGACTTGCGCGGGAACACCACTTGTACCGACACGTAATCGTCTTCAAGCAACCAGCGCAGCACATCCAGCTCATGGATCAGCGTGTCGGTGATTGCCATGTCGGTCTTATAGTTTTCGCCCACACTCGGGTTGCGATGCGCGCAGTGCAGCATCAACGGCTCACCGATCTGGCCGCTGTCGATCACCGCTTTGAGCGCGCGATAACCTTCATCGTAAGGACGCATGAAACCCACCTGCACCAGACGCTTGCCGTGGGCGACTTCTGCTTCGACGATCTTGCGGCAACCGTCGGCAGTCACCGCCAGCGGTTTCTCGCAGAACACCGGTTTGCCGGCGGCAATCGCTGCCAGCACAAACTCTTCGTGGCTCGGACCCCAGGAGGTGACGAGGATGGCCTCGACTTCTGGCGCCTTGATCAACGCGTGACCGTCCGGGTAAACCTCGGCAGTCAGCTTCAGATCGGCAACAACCCTGGCCGCTTGCTGCAAGTTGATGTCGGTGACAGCGACGACCTGGCTATTAAGCAAAGTCTGGCTGCAACGACGGATGTGATCCTGGCCGATGGCTCCGGTACCGATAACGCCAAGCTTCAAAGACATGAACATTCTCCATTTCGGGTGTCAGGACAATCAGTACTGGCGGGCCTTGGCCAACCGTTCATTAAGGGTTTTCGCCACCGCATCGGTGCGCGCACTGGTGGACACCTGCGCCACCCCGACCCGCCACCACGACAGGTATTTGTGGATCATCGTCTTGGGCAGAACCTTGATATCGATCAGCGTCGATACCGTCTGCAAACGCGCATCGGCCAGCGCTGCCTGCAACGCTTCAACCGTGTTCACCTTGTAGCTCTTGCAGCCGTAGGCCGCCGCGCTCATGGCGAAATCCACCGGGACAAAGCCGCCATCGAGCTTGCCGGTCTCGGGGTTGCGGAAACGGAATTCGGTGCCGAAGCTGTCCATGCCATGTTCCATCTGCAGGTTGTTGATGCAGCCGAACGTCATGTTATCCAGCAGCACCACGTTGATCTTGCGGCGCTCCTGAATCGAGGTCGCCAGCTCCGAGTGCAGCATCATGTAAGAGCCATCGCCGACCAGCGCATAGACCTCGCGATCCGGCTCGGCGAGCTTCACGCCCAGCGCCGCGTTGACCTCATAACCCATGCACGAATAGCCGTACTCGACGTGGTAAGTGTTGACCCCCTTGCTGCGCCAACTGCGCTGCAAGTCACCGGGCAGGCTGCCGGCGGCGGCGACGATCACCGCGTCATCGGCCAGGGTTTCGTTGAGTACGCCCAGCACGCGGCTCTGGGTCAGGCACGAACCGGTCAGCTCGATGAATTCGCGCAGTACGGCGGGGTCCATGTGGTCGTTGATTTCCGGGACGAAATCCTCAGTCTGGTATTCGGCCTGATAAATCCGCTCAACCTCGGCGTGAAGCTGTGCCTTGGCCGCACGCGGCTGATCGCCCCACTCGGCACGGTAGTCACCGAGAATTTCGCTCAAGGCCTGCAAAGCGCTTTTCGCGTCGGCCAGCAGTTGCACGCCGTCGAGTTTCAGCGCATCGCACGGGCTGATGTTGAGGTTGAGGAACTGCACATCCGGGTGTTTGAACAAGGATTTCGACGCGGTAGTGAAATCGCTGTAGCGGGTGCCGACACCAATGATCAGATCCGCCTCGGGTGCCAGCAGGTTCGCTGCCAGACAGCCGGTTTCGCCGATGCCGCCGAGGTTCAGCGGATGGCTGGAAAGCACCGCGCTCTTGCCCGCCTGGGTTTCGGCGAACGGAATGCCAAAACGCTCGGCGAACGCCTGCAACGCGGCGTTCGCCCCGGAATACTTCACCCCGCCGCCACAGATCAGCAACGGCTTGCGCTTGCCTTTGATCAGCGCCAGCGCATCGCCGAGCATGGCTTCGGTGGCCGGCCGGCGTTCGATGCGGTGCACGCGTTTTTGCAGGAAGTAATCCGGGTAATCGTAAGCCTCGGCCTGCACGTCCTGCGGCAGCGCCAGAGTCACAGCGCCGGTTTCGGCGGGATCGGTCAGTACGCGCATGGCGTGGATCGCGGCGGTCATCAACTGCTCGGGGCGGTTGATCCGGTCCCAGTATTTGCTCACGGCTTTGAAGGCATCGTTGGTGCTGATGCTCAAATCATGGAACTGCTCGATCTGTTGCAGCACCGGGTCAGGTTGGCGACTGGCGTAGACGTCGCCGGGCAACAACAGCAACGGGATGCGATTGGCGGTGGCGGTGGCCGCAGCGGTAATCATGTTCGCTGCGCCCGGGCCCACCGACGAGGTACAGGCGTAGATCTTGCGGCGCAGATGCTGTTTGGCGAAACCGATGGCGGCGTGGGCCATGCCCTGCTCGTTACGGCCCTGATGGACGATCAGGTCGCCGCTGTCCTGCTCCAGCGCCTGACCGAGGCCGAGCACATTACCGTGACCGAAAATCGTGAAGATCCCGGCGACGAACTTGCTCTGCACGCCATCGACTTCGATGTACTGGTTATCGAGAAATTTCACCAGGGCCTGGGCCATGGTCAGTCTTGTTGTGGTCATGCTTGCACCTTTTCCAAAGGTAAAACCCCATTCCTTACAGAGGACGTTTCAGGTCAGGGATTTTTGTAGGTGGGCCATGCTGGCGTTGATGGCTTGTTCGATATCCGGCAAACCGTGAACGCTGTCAGCGAACGGTTCGAACGATAGATAGCCGGTGTAACCGGTGCTCAACAGCGTGTCGATCTGCGCCGCGTTACCGAGAATGTCGCCCTCGCCCACCAACACCCGATGGCCATCACGAATGCTCGCCAGCGGCGCCTCGGCATCGTCGACGCCGGAGATATGTACCAACCCGGTCAGCTCGGGGAAAAACTCGTGCTCACTGGCGAGGTGATGGTGAAAGGTGTCATGCACCAGCCGAAACACATCCAGCCCGCCAACCGCCTGGATAGCATCCACCGCCGTACGCTTGCGCCGCAGCGAACACTCCTCAAACCCCAGCGGCTCGATGAAGCCGAGAATGCCGTGCTCACGCAGGATCGGCGCGAGTTCGCTCAACGCCGTGCGCAGGCCAACAGCGCGTTGCGCTTGAGTGCGCATGTCGCCGCTATCGTTCAGCGGGCACATGACCAAACCCTGCGCCCCACACTCCCGGGCATACGCGGCGAGTTTTGTGGCTTGGTTTCGACGCTCGTCATTCCACACATCGAACGGATACAGCGCGTTGATCGACAGCACGCTGATGCCTTTCGCCGCACACAATTCACGGACGGTTTGCGCGGCCGTGCCGTCCTCGATTTCCACGCCTTTGAGGTCATTACGAATCTCGATGGCATCGGCCTTGAGGCTCACCGCCAGATCAATGAACGCGGGCAGGGAAAGCCGTGGCGCGACCATCCGGTTAAGGGCAAAACGCAGGGGCTGAGTCATTCTTGTTGTTCTCCGCGCAGACGAATTATTTGGCAGTCGGCATGCTGAATTCGGGGCCTTTGGCGATGCTGTCGGGCCAGCGTTGCATCACGCTTTTGTAGCGGCTGTAGAAACGCACGCCCTCTTCACCGTAAGCGTGGTGATCGCCGAACAACGAGCGCTTCCAGCCGCCGAACGAGTGCCAGGCCATCGGCACCGGAATCGGCACGTTGATACCGACCATGCCGACCTTGATGGTGCGGGCAAATGCGCGGGCGATGCCGCCATCGCTGGTGAAGCAGGAAACGCCGTTGCCGAACTCATGGGCATTGATCAATGCCACGGCACTGGCGAAGTCCGGCACGCGGACGATGCCCAGCACCGGGCCGAAAATCTCTTGCTGATAGATGCTCATTTCGCTGCTGACCTGATCGAACAGGGTCGCACCCACGAAGAAACCACCCTCGGCCCCCGGCACTGTGAAACCCCGGCCATCCACCAACAACTGCGCGCCCTGGGCCACACCGTCGCTGATAAAGCCCTCAACCTTGGCCTTGTGCTCAGCCGTCACCAACGGGCCCATTTCGCTTTCGCCCTGCATACCGTTACCGACCTTGAGCTGATCGATACGCGGCAGCAGTTTGGCGATCAAACGATCACCGACATCGCCCACCGCGACAGCAATTGAAATCGCCATGCAACGCTCGCCGGCCGAGCCGTAAGCCGCGCCGATCAAGGCATCGGCGGCCTGATCGAGATCGGCATCGGGCATGACGATCATGTGATTCTTCGCCCCGCCCAGCGCCTGTACACGCTTGCCGCGTGCAGTGGCTTGCTGGTGGATGTACTCGGCAATTGGCGTCGAGCCGACAAAGGAAATCGCCTCGATGTCCGGGTGCTGCAACAGCGCATCGACGGCCGTCTTGTCGCCCTGCACCACGTTGAACACGCCGTCCGGCAGGCCGGCCTCAGTGAGCAGACGCGCCATCAGCAAACTCGCCGACGGATCACGCTCCGAAGGCTTGAGGATGAAACAGTTACCGGTGACCAGCGCCAGCGGGATCATCCACAGCGGCACCATCACCGGGAAGTTGAACGGCGTAACACCCGCGCAAACACCCAGCGGCTGGCGCAGATTCCAGTTGTCGATGCCACCGCCGATGTTGTCGCTGAAGTCGGTCTTGAGCAGATTCGGCGCGCCACAGGCGTACTCGACGATTTCGATGCCGCGAGTGACCTCGCCCTTGGCATCGGACAGCACTTTGCCGTGCTCGCGGGTGATGATTTCAGCCAGCTCGTTGTGATGGCGGTCGAGCAACTCCTTGAACTTGAACATTACCCGCGAACGCCGCAGGGACGATTGCTCGGACCACGCCGGAAAGGCTTTCAGCGCGGACGCGACAGCCTCTTCCACAGTCTTCACGCTGGCCAGCGCCACTTGCGCCTGCACCGCGCCGGTGGCCGGGTTGAACACCTTGCTGAACCGCTCGCCGCTGTCCTGCACCTGACCATCGATGTAGTGGCCGATTACCGGGGCATTGCTCATTGTTATCGTGCTCCGTTCAAACGTGGGAAGTCAGAGATCCAGCAGCCAGCTGTGCTGCGGGTCGTTATGGAACTGCCAGACACGTTTCGGCCCAGCCATGACATTCAGGTAATAAGACTCGTAGCCGTACGGCACGCTGACCGGGTGATACCCCTTGGGCACCACCACCAGATCGCTGTTTTCCACGGCCATGGCCTGATCGATGCTGCGGTCATCGGTGTACACGCGCTGGAACACAAAACCCTGCGGCGGGTTGATCTGGTGGTAATAGGTTTCCTCGAGAAAGCTCTGGTGCGGCAGGTCATCGGTGTCGTGCTTGTGCGGCGGGTAGCTCGACGAATGCCCTGACGGCGTGCGCACTTCCACAACCAGCAGCGAATGCGCCGGTTCGCTGTCCGGCAAGATGTCGCAGACGTAACGGGTGTTGGCGCCTTTGCCACGCACGCTGCGTTTCATCGACTCCGGGCGGATCAGCCGTGGCCCGAGGTTGGCGCTGAGCGACCCGGGCGCAGCGCAGACGGCGATTTGTGCGTCACTCAACGCAGTCACCCGCGCCTGACTGCCGGGCGGCAGGTACGCAGCGAACGGTGATTTGTCTTCGAACACCGATTGCCGATCGCCCAGATTGTCCCACTCGAATGCGCCCTGCCCCGGCGCCTCGCCGCTGATGCTGACCCGGCCGCTGAGCAGCACCAGGCACAACTCCTGATCACCGGCTGTCACCGGCAGGCTTTCGCCGAGGCTCAGTCGATAGGCGGCGAACCCGACGTACTGAAGACGTCCCTGTTCCAGCTCGACCATGGTGCGGCCATGGGCCTGGCTCTTGACTAGAAGGCTCATCACAAACCCCTTTCGTTGAGCAGGGCGCGCAAGGTGTCGTAGCCCTTTTTTGCGTAGATGTAACTGGGCGCCACTGCCGGGTCCTGCTCGGCCTCGACCACCAGCCAGCCGTGGTAATCGGCGGCTACCAGTACGTCGAGCAGCGCGGCGAAATCAATGTCGCCATCGCCGGGTACGGTGAACGTGCCGTTGATGATGCAATCCGGGAAGCTCCACAGATTATTGCGCGCCAGTTGCACCACCGGTTTGCGCACGTCCTTGAAATGCACGTGGCAGATGCGTTCGAGGTGTTTTTTCAGGACTTGCAGCGGCTCGCCACCGCCCATGTAGCAATGGCCGGAATCGAACAGCAAGCCGACTTCGCTGCCGGTCAGGGCCATGAGTTTATCGATGTCTGACGGCGACTCGACGTAGGCGCCCATGTGGTGGTGATACGCCAGACGCACGCCTCGGGACAGGGTGAAGCGCGCCAGTTCAGTGAGTTTGTCGGCGTAGGCCTGCCACGCCTGTTCGCTATGAAAACGTGGCCGCTCGACCAACGGAATACGTTGACCCTGAATCGAATCGGCGACCTCGCCGTACACCAGAACGGTGGCGCCGTTGTGCGCCAGCAACTCGACATGGCTGGCGATAGCGTCGATTTCCTCGGCCACCGAACGTGTCGCCAGTCGGCTCGAATACCAGCCCGACACCAGCGCCAGATCGTAAGGCCGCAGCACGTCACCGACACCTTTGGCATCCTTGGGAAATTTACCGTTGAGCTCAAAACCTGCGTAACCGATTTCCTTGCCCTCACTCAGGGCCGTGCTCAACGACGTCTCGCCACCGAGGGATGGCAGATCGTCGTTGCTCCAGGAAATCGGGTTGATGCCAATTCGGATTGCGGGCATGGCTGCACCTTTTATTGTTCTTACCTAACCATTGAATACGACCGTAAACCCTGTGGGAGCTGGCTTGCCAGCGATGGCGTTTCGTCAGTCACCTTCGATGCTGAATGTGCCGCCGTCATCGCTGGCAAGCCAGCTCCCACACGTTCGGTGTGAATGCTTAGCCACGCGCCTTGCGCCAGGCATCGATCAGTTCGACAAACGTGCCCTGTACCTGGCGGATCAGCGTTTCATCATCGATCTCGCCGGCCATCCACGCCCGGCTCGGCTCCTGAAAAATCGTCCGCCCCACCGCAAACCCTCGGCACGTGCGGCTGCCGCTGGCCTGCTGAAAGCCCTCGGCCAACGCCGCTGCCGGCGCATTCAGCCCCAACAGCACCACGCCACGGCAATACGGATCGCGCTCTTCAATCAGTGCATCCAGTTGCTGCCATTCTTCGGCGCTCTGCGCTTCGATCTTCCACCACGCCGGGTAGATGCCGAGGTTGTACAGGCGCTTCAAGGCGCGATAGAGCACGTCCGGATGGGCCGACGGCAGATCCTTCGGCGGCACAACCTCCAGCAGCAATTCATGCCCGCTGACCTGCGAGGCCTGGTACAAACCCTTGAGCTGCGCCTCCTGCTCCAGCCGCAACATCGGCTCATCGTCAGGATGGAATTGCACCAGGCACTTGATGATTTGCTCCTGCGGCCAGGCAATCAGATTGCTGCCAATCGAACGCCCATGTTCGAACGCCAGCGGCCGTGAGTTCTGCACCTCGACCGGCCGCGCCACCCACCAGCCGCGACCGGTGGCGCTGTTGAGCGAGTCCTGACCGAAACGCTGATCCGCCAGCAACCCGACATCCGCCTCGACACCTTGCTCGCGCAGATCGGCTTCAACACGCTCCACCGCTTGTATGAACAGTTGCTTCAAGGCACTGATGCTGGCCAGATCGCGCCCACCCTTCTGCGCCAGTTCCACCAACTGCCAGCGATGATCGAAAGCAAAAATGAACAGCGGTTTCCACTGTTTGCGCGGCACGCTGACCCGATGCAAGCGCTGCAATGTCTCGTCCTGATCCGGCCGGGTGATCGGCACCGGGCTGTTGAACAGATAGTCGAGTTCGGCGCGGGTTGGCATTGCCGGGGCGCATGCGTGGCGCGACACCACCAGCCCGCCGCAGGCATTGGCCAACTGGCAGCAACGCTCATCCGTGGCGTCCTCGATCCAGCCACTGAGAAACCCCGACATAAAGGCATCACCAGCGCCGAGCACATTCAGCACCTCGACCCGCACGCCGGGGTAGATCGCGCCGTCCTCAAGCCGCACCGGAATCACCCCGTGAATCACCGTGCAACCCTGCGGCCCGAGCTTCACCACCAGCGTCGCGTTGCTCAAGCGCCGCACATTGCGCAGCGCGGTGAGCAGATCTTCAGCGCCACCGGCAATCAAAAACTCTTCTTCAGTGCCGACGATCAGATCGAAACGCGGCAGGATCGACTGCACGTGCTGGCTGACATTGCGGTCAGCGACAAACCGCGTCTCGCCATCGGCCTTGCCGGCCAGGCCCCAGAGCACCGGGCGATAGTCGATATCGAGCACACGTCTGACGTTATGTTTTTCGGCGTAATCCAGCGCCTGAATGCTCGCCTTGTAGACGGACTCGGTGGAGAAATGCGTGCCGGTGATCAGCAGCGCCTTGCTGGAAGCAATAAACGCCTCGTTAATGTCCTCGGCGCGCAACGCCATGTCGGCGCAGTTCTCGCGGTAGAACACCAGGGGAAAGGTTTCGCGGTCCTTGAGACCGAGCAGGACCATCGCAGTCAGGCGCTCGGAATCGACCTTGATCGCGCTGACATCACAACCTTCGCGGGCCAGCGACTCGAGCAGAAAACGCCCCATATGATCGTCGCCGACCCGGCTCAACATCGCCGACTTCAAGCCCAACCGCGCCGTGCCGAAGGCAATGTTGGCCGACGAGCCGCCGAGGTATTTGGCGAAGCTGGAAACGTCCTCAAGCCGCGCCCCGACCTGCTGCGCATAGAGGTCGACGCCGAGGCGCCCGAGGCAAATCAGATCCAATTGACGCCCACTGGCAAAACGAGTCTGGCCCATGCTGGCTCCTGTTATTTTTATCAGCCGTGGTTTTCGTCGATACGTCGAAGAAAACACATTGAGTGGACGCAGACTAAAACGCTCCGCCAGCAATAATCAATATTTATTCTAATTATTTTTTACGTGGAATATTTTTTCCAATACACTTTCGTACGGGCGCTCCAGACGCGGTGCATCGATTCAGCATCGACCGCCAACCGTGCAAGCCAAGATTTTATTAGGGCCTACCCTGTAGACTGCGCACAGCCAACCTATTGTCATGGCCTGCCGCGCATCACCCCAGGCCTATAAGAACAAGCCAGAAGGATTTTTTATGTCCCGCACCGATCAGCCGGCTACCGACGAGCGCCCCACCGACAGCGACCTCGCCAGCCCCCCGATCAATGCCGAGCGTCTGCTGCAGCTGATCACCGAAGAATACGAAGCCCTGCCGCGCCAGCTCAAACGCATCGCCAGCTACATGAGCCAGCAGAGCGACCGGATCATGGTCGACCGCATCAGCGACATCGCCCGCGAGTGCGAAGTGCACCCGTCGGCCATCGTGCGCTTCTCGCAGCGCTTCGGTTTCAGCGGTTTCAGCGAAATGCAGGCGCTGTTCCGCGAGGCCTACACACACAAAGCCACGCCGGTGCAGAACTACCAGCAACGCATCCGCAGCATGATCGCCAACAAGTCACAGAAGGCCAGCGCCGGCGACCTCGCCCGTGAATGTGTCGATGCCACCCTCTCCGGCATCGAACGCCTGGGCCAGGAACTCGACGACGCGGCGTTTGAAAAAGCCGTCGATCTGGTGGTCAACGCCGACAACATCTACGTGGTCGGCGTGCGCCGCTCCTTCGCGGTCGCCGACTACCTCGTCTACAACCTGCAACACACCAACAAACGCATCCACCTGGTCTCCGGCCTCGGCGGCAGCTACCGCGAACAGATGCGCAGCGTGCGCGCCAACGACCTCGTCATCGCGATCAGCTTCACCCCGTACGCCAAGGAAACCCAACACTGCCTGCGCATCGCCCAGCACCATCAGGCGAAAACCCTGATCCTCACCGACAGCAACCTCTCGCCACTGGCGAAACGCGCCAACACCGTGCTGCTGGTCAACGAAGGCAGCTCGTTCGCCTTCCGCTCGTTGAGCGCGACGTTGTGTTTATGTCAGGCGTTGTTTATCGCCGTCGCGTATCGGCTGGAGCTGAAGGTGGACGAGATTCACGAACAGGTTGGATTCGAGGACTGACAATTCCTTCAAGCTCGGCTAGGTTATGCCTTCCCCCGGTTCGACTTGAAGGAACGCGTCATGAAACTGATCGGCATGCTGGACTCCCCATACGTGCGCCGCGTGGCGATCTCCGCCAAACGCCTGGGGATCGACCTCGAACACGAGTCGGTCTCGGTGTTCCGCCACTTCGAGCAATTCCAGCAGATCAACCCGGTGGTCAAGGCGCCGACGCTGATCCTCGACGACGGCGTCGTCCTCATGGACTCGACCCTCATCCTCGACTACCTCGAAGCCGCCTCCGGCAAAAGCCTGCTGCCCAAAGAGCTGAGCCAGCGCGCCCACGCCCTGCGCCTGATCGGCCTCGCAGCTTGCGAAAAAGCCGTGCAACTGTATTACGAACGCAACCTGCGCCCGGCCGACATCCAATACCAACCGTGGGTCGAACGCGTCGAAGGCCAACTCGCCGCAGCGTTCATCGCCCTTGAGCACGAACTCGAAAAGACCGGCCTGCCCACCGACGGCACCCTGAGCCAGGCCGGCATCAGCCTCGCCGTCGCCTGGAGCTTCACCGACCTTGTCGTCCCCGATCAGATCGATGTGGCGCGCTATCCGCACATCGCCCGATACACCGCGTACGCCGAAACGCTTGAAGCGTTCGTCAGCACGCCGATGACCTGACCATGAGCGCGACCGAAACCGCCGCACCCGCGCTCAAGGAAATCTTCAACGCCGAACGCCTGCAACACATCGCCACAGAAATGAGCGCCGTGTACCCGGCGTTCAAGGCCAAGGCATTTCTCAAGCACGCCAATGAAGGGCTGGCCGAGCTGTCGGTGATGCAACGCATGGCCCGCGTCAGCGAAAGCCTGCACGCCGTGCTGCCGCTGGACTACGAAGAATCCCTCGATGTGCTGCGCGAACTCGCACCAAGGCTCAACAGCGGATTCGTCAGCATGTGCCTGCCGCACTACGTCGCCAGCTACGGCGCCCACGCCTTCGACACCTCAATGGACGCCCTGAAATACTTCACCACCTTCGGCTCCTCCGAATTCGCCATCCGCCACTTCCTGCGCAACGACCTCGAACGCTCACTGGAACTGATGCACGACTGGACCCAAGACGAAAACCACCACGTCCGCCGACTCGCCAGCGAAGGCAGCCGCCCTCGCCTGCCGTGGTCGTTCCGCTTGGAACCGGTGCAGGCTGATCCGCAATTGGCCGCAGGGATTCTGGATCGGTTGAAGACGGATGAAAGTTTGTACGTGCGCAAATCCGTGGCGAATCATTTGAATGACGTGACGAAGGTGCATCCGGAGTGGGTGCTGGACACGATTGAAGGTTGGTCGCTGGAAAACAAACACACGGCGTGGATTGCCAAGCATGCGCTGCGGAGTTTGATTAAACAGGGGGATTTGCGGGCGCTGACAGTGATTGGGGCTGGGCGGAAGCCTGAGGTCGAGTTGCTGGATGTGAAAGTTGAGCCGGCGGTGGTGAGACTGGGGGAAGCGATTACGTTGTCGTTTGTGGTGAAGTCGACGGTGGCGGAAGAACAGAGGTTAGTGATTGATTATGCGATTGACTATGTGAAGGCGAATGGCGGGGTTTCGGGGAAGGTTTTCAAGTTGAAGACGGTGGTGTTGCCGGGGTTTGGGAGTGTGGTGGTGGAACGGCGCCAGGTAATCAAGGATTTTACGACGCGCAAGCATTTTGTTGGGGGGCATGGGGTGAGAGTGATGGTTAATGGGGAGGTGTTGGCAGCTACCGCGTTTAACATCATTGCGGGATGACGCCACAAAGAGATTTAGTGGGTCTGGAAAGGGTTGAACAGGTGCGAAATCGAGGGTGAGCCAGTTTTAGCCCATATTGGGCAGCTATTCACGAAGGACTGCTAACGGTCGGAACAGGACGATGAAGTCCCAAGATTTTTTCAACAAACGGAGTTCCCCCTACATGGAAGTCATCAATCATTTGCAGCCAGAAGCGTGTGCAGGCATGGAGGAAATCCGGCGCGAGATCGATGCCCTTGATCAGGCTGTCATTCAGCTGTTGGGCAAGCGTTTTCACTACGTACTCGCGGCCTCGAAGTTCAAGACCTCGGCGACTTCAGTTCGTGCGCCAGAGCGGTTCAAAGCCATGCTGGTCACTCGACGCGAGTGGGCAGAGGCGGAGGGCCTGAATCCGGATGCAATCGAGAAAATGTACAGCGACCTGGTGAATCACTTCATTGCAGAAGAGATGAAGCACTGGGCTGCTCAACAAGATGACACTTGAAACCAGTGGCCGGGCTGTCTGCCGTGAGGAGTCGATTTCGGTCAGTCATGACAGGCAGCAATCGGCCAATAGCCGCCCTTTACAAGAAGCTGCTTTCGTCCCAATGCTGCCGGTTGGATCCCCATGGGTTTCGGGCAAATAGCCCAAACGCCTACGGCCTTCCCATGTCGGTATTTGAGAGGGTACCCTGAACACCTTTTAATCTGTGTGGCACCCATATGGGCATCAATTTACTGACCGAATCCATGCTTGGCCACTGGCGTGTTCCATCGGGTGTCTGGCAATGCGAATACCAATTCGGCAGCCGATTGATTTACATCCAACATCGCAATGACGAGCCACCTCGCGCCAGGGTCGCCGCCGCGCAACGCGCGGTCAACGCCGCGTGGGATGATTTACCCCAAGTACTGAAGTTCGCCGAACAGCACTGTAAAGCACAGATGCCCGAACTGATGCGGTTGTACGAAACCTACATGCCGGGGGAATCTCCGTTTTTCGTTTACTCGATCCACTTCGAACTCGACAAACCTTACCCTAGTTATGCCATTTCCACGAACCCTTACTTCGATTGGGATCGTATCCTGATCGACGAAGATGAACTGCGCCAGGTTCACAGGGTTTGCATGGAGCAGTATGAGCCAAGACATGACTTTTGGGTTTACGTCAGGCGTGTAGGGTTTCAGCAATTTGAGCTTGGGGATTAGCTTGGCCTCAACTCAACTCAACTCAACTCAACTCCTACCCTGAATCTCCGCTGATAAAGTCAATACTCGGGAGCGTCCGCTTCTGGCCGATTACAGCCGTTCGTAAAAGGCCACAATCGGCCAAGCACTCATGACGTCGTCCGGTAAACATCAAAACCCAGGGTGCTCTCGATAGTGAGCGGACAGGGCTGAACGCCCCCTAACCTCATATCAGTGCTGAGCCGCGTTTACATTCGAGGCTTTCACCCAAGCCACGGATCATCTCCATCAATGCCTTCACCCGCAGCGGTAAATTTCCGGCCGGGTATACCGCGTGCATCTGTGGGCTCTCACCGCTGCTGGAGGTGAGTTTGTACTCAGGACAAACCCGCAGAAGGCGCCCCGCCTCCACTTCGGGCTCCGCCATCCAGTCCGCCAAGCGGGCGATCCCGACGCCTGCCAGGGCTGCCTGGAATACCGCCAGACCGGAGCTGAAACGAAATTTTGGATGAACCCGAAAGCTGATGGCCTGCTGCTCACTGCGAAAATTCCACTCCTTGAGAATCCGTGGCGCGGTATGCAGGATCAGCGAATGCGATTCCAGTGCCTCGATGGAGTCGGGTATGCCGTGGCGCGCCAGGTAGCCGGGGCTGGCATACAGATAACGTGAGTAACTCCAGAGCGCAAAGCCGATCAATTCGCTGGATTGTGGAAACGCGCCGCGAATCGAGAAGTCCAGCTTGCTCTTGGCCGGGTCGATGATCTCATCGGTGAAAATCACATCGATGTTTACGTCTGGATAACGCTCACAGTACTGCGCGATCAACCGGGGCAATACCCCGTTTCCGAGAATCTCGGGGGCGGAAAAACGGATCCAGCCGGAGGCCAGACCGCTGAGGCCGGCGAGGTCTTCATCCACCTCACGTTGCAGATCGAGCATTTTGTACGCGTGGTGCAATAAGCATTCACCCGCTTCGGTCAAGCTCACGGCATTGGACGAGCGATTGAACAACTTGAGCCCCACACTTTCCTCCAGGGCTTGAACGGCGCGGGTCAGCGCGCTGGGGGAGCGCCCCAGAGTCCGTGCCGCGGCGACGAAGCTGCGCTTGCGAGCCACGGTCGCGAAGGCTTCAAGTTCCCCCAACATATTCAATGCCACTCTCCACCTCATTGCATTTTTCACAACGCGGCATTGCAACACAAAAAAGTCCCTTCCGTTAACCTTCTCGTTTAACCCACAAGGATTGGGCAAACAGGAGCGCAAGGACGTGTCGAAGCTGGATAAAGAAATCGGGAAAGTCGCAGCTTGTGTTGATGAAGTCATTCATGAATGGCTGGAAAAAAAATCAGTGACGTCGATTCGACGGGAGATACCGCAAATTCATCTGTCGCTCGAAGAACAACGCACACTTCAGGCCGGTCTGGCATCGCTGGACGTGACCGATAGCGCCTCGGGTATCTGCCACATGCCGGTCCTGGGGCAGTTGCTGGAAAGTGTCCTGTGCACCGAGAAAATCCAGCAGCTACGCAATTTTCCAAAGTCCCGTGAAGTGGCGATGATCGTCAGGGGGTTGCCGCTGGACCCGCAATTGCCCGCCACGCCCTATGACCTGGAGCCGGGTATCGAGAACCTGTCGACGCTGGCCGGGGCTATTTTGTCCGTGCTGCAAACGCTGCAAACCCGTCCACTGGCGTACGAGGGTGAAAGCAGCGACACCGTGTTCCGCCACGTTTCGCCCAAGCAAAAGCGAGAGACCGAAAAGAGCTCCTATGGCTCGCGCGCGGATCTGGACATGCATGTCGACAACCCTCACCTGCCTTTGACCTGCGAACCCGTCTCGCAGTTGTCGGCCTGTCCGGAGTACCTGTCCCTGACCGGCCTGCGCTGTGAGCTCGACGTACCGACGCGTATCGTCGCCATTGACGAGGTGCTGGCCATTCTGCCGGCCTGGGTCGAAGAAGAATTGTCACGGCCGAAATTCACCGTTCGCCGGCCGGCCTCCTTCGGCAAACAGGGGAATGTGCTGGAAAACGTCCCCTTGCTGTACAGAAGCGCAACCGATGGCCTGTATTGCCGCTACAACAAAGCGAGTGTCGAAACGACCTGCGCCAATGCGCAGTTTGCCCTCCAACTGTTCGCCGCCGCCGCCAATCATTCCGATGTCGTGCACCACATATTGCTGCAACCAGGCGACATGCTGATCTTCAAGAACCAGCAAACCCTGCATGCCCGAGATGGTTTTACACCCCGCTACGACGGCCGTGATCGCTGGATGTTGCGCGTCTTCGGGGTCAATGATCCGGCACGCGTGGTGCCGCTGGACCCTCATCAACCCTATATAGTCAGAGCCTGATTCATGGTCGATATTGTCATCCTTTGCGTGTTCGCCTTCGCCGCCGGCCTGATCGATGCGGCGGTGGGCGGCGGCGGACTGATCCAGATTCCCGCGCTGTTCAACGTGCTACCTACCGCTCAACCGGCGGCGCTGCTGGGTACCAATAAGGTCGCGGCCGCCTGCGGCACCGCATTCGCGGCCCGGTCCTTCGTGCGCAAGGTGGTGATCGACTGGGGTCTTGTGATCCCCGCCGCCTGCGCGGCTTTTGTCATGGCCTTCTTCGGAGCCGCCACGGTGTCGTTCGTACCCCAGTCGATGATCCGGCCGGCGGTGCTGGTGTTGATTGTACTGATGGCGATCTACACCTTCTGGAAAAAGGATTTCGGCGCCCTGCACAAACCCATGCGCATCGGTACCAAGGAAAAACTGCTGGCGATCGTCATCGGCGGTGCCATCGGTTTCTACGATGGTCTGTTCGGTCCCGGCACTGGCAGCTTCCTGATCTTCCTGTTCATCCGCTGCTTCGCCTTCGACTTTCTCCATGCCTCGGCATCGGCCAAGCTGGTGAACATCGCGACCAACGTAGCGGCACTGATGTTCTTCATTCCGACGGGGAACGTGCTCTACCTGATCGCAATCCCCATGGCGGCATTCAACATCCTGGGCGCGCTCACCGGCACCTGGCTGGCGGTTCATAAAGGCGTGCCCTTTGTCCGGGCTCTGTTCCTAGTGTTGCTGGTGATTCTGATCAGCAAACTGTCCTACGACCTGTTCCTGTAAACCAGAGGAAAACTACATGCATCCCATGTTCGATCGCCTCGTGGCACTACTCGATGCCCGCTCAGCCTCCTACCGGGTTTTGATGCACGATGCCGAGGGCCAGTCGGCGCGCGTCGCCGAAATCCGTGGCACCGAGCCCGGCCAAGGCGCGAAGGCCATGCTTTGCTCCCTCAAGGGTCAGGCCGAACCCTATGCACTGGTGATCCTGCCGGGCGACCAGAAGCTGGACATGAAGAAAGTCGGCGCGGCCCTGGGCGGGAAAAAAGCCGAACTGGTAAAGGCCGAAACCGCCATGGAACTGACCGGGTGCCGGATCGGCGCCATCCCTCCTTTTGTTTTCGATGAGCGGATTCAATTGATAGTCGATCCGGCATTGACCACACGCTACGCTGAAATAGCCTTCAACGCGGGGCGGCTGGATGCGTCGATGGTGCTCGATACGAAGGATTATCTGGCGATTGCCATGCCTCGATTGCTGGATATCAGCCAGGCCTGAGCAGACGTTTTCACCTACGCCGCAAAAGAGGGGGACAGATTTATTTTCATACGTCTTGAAAAACAGATCTTGGAAATAAATCAGTCCGCTTTTGCCCAAATGCGTTCGTTCCTGAGCGGCCGCCATCTGCCAGAAGCGGCTATTCGGGACCCACAGCAATCGGCCAATAGTCGCCATTCACGAAAGGCTCCTTTCGACGAATGGCGGCGTGATGCTTAGCTTCATAGGTTTACCGTTTACCAACTTCCGTAAGGGATGCCGAATTTCTCGATATAGCGCTTGGATTTTTCACTAACCGGGTATGCGTAACGTCCTTGATTCTTGCCCTGACTAGGGCCTAACGGTTCGATCTCGGCTTGGGCCTTACCCACTTTGATGGGGCGATGGCACGAGTCCCGAACAAAAATCTGAACAACGCCTCCTGGAGCCAAACCCAAGTAAATAGATGCGCTGTAAACGGCTTGCTCTTCCGGCGTTTCAGGGCACCGCTGATTAACTGATTTCACCATCAACTGCCTCGCATCTTCAGGCACGTCGACCCAAACCTTATACGTCTGCGGTTCAACAATGGATTGCCAACGTACATAAATGCGCTTGGGTAGATCAGCACCAATCACCGCTTTTGAGGCACCGCCCACAGCGTGCCAGCCTCGTGCGGACTCTTTACCGTTTTCTGGTTCCCCACCTGCGGCTGTGCCTCCCCCGGTGCGTCTGAACAACTTGCCGTTTATGTCTTCGACGGCGCTGTCTTCAACCCATACCTTCATGTAATAGGGCTCGGTGAAAGCGAGCTCCCACGAGTCAGATTTGGGATCGTTTTTCGCTGACAGAGGATCAGCAGGTTGGCAGCCCGCGATGATTAGCGCGCCCAGCAAGATTACAAGAGTTTTCATTACCAAAACTTCCATTCAGGCAGGTGTCACGGCTACCAACTTCCATATGGAATGCCGTATTTCTCGATATAGAGCTTGGCCTTTTCACTCACTGGATAGGCGTATCGATCACCGTGCTTGCCCTGCTGCGGGCCGAGCGGTTCGATCTCGCCTTGGGCATGGGCAACTTTTACTGGGCGGTGGCACGAGTCTCTGACCCAAGCTTGGAGCACACCGCCGGGAGCTAGCCCCACATACAATGTCGCCATGTATCGGGCGGTTCTTTCTGGAGTTTCCGGGCTGCGTTGGTGTGTTGATTTCACCATCAACTGCCTCGCTTCTTCTGGAATTTCTATGAAGCCTTTATAGGTTTTTTGCTCTGATATGGACTGCCAACGTACGAAGATCATTCTTGGAAGATCGGCGCCAGTAACCGGAACTCCAGAACCTCCGACGGTTCCCCAACCCCGGGCAGACTCTGTCCCATCTTCTGGTTCGCCTCCGGGGGCAGACTTTCCGCCGACTCTGAAAAACATCATGTTCTTGATATCCAGAACTGAGCTGTCTTCTACCCAGATTTTCATGTAACGCGGTTCAACGAATCCTAGCTGCCACCAAGGAGACTTAGGGTCATTTTCTCCACTTTCGGATCCTCCGGTCTGGCAGCCCATCAACAGTAAAGCGCCCAACAGGACGATTGTTGATTTCCTCACCCAGCGCCTACCAACTTCCATACGGAATCCCGTATTTATCGATGTATTGCTTCGCCTTTTCACTGACCGGATAGGCGTAGCGACCACCGTGTTTGCCCTGTTCCGGGCCTAGTGGTTCAATCTTGGCTTGCCCCCGAGCAATCATTATCGGATTCCGACATGAATCACGGACCCAGGCTTGAAGTACGCCTCCCGGTGCGAGCCCCACGTAAAGTGACGCCATGAACCGAGCTGGTTTTTCCGGTGTTTCCGGGCAACGCTGGTGTGTGGACGTCACCATCAATTGCCTCGCCTCTGCTGGAATTTCAATGAAGCCCGCGTAGGTTTTTTGCTCTGTGATGGATTGCCAACGAACGAAGATTTGTTTGGGAAGCTCAGCGCCAGTCACAGGTTTCCCTGTTCCCCCCACTGTCCCCCAACCACGGGCAGACTCGGTTCTGATGTCGGGTTCGCCGCTCGCAGCCGTGCTCTTCCCTGCTCTGAAAAACACTCTGTTATTGATATCTTGAACGGAGCTGTTTTCTACCCAGACTTTCATATAGTTCGGTTCAACGAACACTAATTCCCACCAAGGATATTTTGGGTCGTTTTCACCTGTTTCATGGTTTGCGGTTTGGCAACCTGCCAGAAGGAGAAAGCCCAGCGCAATAATTACTTTCATTACCAAAAATTCCAATCTGGTACATGTGGATGCTGCACGCGGATTGCGTCTTCCGTAGGGGCGTTTATATACACCGCTTCAATGCCGCTGCCGTCCCTTCTCCCGAGTGGATGGTTCCAGTTCGCAGAGGTATGGATATATTTCAGTTTAAGCAGCGCGTCTTCCTCAACAGTGATGCGGTAGTCACCGGAAACAAATCGATCACACAGCGGCTGGAGTTCTAGGGGAACCGAGTGCTCCTCACCTTCGGGGATTTCGATGAGCGGAACGCCCTTTTCCTTTGCCAGTTGATACATGACTCTCAAATAGACTCTTGAGAGCTTGCCGCTAACCGGCCGCTTGAGTTGCAGAGCGGCGTACACGCGTTTCTGTTTGGGTGAAAGTATGTCTTGATGCTCCTGTGGGAGCTCGAAAGACGCGGGAGTAACAATTTCCAGCCATTGAGCAGGCCATCCGTTAGCGATCCACTGGCGTCTGATTCGCGCAGCATCCTGATAGATCGACGTGGTTGAGACATCGGTGTAAAGAGGTACCGCGAGTGTTTGCATCGGGCTGATCAGTACGCACTCCTCGACTTCATCGAGATAGCTACCGCCGATATCTGAATGAACACCCGGAAAGGTATATTCCGGATGTGCAGGTTTTACCCGACTCAGCGCGAAATTGGCACGGCATTCATCTCGGGCTACAAGATGGACAACATCTGTGAAGTACTGGCGGTCCAGGTAAAGCTTCACACCCGGGGCGATGGAGCTTTTCACGCGTCCAAAATTAGTGAAACCGGCGATGGAGGGCACTGTATCGAACAGGCCAATAAACCCCATTCGTATGCCGCGTCCAAACTGGCTATCAAAGTTACGGTTGAAATCTCGGGCGCTGCTGTTCAGCAAATTTCCCAGAGGCCCTTGCTTGCCTCGCACCACTTCATTTGCGAAGTGTCGGGCGGCTGCAGCACCACGGCTGAACCCAAACGTATCAAACGTCAGAGACGCAATTTCGCTGTTAGGATTTTCTTTCAGGGTGTCTTCAACAATTTGTCTGATTTGCGTAAATGAAGCCTGTACGCGGCCAGCTACTCCCGTATCACCCCGTCCCAATCCAGCACCTAGCACACTGTCTTTTTTATCACTTTGAGTACCGATACCGTCCATGTAAATAGAGCCCGACACTCGCGTGACGGAGCCTCCTCCTTCACCATCTTTAGCTTCCTTATACAACAGATGTAGTTTCGCTACATTTGTAAGTCCTGCGCCATAACTGCTATCCGTATCCCCCATATAGGGCTGACAGCTAGCCGGAATATCCTCCGGCGCAATCGGATGCTGCGCACCACACAACAATCCAGCCGCCGTGTTATTCGCATTATTCCCAGTGCCATCAAAGAACACGCCAATCCTCAACGCGATGCCGATTTTCTCGGGCTCTGGCGCGGGCTCTTTGCTGTGCTTTTCGTATTCCGCCCAGCGCTGGGCGTGGATGTCGACGGGTTCGGCTTCGGCGTAGCGATGGTTTTTCGGGGGGTTGGGAACGTAGCCACTCAATCCTTGATTCCTTGTTCTGATCCTTGAACGGCCGAAAGGGTGCCAGTCGAGGATCAGGGGCGCAAGGCGTGGCCCTTTGCTAGCGCGTGGGGGAAATCGGGTTTGACGAGGGTTGCCCCTCGTCATGTTGGAGGGCTATTTGGGGATTTCGACGTTATCCAGCGCTCGGTTTACCGCGAGTTCGCCGAGCATCACGACTTGGGTGATGCCCAGTGCGGTTTTGCGATGGGAGGTGTCGAGCATGGCGGCGAAGTTGAGGAGCATTTCGCTGGCCGAGCCGAGGGTTTCGCTGGCGTTGGCCAGGAGCGATTCCGTGTCGTACTTCGGGTTGGCGAGGTACATGGGTTCCGGCTCGTTGGTGCTGGCCATGATTTGGTCGGAAGGTTTGAGGTAATGGTCGAGGGCGCGTTCGGCGGCTTCGTGGAATTTCTTGGAGTCGGGGGATTCGTACGGGGATGCGGGGTCGGTTTCTGGTGGGTTCGGCGTTACTTTGAACATAGATGAAGCTCCTAACACATTTGAGGAGGCTTCACCCTTTCGCTACCAAACGAAGGGTGGCGGCCATGCACAGGTTGGTAGACCGGGTGTTAGGATCCGGCGCGCCCTAGGACGCCCTGTACATGACCACCATAAATCCGAAACGAAGAAATCTCGGCGATGGTGGAGCTGTACATCTAACACCGGGCTACCAAACCCGATCACTGTTTTTCAGTGACCGACAAACGATAGAACCCGCGACCTAGATGCACAAGCCGGCGGATTCTGGCGTAGTCGTAGGCGATGGCGCAAGGAATTGTAGGGCATGACCAGCAACGTACGACGCGCATTAAACAAACGCGTCGTTTCTTGTTTATAGGCCAGTAGAGGTGTTAGACACTGAGATTCAATGCGTCTCAAAAGAATTCCACTGGTGCGTATCAAGGGCCAGCGCGCAGTAGGGTTCAAAAACGTAAAGCTCAAGCGCATTTTCGATGGCAATTGCTGCCACTTGGAGTGTCTTTAAATAGGATTGGGCCTCTATGAATGAGGTACCGAATAAGGCGTCATCCATTGCCTTCGCGCGCGTCAGTTTGGAGATCGTTCGATCTGGATGCTTAGCCATCGCTATTCGAAAAGCCAGGCTGGCGTCGAAATGTGTTTTACCGAAGACGTGCTGACGAAGCCGACTGACCACACTTCTGGAAATACCCACGTAGATAGGCACCCCGTTGTCGATCAGCACATAGCAACCCGAAAAGTCATGTGCCAGATCGAACTGTTTTAGCAGCGATTTCGTGCCAACTCTCGGAACTGAAAATGCCTCCATCTCTCGCGGATCAGCCAGAGCGCTTTTCATTCTGCACATGTGGCCGGGCAGTACCGTTGTGGCTAACGCTTCAAATGTGTGCGGGCATTCATGTAATGGCATTCGAAAAAAGCTCGCTCTATAAGTAGATACCAACGCTAGCGCGGCAGATCGGCTCATGACAAGCCATGTAATACACGCCTGTTTGAAACAACATCTGAAACATCACTGATTGAAATACGGCGTATCTGGATAGCTCTCTGCAGCGAAGAGCAAAGGCGATCGCTGCAGAGAGCTCTAATTTCTATTTCGGTAGTTCGACGTTGTCGAGTGCCCGGTTTACCGCGAGTTCGCCGAGCATCACGACTTGGGCGATGCCCAGTGCGGTTTTGCGATGGGAGGTGTCGAGCGTGGCGGCGAAGTTGAGGAGCATTTCGCTGGCCGAACCGAGGGTTTCGCTGGCGTTGGCCAGGAGCGATTCGGTGTCGTACTTCGGGTTGGCGAGGTACATCGGCTCGGGCTCGTTGGTGCTGGCCATGATTCGGTCGGAGGGTTTGAGGTAGTGGTCGAGGGCGCGTTCGGCGGCTTCGTGGAATTTCTTGGAGTCGGGGGATTCGTAGGGGGATGCGGGGTCGGTTTCTGGTGGGTTGGGCGTTACTTTGAACATGGTGAAACTCCTAGTTAATAAAAAAGGAGCCTTCACATTCGCTACCAAACGAAGGTGGCGGCCATACGCGGGTTGGTAGACCGGTAACTAGGACCCGGCACACCCGAAGGTGTCCTGCGCATGGCCACCATTGAGCAGTGACCCGACAGGGTCTGCGAACGGTGCGCGATGCGACTAGTTATGGCGGGCTACCAAACCCGATCACTGTTTTTTAGTGACCGACAAACGATAGAACCCGCGACCTAGACGCACAAGCCGGCGGATTCTGGCGTAGTCGTAGGCGATGGCGCAAGACGTTGTAGGGCGCAGGTGGTTACGGGAGGCTTCGTTTAAACATCGGCGTTGTTTGCCGTTTATTGCATTCAGTGAATGAGGTGGTGATTGGGTTGGCGCCATCGCGGGCAAGCCCGCTCCCACAGGGGATGTGGTTGGCTTGGGCCTGGTAGCGGCTGGGTAGGCTCATTCCTACGGGCGGTATGCGTTTCGAATCACCGGCCTTGTTCAGGCGGGGTTGCGCTGGATTCGAAACACCAGGCTAGGGGCTTTGCCCGGCACGTCGTCGAGCAGTCCGAAGCGGCGCAGGCCGATTTTCTCCAGCACCTTTATCGACGCGGCGTGATCAGGCCTGACCAGGCCGAACACTTCGGGTAATCCGAGGTGGTCGAAGGCGTGGGTCAACGCGGCTTGCCCCGCTTCTGTTGCGTAGCCGTGGCCCCACGCTTCGACGGCGAAGCGATAGCCGAGGTTGATCACCGATTTCCCCAGATAGTCATGCGTCGCGATGCCGGCGAATCCGAGTATGTGGTCAGGGGATTGGGCGCTGGTGATTGTCCACCAGCCATAGCCGTGGGTAGCCCAGTGCTTGATCCAGCGCTCAAGCAACGCCTCAGCCTGGGCGAGGTCGGTCATGGGCCCGGCAGGGTTGAACAGGTTGGTCTGCGGGTCGCCGAAAATGGCGAAAACGGCGGGTAGGTCGGCGAGTTGCGGTTGCCGGTATATCAGGCGGGATTTGGTGGCAGACATGATCAAAAACCTTGTTGGAAGATTCTCGGAAACACAGGTTGGTTCGGCGGGCGCCATCGCGAGCAGGCTCACTCCTACAGGGGGCGGGCCAGACCCTAGATCATTTCTGGCTGGACGGACGCCATCGCGGGCAAGCCCGGCTCCCACAGGTTTCGTGGGTTGCTCAGGTTTTGTGGCGTGTCATGTGAATCAGCGCTGATCGCCCGCCACCCGGTGCAGGGCGTTCTTCGATGGCGAACGGGACGAAGCCGAGTTTCGGGTAGAGCAATAATCCGGCGGTGTTTTCGTTGAAGCAGGAGAGTTGCACTTCGTTGGCCTGATACTTTTCAAAGCCCAGTGTGGTCATGGTTTCGATGATGTATCGGGCCACGCCTTTGCCACGGGCACTTGGCGCGACGATGACATTGCCGATGCAGCAGATGCCGTTGTGTTCGGCGCGGTAGAAATTGGCGAAGCCGACGACTGATCCATCCGCCTCGAAAATGCTCGAGTCGAAACGTTGGCTGATCGCTGTGTGCAGTTGTTCTTCCGTCAACGGAAAGTGCGCTTTCGGGAACATGAAAAACAGCTCTTGTTCGCCTTGGGGAAAGCTGCAGACGGTTTTGACGTCTTCGGCGAGCACGGGTCGGTGGGTGAAGTTCATCGCTGCCCTGCCCTCACTTTTTGCTGGCCGCCAGATGATGCGCGACCAGTGCGTTGGCATGGCCGTGGCCCATGCCGTGTTCGTCCTTGAGCCACGCCACCAGTTCCATGTGTTTCTTGTCGGTGATGCTGGCGAGCAGGTTCAGCCAGTGGTCGATGGGTTGGCCGTACTTCTTTTCGATGGAGGGGAAGTACGACGCCGGGCCTTTTACTTTGTTGTCTTCGCTCATGCTGCAAGCTCCCTGGGATCGCGACGGAGGGTCGGCGGACGCTCCTTGTCGGCAAGCCATAGAGTGGACGCGAGAGGCAAATCCGGCAAGTGGCCCGGGTTGTTCGCTTACTTCGAAATGAGTTCTGCCATTCTCTGCAGATCAGTCTTGCCGTCGGTCATGACGGTGGACCTGATCCAGTAGGTTTTCTGCTCCGGCGGCAGGATTGGCTCGGCAGGGAATCGGTAATCAGCGTAGCCCTGCAATACCTTTTGGTCGACAGCGCTATTCCCGGAGCTTTGCACCAGTGAGATCGTCGGCACCGGCACACCGGGGATGCCTTCCAGTTGCACCGTCACCGGTTGGCTGTCGCGCGCGGTCATTCGCTCTCTCTTCAAGGTTTCTTCGATGGCCAGTGCCCTGTTTCTCAAACGATAGCGCACGTCGCTTTCAAAGATTTCGTTGTAGCGCGCTTGTTGCGCGGTGGTCATCGTTACGCCTCGGGAGCGCAGACGTTGCAGGACACTCAAGGCGCCGTCGACGCCATTGGCACTGCTGAGGTAATACTTCAGCGCGCCTTGCAGATCCTGCGGGCCACCCTTGCCGAACTCGAGGAACTCGGCCACTTTGAACTCCGCGTCGGCATGGCCGGGATTGACCACGGAGCGCTGATAGAAGTCCCGGGCAGCCACCAGATCGACGGGCCCGCCCACGCCGTTTTCGGCCATGGCGCCCAGTCGGCTATAGACGCTGGGGTCTCTGCCGACCATCGACTCGTAAAGACCTCTGGCCTTGGGAAAGTCCTGCGCCACGCCGTGACCATGCTCGTACATCAAGCCGAGCACCACTGCGCAGTTGACGTACTGGGGGCTGAGATAACGAATTTCCTCGACTTCTCTGGCGCTGATCGATGGTTGTTTGTAGATGGACACACAACGAGCGTCGGGGAGCTGATTCTTTGAGGATTGGAGTTGAGGTTCGCCAAGGGTTTTACACCCGGAGATGAGTGCCGTAAGCGCGAGTAAAGTGACAACCTTGTTCATGACTGCTTCCATTGAAATCGTGCTGACTGCATCGGCAGGCTTGCTCAAAAGCTGAAGCTTCGATTACTCAAACTTTGCACAAAACCCTGTAGGAGTGAGCCTGCTCGCGATGGCGTCTGTTCAGTTGATATCAATATTGACTGAACCACCGCCATCGCGAGCAGGCGAAGGCCTACAGGGGGTTTTGCGTGCGATCAAAGATCAGCTGTGCAGGATCGCAGTCGCGGATGAGACCACCAATAGCACGGCGAGGATCCGGTTCAGCCAGCGCAGCTGCGCCGGGTTACTCAGCCATCTCGCCGCCCCTCGGCCGAGCAGTGCCCAGATCGCGAGGCAGGGCAGCGATACCACGAAGAACACCAGACACAGCGCATTCAACCCCTGCCCTTGCGCGGTGAACACGCTGATCACGGCAATCGCCATGAACCATGATTTGGGGTTGACCCATTGCAGCAGTGCAGCGCCGATCAGGCCCATTTCAGCCTTTTCTTCCCCGGCGGCGGCATTGATGTCGGTGACCGGGGCCGTGAAGATCTGCCACGCCAGCCACAACATCCAGCACAGTCCGAGGCCGCTGATGATCGGGCGCACGCCGGGCAGCATCAACGTGCTGGCGCCGGCGCCGACGACCCATACAAGCGAAGCGGCACCCATGCCCGCGCCCAGAATGATCGGCAGACACGGTCGCCAGCCGCGCCGGGCGCTGGTGCTGAGGACGATCAGGTTGGTCGGGCCCGGGGTGATGGAGGCGACGAAGGCGAAGAGAATGAATGCAAGCATGGCACGGCCCTTTAGGAAGTCAGGGCTTACTGTGGCGGTTGCGGAGCGCGGCAGTCTTGAACGTTTGTTCAGCGGCGGATGATGCCTGTAGCGCGCTGTTGATAGGCACCCGGGGTGATGCCATAGGCGCGCACAAACCAGCGGCCCAAATGGCTTTGGTCAGAGAAACCGAGTCTGCTGGCGACGTCCACCGGTTGCACACCGGCGGCGAGCATCTGTCGGCCACGACTGAGGCGCAACTGGATCAGCCAGGCATGCGGCGCCAAACCATAGGCAGCCTTGAACGCACGGGTCAGGCGGAAGCGGTCGGTGCCGCAGACCTCTGCCAGGGTTTGCAGACTGATGTCCTGTTCGTGATAGGCCATCAGGTAATCCCGGGCTTGTCGGGCGATCAAGGGTGCGCGGGTTGCCGTTGTGGGTTGCGGCCGTCGGTACAAATGGCTGGCGAGGCGTTCCAGGAAAGAATCCAGCGCGACGTCCCGCACCATGCGCACATCCTGCTGATGCAGCGCATTGAAGGCAAACAGGGTTGCGCGGGCCAGTTCTGGATCGTCGTTGAGCACGCTGCCGATACCCGGCAAACCGCTGCCGAAACGGCCCAGGTGTAAACCGTCCAGCGCCTGTTCCAGCCACGTGGGTTGCAGGTAGAGCATGCGATAGGTGAAACCGTCGGGACTCGGCGCATCACCGTCGTGGATGTCGCCGGGTTCGAGCATGAAGACCTTGCCCGGCGTGCTGTCATGCCGCGCCCGGCGGCTGTTGAAGCGCTGCACGCCTTGCTCGGTGAAACCGATCAGGTAGGTTTCGTGCCAGTGCGGATCGTACGCGTGCGCGTGCCCGGCGAAATGCGCGTGCAGGGTTTCAATGCCGGTTTCCCGGTCGTGGGTGAGGTTGATCCAGTTGCTCATGGCTTGCTACAGAGTGGTGGGCTGGGGCTAGTAACCCACAGTTGACCTCGTGCGGCTAGAAGGTTTGTGCAACGTTCGTCCGCTGAACCGACGCCCCCTGTGGTAGCCCGCCTGCACTTTTAGCGGTTCAGCGGTTGCCCGAGCGACCGGGCAGGATGCGCACCAGCGTGTTGTCGCGCACCCAATAGTGGTGGAATAACCCCGCCACCGCGTGCAGGCCGATCAGCCAGTAGCCGGTGCTGCCGATCAATTCATGCCAGTACTTGAGGCGTTTGGCGAAATCCGCATCGATGGCGACAGGCGCAGGCACATGAAAGCCAAAGTACGGGAACGGCTTGTCGCCGGCGGCGAGCATCAGCCAGGCGAGGACCGGCGTAGCGATCATCAAGCCATAGAGGGCCAGGTGCGTCAGGTGCGCGATGCCGGTCTGCCAGGCGGGAGGCTTGGGGGAGATCGGTGGGCGCGGAGTCAGGCGACCGAGCAGGCGGACCCACACCAGGGCGAAGATGCTCGCACCGAACAGGCCGTGGAAGCCCATCAGCAGGCCTCGCGCTTCGCTGCCCTTGGGCATGTAGCCTTTGATTTCAACGCAGGCGTAAACACCTACGAACAGCACCAGCATCAGCCAGTGCATCGTGATCGAGAGTTTTCCATAACGGCTTGCGGCATTGTCGCGGGTCATAAGTAGCGCCTCGTGATTGTCGTGAGTGACGGTCGATGGCGACGACGGTCACGTTCCTTTGGCCGGGCTGACCGACGGTGTCACCCTGCCCGGCGAGTCTTAAGACAGTCTGAAGATCGGCCGGCAGATTAACCTTTTTTCACCTTCAGACTTCGTTAAGAAATGGCTCGGATACTTCGCTCAAATCCATGAGGGAGGCGTTCTGCCCATGCCCGATTTCGACTGGAACATCCCCCTGCCCCTGCACTTCGGCCAGGCCGAGACGCCGCAGATGACGCTGACCCATGCCTTGCCGGACGACGCCCATCGAACGTCGTTCGAGGCGTTTATCCAGCAACGCTTTCGCAAAGCTCACGGCGCTGACATCCGCCACTTCATGCCCGAACTGTTCGGCATGCACAACAGCGACGGTGAACTGTGTGCGGTGGCCGGTGTGCGCCGCGCGCATCTGGAGCCGTTGTTTCTGGAGCGCTATCTGGATGAGCCGATCGAGCCGCTGATCAGCGCGGCAGCAGATCGCGCGGTGGATCGCGCAGCGATTGTCGAGGTCGGCAACCTTGCGGCCAGCGACACCGGCAGTGCGCGCCTGAGCATCATCGCTATCACCTATTTGCTGGCCATGGGTGGTCTGGAGTGGGTGACGTTTACCGGCAATATCGGGTTGGTCAACAGCTTCCATCGTTTAGGTCTGAAACCGGTGACATTGTGCGCCGCCGACCCGGAGCGACTGGGTGACGAGCGTCAACATTGGGGCAGTTATTACGAAAGCAAACCTTGGGTTCACGTCGGCAACATTCGCGCCGGGTTTATCCATTTGCGCAATATCGGACTGTTTAACCGGCTGGGATTGCCGACTTCGATTGAAGGAGCTTTCCATGTCGCTTGAACTGCAACGCTTTCAGGAAACCTTGCGCAGCCATGCCGGGCGCAACGACAACACCACTGCCCTGTGGGGCGACACGCTGAAAATCGATTACACCACTCTGTACGCCGAGGTCATGTATCGCCAGGAGCGTTTGCGCGACGAGCGCGTGCAAGTGGTCGCACTGGCGCTGGATAACGGGGTCGACGCGATGCTCTGGGATCTGGCCGTGCTGTTCGAAGGCCTGACCTGCGTGACGCTGCCGCCGTTTTTCAGCGCGGCGCAACGCGCGCATTGTCTGGAGCTGAGCCAGGCTGAACGGGTGATTGCCGAGCCGGAGCTGGAAGCTGAATTGCTCGGCGCCGGTTACGTGAAGAATGGCGAGTTCTGGTGCCGAACCTTCAGCGGCCCGAGCCGCCTGCCCGCTGGCACTGCCAAACTGACGTTTACCTCCGGCACCACCGGCACACCGAAAGGCGTTTGCCTGAGTGCCGACAGTTTGTTGCGGGTGGCGCGTGAGCTGGATCAGGCCAGCGAACCGACCGGCCCGCAGCATCATCTGGCGTTGTTGCCACTGGCGATTCTGCTGGAAAACCTTGGCTGTTATGCGGCGTTGTATGCCGGTGCGAAGCTGAGTCTGCCGAGCCAGAGAACCCTCGGCATTCAGGGCGCCAGCGGTGTCGATATTCCACGCCTGCTCGGCTATCTGGCCAGCCGCGCGCCGGAGAGTCTGATTCTGGTGCCGCAGCTGTTACTGATGCTGGTCAGCGCCGCTGAACAGAAAGCCTTCGACCCACAAAATCTGCGCTTCGCCGCGGTCGGTGGCGCACGGGTCTCCGAAGATCTGCTGCACCGCGCGCAACGGGTCGGCCTGCCGGTGTATGAAGGTTATGGCTTGTCCGAGTGCGCCTCGGTGGTCTGCCTCAATCGGCCCGGTGCACGGCGTCCGGGGAGTGTCGGCCGACCTCTGCCGCATGTCGAGGTGCGCTTGGCCGAGGACGGCGAAGTGCTGATCAAGGGCTCGCCGCTGCTGGGTTATCTGGGCGATGCGCCCTACGCCGAAGAGTGGTGGCCGAGCGGCGATCTGGGCGAGTTCGATCCGGAAGGTTTTCTCTATCTCAAGGGTCGCAAGAAGCATCAGTTCGTCACCAGTTTCGGGCGCAACGTCAACCCGGAATGGGTCGAGTCCGAGCTGACCCAGCGCCGCCACATCGCTCAGGCGTTCGTCTACGGCGAGGCGATGCCGCACAACCATGCCCTGCTCTGGCCGCATCGCGCCGATTGCAGTGACGCGGAACTGGCCGCTGCGGTGGCCGAAGCCAACGAAGCCTTGCCCGATTACGCCCAGGTCCATCGCTGGACACGTCTAGCGCAGCCATTCACCGCCGCCAATGGCCTGCTAACCGCCAATGGCCGCCCGCGTCGCGACGCCATCGTCGCGCAATACCACGACCAACTGACCCCATCGGCCGTTTCCGAGGAATCCGCATCATGAATTTTTTCGACACCCTGCAAGAAGCCACACAGCAGGAACGCCACGAGTTGTTCAACCTGCCGATCATTCTTGATGCACTGGAAGGCAAGGTCAGTCTTGAGAGCTACCGGGCATTTCTCGCCCAGGCCTATTACCACGTGCGCCACACGGTGCCGTTGATGATGGCTTGCGGCGCGCGCTTGCCGACACGTCTGGAGTGGTTGCGCAAAGCGGTGTGCGAGTACATCGAAGACGAATACGGCCATGAGCAGTGGGTGTTAAACGATATCGCCGCGTGCGGTGGTGACCGCGACGCCGTGCGCGATGGTCAGCCGTCGCTGTCGATCGAGTTGATGGTCAGCTTCCTCTACGACCTGATCGCCCGGGGCAATCCGGTAGGCCTGTTCGGTATGGTCAACGTGCTTGAAGGCACCAGCATTGCCTTGGCCACCCATGCAGCGGGCAGCATTCGTGAGCGTCTGGCGCTGCCGGAAACGGCGTTCAGCTATTTGAGTTCCCATGGCTCGCTGGACATCGAGCACATGCAGACCTACCGCCGACTGATGAACAGGCTGGAAGACCCGCAAGATCAGGCGGCGGTCATTCATGCCTCGAAAGTCGTCTATCGCCTGTACACCGACATGTTCCGTGGCTTGCCGCGTGACGCGGAGGCTCAACATGCAGCTGCGTGAGGCGCGTGTTGTCTTGACTGGCGCCAGTGGCGGCATCGGCGTGGCCATCGCCAGTGCCTTGTGCGTTGCCGGCGCCCAGGTATTGGCCGTGGCCCGGCATCAGGAGGCGCTGCTGCCGCTGCTGGAGCGTTATCCGCAAAATCTGTGCTGGGTCGCCGCCGACCTGACCTTCCTCAGCGACCGGCGCAAAGTGCTGGCCGCCGCCGAAGCCATCGGCGGCATCAACCTGCTGATCAACGCGGCCGGGGTCAATCACTTCGCCATGCTCGAACAGCTCGATGACAGCGACATCAACGCGATGCTCGCGGTGAACATCAGTGCGCCGATCTGCCTGACCAAACTGCTGTTGCCACTGCTCAAGCAGGCCGACAGCGCCATGGTGGTCAACGTCGGCTCGACCTATGGCTCGATCGGCTACCCCGGTTACGCCAGCTACTGCGCGACCAAATTTGCCCTGCGCGGGTTTTCCGAAGCACTGCGTCGAGAGTTGGCCGACACCCGCGTCAGCGTCCTCTATGTCGCGCCCCGCGCTACACGCACGTCGATGAACAGCGCCGCTGCGCAAGCCTTGAACGATGCCTTGAAATCCAACGTCGATGACCCGCAAACCGTGGCCTCGGCGGTGATTCACGCAATTGCCGGCGACCGTCGCGATCTGTATCTGGGCTGGCCAGAACGTTTCTTCGTGCGCCTCAACAATCTGCTTCCACACCTGGTTGATCGTGGTCTGCGCAAGCAGTTGCCGCTGATCCGCCGCCTCAGCGAAAAAACCGACAACGAGACCCCCAAGCCATGAAAAAAGTCTTCGCATGCCTGCTGCTCGGTGCCCTCAGCCAAAGCGTCTGGGCGCTGGATGCGGCTGATCAACAGCGCCTGAGCGGCATCCAGCAGAACTGGGCGCACATCCAATATGAAGTGGCGGAAAAACAGCGCGCCGCCGCGTTTGAACAACTGTCTGCCGATACCAACGCCTTCACCACGCAACGCCCGAACGTGGCTGAAGCCTGGATCTGGAAAGGCATCGTCACCAGCAGTTGGGCAGGTGCCGAGGGCGGGCTCGGTGCCTTGGGCAAGGCCAAGGAAGCCAAGGCTGATCTGGAAAAATCCCTGACCCTCGATCCCAAAGCCCTGCAAGGCTCGGCCTACACCAGCCTCGCCGCGCTGTATGACCGGGTACCGGGCTGGCCAATCGGTTTCGGTGACAGCGACAAGGCCGAGCAACTGCTCAAACAGGCATTGCAACTCAATCCCGACGGCATCGACAGCCTGTACTTCTGGGGCGATCACCTCTACCGTGAAAAACGCTACGCTGAAGCCAAACAGGCGCTGCAAAAAGCCCTGCAAGCGGCACCGCGCCCTGGCCGCGAGAGTGCCGACGCCGGGCGCCGCAAAGAAATCGCCGCCCTGCTGGTGGACGTCAACAAGAAACTCGACTGACAGGAGTCCGCGTGCGTTTATTACTGATTGAGGATGATGTAGCGCTCGGTGAAGGCATTCATCAGGCATTGGGCCGCGAAGGCTACACCGTCGATTGGCTCAGGGACGGTAGCAGCGCGCTGCATGCGCTGCTCAGTGAAACCTTCGACGTAGCGGTGCTCGATCTCGGTCTGCCACGCATGGATGGCCTCGATGTGCTGCGGCGTCTGCGCGACAGCGGTTCGAATCTGCCGGTGCTGATCCTCACCGCCCGCGATGCCACCGAAGACCGCATCGCCGGGCTGGATGCCGGCGCCGATGACTATCTGGTCAAACCGTTCGATCTGGCCGAACTCAAAGCGCGTTTGCGCGCCCTGTTGCGGCGCAGTGCCGGACGCGCTCAGGCGCTGATCGAGCACGCCGGCATCAGCCTCAATCCCGGCACCCAGCAGGTCAGTTATCAAGGCCAGCCCGTGGCGCTGACGCCCAAGGAATATCAGCTGTTGCATGAACTGCTCTCGCCGCCGGGCCGGGTGATGACTCGCGATCAACTGATCCAGTTGCTCTACGGCTGGAATGAAGAGGCGGAAAGCAACACCCTGGAAGTGCACATCCATCACCTGCGCAAGAAGTTCAGCACTGACCTGATCCGTACCATCCGTGGCGTGGGTTATCTGGTGGAGGAGCGCCGATGACCTCGATCCGCCGTCGCACGCTGACGCTGATCATCGGCCTGTTGCTGGCCGGTCTGGCAGTGCTCAGTACGTTCAACCTGCATGACAGCAACCACGAAATTGCCGAAGTCTACGATGCGCAACTGGCGCAGAACGCCCGACTGCTGCAAGGCGTGATGCGCATGCCGATGGCGAGTACCGAGCACACGCAGTTGTATCAGGCGTTCAATCAGGCCCTCGGCGAGGCCAAGCCACGGGTGGATGGCCATCCTTACGAAAGCAAAATCGCCTTTCAGGTGTGGAATCCCAAAGGCGAAGTGTTGGTACACACCGCCAGTGCGCCCTCCTTCACCGCCCCGCCCACCCTGCCCGGCTTCAGTGACGTGGTGGATTTGAAAGGTCGGCAATGGCGCGCATTTCTGCTGGAAGACAAACAGAACGACCTGCGCATCTGGGTCGGCGAGCGTGACGATGTGCGCGCCGACCTGGTTGACCGCATCGTTCGCCACACGCTGTGGCCGAACGTGTTGGGCAGTCTGATGCTGGCGGCGATGGTCTGGCTCGCCATTGGCTGGGGGCTCAAGCCACTGGCGAACATGGCCGCGACCCTGCGCGCGCGTCACAGTGGATCACTGGAGCCGTTACAACTGACACCGTTACCCAGCGAACTTGAACCGATGCAGGCCGCGCTCAACCGAATGCTCGCGCAGATCCAGGAAGTGCTCGGTCGCGAACGCCGCTTCATCGCCGACGCGGCCCACGAAATGCGCACCCCGCTGGCGGTGCTGCGGGTGCATGCGCAAAACCTGCTGGAAGCCGGTACCGAACAGGAACGCCGCGACTCGCTGGCTTTTCTGATCGCTGGCGTCGACCGTACCAGCCGCCTCGTCAACCAGTTACTGACCATGGCGCGCCTGGAACCCAAACCCGATCCGCCGCCGCTGCAACGCATCGATCTCAGCGACACCGTGCGCAACAGCCTCGTGCAACTGACGCCGTGGCTGCTGAGCAAGCGTCTGGAACTGGCCTTTGAGGACAGTGCCGAACCGTTCCACGTCATGGCCAGTGTTGCCGCCATCGACATTGCCCTGAACAACCTGATAACCAACGCTGCGAACTTTTCCCCGGAGCACGGTGTGATCACCGTGACGCTGAGGCAAGCCGATGGCTTCTGCCATTTGAGCGTCGAAGACCAGGGGCCGGGCATTGATGAGGCGGATCGGGCACGGTTGTTTGAACGGTTCTACAGCCGTGGCAACGTGCAGGGGGCGGGATTGGGGCTGACCATCGTCAACACCATCGCAACGCGCTTGGGTGGGCGGATTACGCTGATCAATCGCGCCGAGGGCGGATTGCGGGCGACGTTGTCGATCCCTGACGGAGGGCCGCGCCCTTCGGCGCAGCGCAGCACCCGCGAGCCACCGCCCTAGCTGAAACGCGTAACTGCAGCTTCAAATCGACCGCTGATTGACCCGCGCCATCAGTTGCTCGGCGCTTTCCTTGCGCTCCGAATAGCGATCGACCAGAAACTCCTGACGATCGCGCAGCAGCACGGTGAACTTCACCAGTTCTTCCATTACATCGACGACACGGTCGTAGAACGGCGACGGTTTCATCCGCCCGGCATCGTCGAATTCCATGTAAGCCTTCGGCACCGAAGACTGGTTGGGGATGGTGAACATGCGCATCCAGCGGCCCAGTACGCGCAGTTGATTGACCACGTTGAAGGACTGCGAGCCGCCACACACCTGCATCACCGCCAGGGTTTTGCCCTGGGTCGGGCGAACCGCGCCAAGCTCCAGTGGAATCCAGTCGATCTGCGCCTTGAACACCGCCGACATCGCCCCGTGACGCTCCGGCGAACACCAGACCTGGCCTTCCGACCACAGCACCAGATCGCGCAGTTCCTGCACTTTCGGGTGGTCGACGGGGACATCGTCAGGCAATGGCAGACCGGACGGATTGAAGATGCGCGTCTCGGCGCCGAAATGCTCCAGCAGCCGTGCGGCCTCTTCCACCAATAAGCGGCTGAATGAGCGTTCGCGAGTTGATCCGTAGAGCAACAGAATGCGCGGTTTGTGCTTACCCGAAGTTGAGGTTTTCAAGCCTTCGAACAGGGTTGGGTCAAGATTGGGCAGATGTTCTGACATATGTCCTCCGGCTTAGAGTGAGCCGATACGATCCAGCTCACGCTGGAGCTCAGCACGACTGAGCGTTTTGAAAGGAAGCCCGAGAAAGGTTGCACAGCGGCGTTCGATGATTGCCAGCGTGGCACGGAACGCCGCATCCACCGTGACATCGTCGCCGATCACAGCGGACGGATCTTCCAGCCCCCAATGGGATTTGAGGGCCGGGCCGAAGTACACGGGACAGCTTTCACCGGCGGCCTTGTCGCACACGGTAATGACAATGTCGGGCGGGTTGTTTTCAAAGGCGTCATTGCCCTTGCTGTATAAGCCATCGGTAGAGATACCGGCCTGTTGCAGCGTGGCAAGACTGCGCGGCAGCACCTGGCCTTTGGGGAAGCTTCCGGAGCTCACCGCCTCGAATCCCGGGCGCGCCAAGTGATTGAACATGGCTTCGGAAAGAATGCTGCGGCAACTGTTGGCCGTGCACATGAACAAGACTCGCATTGGAAAATTCCTGGCAGTTGGGGTTCAGCAGCACGCAGCTTCGCGGACGGGACGGCTATCCATGTGCCGCAGGCGCGAAGCGTTGTCCTTGAGCCAGTCGGCGTTGGCCTTCGACGTCACCTGCAGGATCTGGTGAACCCAGTCCGGCAGATCTGGATTGAGCCGGTAATAAACCCACTGACCCTGACGACGATCCAGCAGCAAGCCATTGCTGCGCAGTTGCGCGAGGTGGCGGCTGATTTTCGGTTGGCTGTCGTCGAGAGCGCACATCAGCTCGCAGACACAGAGTTCGCCTTGATCGGCGATCAGCAGGGTGGCGCGGACGCGGGTTTCGTCGGCCAGGCTTTTGAAGACTTCGGGGGGCGTGATCATCAGGGGCGCACCGTACATATGGACCGCCGAATATACGGATATCCATATATTATTCAAGCCCGGATTTGCCCGACACCGAAGAACCCTGTGGGAGCTGGCTTGCCAGCGATAGCGGAGGATCAGTCGATGCAGATGTTAGATGTCAGTCCGTCATCGCGGGCAAGCCCGCTCCCACAGGTTTTGATGCAGCTAGCACTACCCGCGTAACAGGCCCTGCTCTGCTTCGCACAGGCCAACGACATAATCCCAGACCACCCGCAGCCGCACCGACTTGTGCAACTCGCGCCGCGTGCTGATCCAGTAACTGCGCTCGATGCTTTCATCCGGCAGTAACGGAACCAGATCCGGGTCGGAGGCGGCCATGTAGCAAGGCAACACCGCAATGCCCAATCCCGAGCGTGCCGCTTCCTGCTGGGCGATGACGCTGGTGCTGTGAAACACAACGCGAGGGCTGCGGCAGAAGCTGTTGAGGAACATCAGTTCCTGGCTGAACAGCAGATCATCGACATAGCCGATCCACGCATGCCGCCCGAGGTCTTCGCGGCTGCGCAGCGGTGGTGCGTTGTCGAGATACCTTTGGCTGGCGTAGAGCGCCAAGCGGTAGTCGGTGAGTTTGCGTGTGACCAGCATGTCCGCCGCCGGACGTTCCAGATGAATGCTGATCTCCGCCTCGCGGTTGAGAATGCTGACAAAACGCGGCACCGCGACCAGTTCCACTTCCAGCCCCGGATAGCGTTCAAACAGGCCGATCATGCGGCTGGCGAGAAATTTGACGCCGAGCCCTTCAGTCACGCCGACGCGGATCTTGCCCAGTGGGGCGGTGGATTGAGTGATTTCTTCCTGGGCCAGCAGCGCGACGTTCTCCATGGCTTCGGCGTGTTTGAGCAGCGCCTCCCCCGCCGGGGTCATTTCGTAGCCTTGGGCGTGCTGGACGAACAGCGCGGTGCCGAGGCTTTTTTCGATGGCCTCGATGTGGCGGGCGACGGTGGCGTGAGTGGTGTTCAGGCGGCGGGCGGCGGTGAGCAGGCGACCGCTGCGTTGCAGTTCGAGAAAAAACCGCAGGTCGTTCCAGTCGAACATGGGGTGTCCTTGTCAGCTATGGTCAGTCAAGGCTGTTTAAAAACGCACAGCGGCTGCGCAAAAACTAACATTCTTTTGACGAAAGCTAACAACTAGAGTGTCCGACAATAAAAACAAAAAGCGAGGTCAGGGAATGCAGACTTCCCTTGATGAATACGATTACATCGTGGTCGGCGCCGGCCCTGCCGGGTGCCTGCTGGCCAATCGATTGTCGGCCGATCCGCAGCAGCGCGTGTTGCTGCTCGAAGCCGGCGGACGCGACAACTATGCGTGGATTCACATCCCCGTCGGCTATCTGTTCTGCATCGGCAACCCGCGCACCGACTGGTGCTTCAAGACCGAAGCGCAACCCGGCCTGCAAGGTCGCGCCCTGAGCTATCCGCGCGGCAAAGTGCTCGGTGGCTGTTCCTCCATCAACGGCATGATCTACATGCGCGGCCAGGCTGGCGACTATGACGGCTGGGCAGCCGAGGGCAATCCGGGCTGGACCTGGAACGATGTTCTGCCCTTGTTCAAACAAAGCGAAAACCACTTTGCCGGCGCCGCCGAATTTCACGGCGCCAAGGGTGAGTGGCGGGTCGAGCAACAGCGTTTGTCGTGGCCGATTCTGGACGCGTTTCGCAGTGCGGCCGAACAGAGCGGCATCGCCAGCATCGATGACTTCAATCAGGGCGACAACGAGGGTTGCGGCTACTTTCAGGTCAACCAGAAGGCCGGCGTGCGCTGGAACGCGGCGAAGGCGTTTCTCAAACCCGTGCGCAATCGCGCCAATCTGACGGTGTTGACCGGGGTTGAGGTGGATCGCGTGCTGCTGGAGGACGGTCGCGCATCGAAAGTCAGCGCCCGCCACGAAGGCCAGGTGAAACGCTTCAAGGCGCGCAAGGAGATTGTGTTGTGCGCCGGTTCTGTCGGCTCGCCGAGCATTTTGCAGCGCTCGGGGATCGGCCCGCGGCCACTGCTGGAACGCCTCGGTATCGGCGTGATTCATGAACTGCCGGGGGTCGGCGGCAATCTGCAGGATCACCTGCAACTGCGACTGATCTACAAACTGGAAAACGCCCGCACCCTCAACCAGATCGCCGGCAGCGTGTGGGGCAAGATGGGCATGGGCCTGCGTTATCTGTACGACCGCAGCGGGCCGTTGTCGATGGCGCCGAGTCAGTTGGGTGCGTTTGCCCGCTCCGGGCCGGAGCAGACTTCCGCCAATCTGGAATACCACGTGCAGCCGTTGTCGCTGGAGCGTTTTGGCGAGCCGTTGCACAGCTTCCCGGCGTTCACCGCTTCGGTGTGCGATCTGCGTCCGCAGAGCCGGGGGCGCATAGAAATCCGCTCGGCGGATCCGCAAGCAGCGCCGCTGATTCAACCCAACTATTTAAGCCATCCCGAAGACCTGCGCGTGGCCGCCGATGCAATCCGCCTGACCCGCCGCATCGTCAGCGCGCCGGCCCTGCACGCGTTCAAACCGGTCGAGTATTTGCCCGGGGACAGCCTGCAAAGCGAAGCGCAACTGCATGAAGCAGCGGCCAGAATCGGCACGACGATTTTTCACCCGGTCGGCACCTGTCGCATGGGCAACGACGTCGACGCGGTGGTCGATGCGCAGTTGCGTGTGCACGGGGTCCCCGGGCTGCGCATCGCCGACGCCTCGATCATGCCGCGCATCACCTCGGGCAACACCTGCTCGCCTACGCTGATGATTGCCGAGAAAGCGGCGCAACTGATCCTGGCTGGACCTGTACACAGTCCCAATGTGGGAGCGGGCTTGCCCGCGATGACGGTATGACATTCAACATCGAAATTGGCTGACCCACCGCAATCGCGGGCAAGCCCGCTCCCACAGGTTTTTACGGCAGACCAAAGGCATCGCGCATCACCCGGACACGCAACACCAGTGGAACAACAAAAACAATCACTGTGAGGGATACCGATATGTCAGAACACGCTCAGCCGCTGGACGCCGTGCGCAGCACGGATACCAGCCCGGATACACGCAAAGTCATCTTCGCTTCATCACTGGGCACAGTGTTCGAGTGGTATGACTTCTTCCTCTACGGCGCCCTTGCCGCGGTGATCAGCAAGCAGTTCTTCGCCGGGGTCAACGACACCACGGCGTTCATCTTTGCGCTGATGGCGTTCGCCGCAGGCTTTATCGTGCGGCCGTTCGGGGCACTGGTGTTCGGTCGGTTGGGGGACATGATCGGGCGTAAATACACCTTTCTCGCAACGATAATCCTGATGGGAGTAGCGACGTTCTGCGTCGGCCTGTTGCCGACCTACGCCAGCATCGGCATCGCTGCACCAATCATTCTGGTGGTGCTGCGCATGCTTCAGGGCCTGGCCCTCGGCGGTGAATACGGCGGTGCCGCGACTTATGTGGCGGAACACGCGCCGATCGGCAAGCGCGGCTTCCACACCAGCTGGATTCAGTCCACCGCGACCCTCGGCCTGCTGCTGTCGCTGCTGGTGGTGCTCGGTTGCCGTTACTTTACTGGCGACCAATTTGAAGTGTGGGGCTGGCGGATTCCGTTCCTGCTGTCGATTGTGCTGCTGGGCATTTCCACCTGGATTCGCCTGAGCCTGCACGAATCGCCGGCGTATCTGAAGATGAAAGAGGAAGGCAAAACCTCGAAGGCGCCGATCCGCGAATCCTTCGGCAAATGGGAAAACCTCAAAGTGGTGCTGATCGCCCTGTTCAGCATCAACGCCGGGCAAGCGGTGACCTTCTACGCAGCGCAGTTCTATGTGCTGTTCTTCCTCACCCAGTTCCTGAAAATGGACCCGGCGGTGGCCAACACGTTGTTGATCATCAGCGTGGTGATCGGTGCGCCGTTCTTCATTTTCTTCGGCTGGCTGTCGGACAAGGTCGGACGCAAACCGGTGCTGATGCTCGGCCTGTTGCTGGCGACAGCGCTGTACTTCCCGATCTTCAAATCCCTGGCGCATTACGCCAACCCGGCGATCGATCAGGCCAGCCGTCAGGCACCGATCACGGTGCTGGCGGACCCGGCCACCTGCACGTTCCAGTTCGACCCGGTGGGCAAAGCCAAATTCGACAGCCCGTGCGACAAGGTCAAAATCTTCTTGGTCAAGCAAGGCCTGCCCTACTCCAGCGCCGCCGCGCCGGCCGGCAGCGCTGTGCAAGTCAGCGTGGGCGATGTGAAACTCGACGGCTTCGACGAAGCGGCCTTGCGCGGCGCAATCACCCTCGCCGGCTACCCGCAACAGGCCGATTTGCAGCAGATCAACAAGCCGATGATCGTCGCGCTGATTGTGGCGCTGATCATCATCTCCGCCATGTGCTACGGCCCGCTGGCCGCACTGATGGTCGAGCTGTTCCCGACGCGTATTCGCTACACCTCGATGTCCCTGCCGTACCACATTGGCAACGGCTGGTTTGGCGGTTTTCTGCCAACCGTGTCGTTTGCGCTGGTGGTGTACACCGGGGATATTTTCTATGGGCTGTGGTATCCGGTGTTGATTACCGGGGTGAGCCTGGTGGTGGGAATGATCTGTTTGCGCGAGACAAAGAATATCGATCTGGACAAGAACTGAGCTTACCTGAGGCGAGGGACCAAGCTCCCTCGCCACACGTTGGTTGAGGTCAGGCGTCAGCCTTGATCACCTCGAACTTCACCTGGTCCGGATAAAACGCCACGTAGTTCTGGATGTCTTTGACTGACACTTTCGGGTGCTCATAAGTCCACACCGCATTCGCGCCCTCATGACCCGGCACCTGCAGGCTGAAGTAACTGGCATCGCCCTTGTACGGGCAGTAACTGGTGTGGTCGGTACGGGCGAAATATTTTTCGTCGATGTCTTCGCGGGGGACGTAGTACACCGGCGGATAGTTGGCCTCGTTGAGCACCAGTACGTGGGAAGACGCAGCGACCTGGATGCCGTGAAACTTCACCAGCAGGCAACCTGGGAGCTCTTCGAGGGTAATGACAGGGCTGGGACCGGAGCTTTTCATGGGTTTCTCCTGAATACGGCAAAGAGACCGGTTCAGGTATAGCCCATAGGGTCAGGTCAGGGCGATTTTGCAGCCGAACGGCCAGAAGCCCCTCACCCCAAGGAGCCTACCGAGGTGTCTTTTCGTTCTACACCGACCTGAAAGTGCTTCTTCGATTATCGATTCAGCGATGTGCTATCAGGTCGGCGTATGTCTTCAGCATTCCCCAATCGGTCCCCTCTCCCACTGGGAGAGGGTTAGGTGAGGGCCGCGCTTCAGGCATCAGGCAACAATGTCAGTCGCCACCGCCTGCCCCACCACACCCACGGCAAAATCAACCTGCCCTTGCCCGGTCAGGTCGACCAGCAGCCCGGTCTGACCGTGCTGCGCGTAGTACGTCAGGATCGCATCGCCGGCATGGCCGGTGAAATTACTGACGAAGTTCAGCGTAGCCGCACCCGTTGCAAACTCGGCAATGCCCGACAGGTCGATCTTGTCCAGGCCGCTTTTGAAATCCATGATCCAGTCCGGCTGGTTGTTGGTCGAGTCGCTGGCCGCGCCGAACACGAAAGTGTCTGCACCCTCGCCGCCCCACAGCACATCCGCGCCGCCACCGCCGTAAAGGATGTCGTTGCCGGCACCGCCGAACAGATGGTTGATCGCCGAATTGCCGATCAGCAGGTCATTGCCCGAACCGCCCACCGCATTCTCCACGGTCACACCGTAAGCAATCGAAACGTTGCCCACCAGGCCGCCGACATCGGAGAACGAGCCTTCATTGAGGTTGATCTTCTGGTTCTGGGTGAAACCGGAGAAATTCAGGGTGTCATCACCGCCCCCGTCCCACACCGAGAACACCAGTTTCGACGACGCCGACGTGGCGCTGTAGAAATCGCGCCCGGCGTTGGAACCGAAACCGTAGGTGGTGTTATCGGCGCGAGTCTCATAGTTGGCGCCGTAGAGTTTCTGCACCGCAACAATATCGTCCAGCAACGGCGCCGACGCGTACGCACCGCTGCCATCCTTGCTGAAGTTCTGGTCGGTGTTGGCTTCGCTCCAGTAGCTCATCAGGCTGTAGCCACGGGTATCTTCAGCGTATTTGGCGTCGTTGTAGGTCGGGCTGCCATTGCCGGCGTTGTAGGCGCCCGGGTGTGACAGGCCGAGGGTGTGACCGATTTCGTGGGTCAGGGTCTGGCGCCCGTAGTTGTTGGTGCCAGGGGTTTTGTTGACCTGATATTGATCGTTGATCAGATACCACGACTGACCGTCGTAGCTGCCGCCACTCGGCAGGTAAGCAAACGCAGCGCCGCCCGTGCTCACGTCGTAGTTGCCGAAGGTCATGTGGCCGTCGCCGCCCTTGCCTTCAGTGAACGAGACCTTGGCCACATCGGCCCAGGATTGCATGGCCAACACGGCTTGCGCCTTTTGCAGGGCGCTGAACTCGCTGAAGTTACCGAGTTTCGGGTTGTAGTTCGCGGGTTTCTCGGTCAGGAAGGTGTAGCTGAGGTCGATTTTGCCGTCAGCATTCTTGTCGCCCCACGCCAGGTTCTTGCGCAGGATTTCGTCAGCGGCCTGATCGGCGGTGAACGACGGTTTGCCATTGACCAGCCCGACACCACGGTCATACAAGTGGCTGAAGGTGTTGATTTCATCGTAGGCGCTGCTGGTTTTCGCTTTGGCTTGAGCCATGGTGGACTTCCTTGTTTCTGAGTAGTCAGTGTCGACAGACCACGGCGATCTCCTGGCGAGATCGTCCTGTCACTCGCGTTTGTGAATCGCCAAAAAACCTGACACAGCTGCAAACCGGGTACTAATCAATTTCTCGATAGCGCTGTGCGGTGCCCCCGAATTACCCGTCATTTCCCGCAACTCTTTTTATCTGTATATCCATACAGATAAAAGTTGCCCGTGGCGCCAACTGCGGCCATTCTGTGCACCTCTGCGGACATTGATCGACGATGGTGGTTATGCGGCTGTACCTCTGTGAAAAACCTTCCCAGGCCAAAGACATTGCGGCCGTGCTCGGCGCCAGACGTCGCGGCGACGGCTGCTGGCTGGGAACGGACGTCACGGTGACCTGGTGCATCGGCCACCTGCTGGAAACTGCACCGCCAGATGCCTACGACGCCCGCTACAAGCGCTGGGTGCTGGCGGATCTGCCGATCATTCCGGACAAATGGAAAATGACCGTCAAACCGCGCACTGCCAGCCAGTACAAAGCGGTGAAACGCCTGCTTGGCGAGGCCAGCGAACTGATCATCGCCACCGACGCCGACCGTGAGGGCGAGATGATCGCCCGGGAACTGGTCGAGCACTGCCGTTATCGCGGACCGATCCGCCGACTGTGGTTGTCGGCGCTCGACGAGGCGTCGATCCGCAAGGCACTGGCCGCGCTGAAACCCGGCGCCGAGACCTTCAGCCTGTATCACTCGGCACTCGGCCGCTCGCGGGCGGACTGGCTGATCGGCATGAACATGAGTCGCCTGTTCACCCTTCTCGGCCGGCAGTCGGGTTATCAAGGTGTGTTGCCGGTCGGTCGGGTACAGACGCCGACATTGCGCCTGGTGGTGGATCGTGATCGCAGCATCGCCGATTTCGTGCCGGTGCCATTTTGGGCGATCGATGTGGAATTGCTGCATGAAGGGACGCCGTTTACCGCGCAGTGGCGGGCGCCTTCGGATGCTTGTGACGATCAGGAGCGCTGCCTGAATCAGGCACTGGCGCAACAAGCGGCAGCGGCCATCAGCAGTGCCGCCAGTGCGCGAGTAGTGAAACTGCGCACCGAGCGGATGCGCGAAGTGGCGCCCCTGCCCTTCGATCTCGGCACCTTGCAGGAAGTCTGCTCGAAGAAACTCGGCCTTGGCGCGCAGGAGACCCTCGACATCGCCCAGGCGCTTTATGAGACCTACAAAGTTGTCACCTATCCGCGCAGCGATTGCGGTTTTCTGCCCCTGAGTCAGCACAGCGAGGCACCGGGGATTCTCGAGGCGCTGCGGCAGGCCGACCCAAGCCTTGAGGCGTTGAACGGTTTTCTTGACCCGCAGCGCCGTTCCCGGGCATGGAACGACGCCAAGGTCAGCGCGCACCACGGCATCATCCCCACCGCCGCCGCGAAAAATCTTGAGCGGCTGAGCGGCAAGCACCGTGCGGTTTACACATTGATCCGCGCGCGTTATCTGGCGCAGTTTCTGCCCAACCACGAATACGATCGCACCCAGGCCGATTTCGATTGCGCCGGTGAAGCCCTGCGCGCGGTCGGCAAGCAGATCATTGAACCGGGCTGGAAACGCGCCTTGCCCGAGGCTCTCGCCCCCGCCAAGGGTCGTGAGGCTCCAGCGCCACAAACATTGCCGACACTGAGCCAGGGCATCGAGTGCGCCGTCGCGGGTGTGAAGCTCAAGGATTTGTGGACGCAGCCGCCTAAACCCTACACCGAGGGTGATCTGATCAAGGCGATGAAGAACGTCGCCAAACTGGTCGAGGATCCACTGCTCAAACAGAAACTCAAGGACACCACCGGCATCGGCACCGAAGCCACCCGTGCGTCGATCATTCAGGGTTTGCTGGATCGCGGCTATCTGGTGAAAAACGGCAAGGCGCTCGCCGCCACGCCTGCTGCTTTCAGCCTGATCGACGCCGTGCCCCGTGCAATCGCCGACCCGGGCACCACGGCGATCTGGGAACAGGCACTGGACATGGTGCAGAGCGGCGAGATGAGTCTGGAAGAGTTCGTCACCAAACAGGCGGCGTGGATGAGCAAACAAGTGACCCGCTGCTCCGGCCTGAGCCTGACCATCAGCGGCCCGCCACCTGCCGGCAAAGCGGCTGCACCGTGGAAGAAAAAGCGCAAATCGACCCGCAGCAAAACTACCGGCACAACCAAACGCACCGCCAGGTAGCGACGACGTATCCTGTGACAAAGGGTCTTGAGTCCACACTGATGTGATGCCTTTGCCGGAGTTGATCCTAATGCCCACCATCGAACTGCAGCCCGCCCAACGCGATAAACTGCAAACCATTGAAAACCTGATGCAGTTCTACATGTACGACTTCAGCCAATGGCTGCCCCTGAAGCTGGCCGAGCATGGTTTCTTCAGCATCCAGCCCAAGGACGATTACTGGCGCCATCCGGCAACCAGACCCTTCCTGATTCGCGTCGACGGCGAACTCGCCGGTTTCGTCACCGTAGACGACACAACCCACATCGCCGGCGCCGAGCACAACATCGGCTACTTCTTCCTCACGCGGCGCTTTCGTGGCCAAGGCGTCGCGCAGTTTGTCGTCTCTGCCCTCTTGAGCAAAATCCCAGGTCAGTGGCAAATTTTCCATATCGACGCCAACCGGCCTGCACAGCGCTTCTGGGCCGGGCTGATCCCTGCATTGAGCGGCGGCGAATTCACTCAGCAGCAGCGTGAAGTGGACGGTTATCCGTGCACGTTCTACGTTCTGTGTGCGCCCTTTTCCGTTGCCTGAACGGATCCTTTCTCATTCCAGAACTGCTTTGTCCGACAATATGTAGTGCTCAAAAATAATCACTACAAAACCGTTGACGGCGTCGTTTTGCTTTTGCATGATGAAGACGTTCCCCGATCGGGAACATTTGGTAACACGCTTGAGCAAACTCGTCTGACCGCCGAGTTGTTTTTTCCGGATACACGCTGCCCACAAGGCAGATTGAAGAAGCTGACCTGGCCCGAACGTCCAGTACAAGGACGAGAAGCGCTGGCGAAAATTCTCAAGACGCTTGTGGTCGACACTGAAAATGTCGTCAAGGAGCCTCCCGGTTTTCGCTGCTTCTCCTCGTTGTGACGCTATTGCGTAGCAGTTATTCAACACGACTACATGATAGTTAGTGATTAGTGTTTTGTTATATTGTTGTTGTGC